>JAADHO010000058.1 GCA_013151775.1 Deltaproteobacteria bacterium | reverse complement strand
CCGCAGGCCGCTCCACCGCAGGCCGCACCGGCCGCTCCACCGGCCGCCGTACAGCCCGCCTCCGAGCCACCCGGGGACAGCTTCGGGCTCGCCCAGGAGCCCTCTCAGGACTCGGCTCCGACTCCCGCGCCGGCGCCCGTGAACCGACCGACGGCGCCACCCAAGTCCCGCGCTCGCGCCTCCTCGGGCAGCTCCGCGCGCGCCCCCACGCTGAGCGGTGGAACCTTCGCCTCTCTGATGGCACGCATCGGCATCGCCTTCCCGGTGTCCGACGTGAGCGCCGAGGCCATGCACGATGCCGACCGCTGGTCGCGTGCGGGCGAGGCGATCGACGCGGCGCTCGCGGCGATGGCGTCCTCCGAAGGCTTCGGCGGCGCATCTCGAGACGATCTCGCGGCGCTCGCTCTTCGCGAGGCCGTGGGGCTCGGCGCCTTGGATGAGCTGCTCGCCAACGACGACATCGCGGAGATCATCGTGGAAGGTCCGGGCCGCGTGCTCGCCGATTCGGGCGAAGGCTTGAATCCGACCGGGGCTTCTTTCTCCTCGGCGTCTGCGCTGAGGATCGTCGCGCTGCGTCTGCTCGGAGGTGACTCGGGCGGAGGCGCCGTGCGTCACGCCACGCTGCCCAACGGCGCCCACGCCACGGTCATCCTGCCGCCGGTCGCCGTGGGCGGACCCGTGGTGGAGATTCGCCGCGGAAAGCAGAGCGCGGGCATCGACGCCTTGGTCCCCCGCGGGATGCTCGACGCGACCATGGCCGAGCTCTTGAAGCGGGCCATCTCCACGCAACAGAACGTCGCGGTCGTGGGACCCGCTTCCAGCGGCGTCAGCACCATGCTCGGCGCCTTGGCCTCGGCCGTGGACGCGGGTGAGCGCTTGGTCTTGGTCGAGGGTCAGCCCGACATTCGCCTCGATCGCGATCAGGTGATCGCGCTCCACGCCTCGGGCGGCGAGACGCTGAGCGCCCTCGCTCGTCAGGCCAGCCGCCTGCGCTGCGACCGCTTGGTGATCGACGACGTGGGTGCGGACGACACGCTCGCCGTTCTCAAGGTGATGGCCTCCCGCGGGGAAGGCGCCCTGGCGGGTTTCCACGCGGCCGGCAGCGAGGACCCCTTCACGCCGCTCAAGGTGTTGGCGAGCGTGGGTCAGCATTCGAGCATGGCCGGCCTCGACGATCTGATCGCCACGGCCGTGGATGTGGTCGTGCGCATGGGCCGCGAAGGTGGAGCTCGTCGCGTCCTCGGGATCATCGAGGTCACGGGCGTCGACGCGGGCATCGTGCAGACGCAGCCGCTCTACGAGTACGACGACGGCTTCTCGTCCACGGGCGCAGAACCCGGCTTCTGAGCCTCGGGCATCCTCACGGGCGCCGGGCTGACCCGCCGCTCGCGAGGTGGTAGATCGCCGGTGTGCTGAAACGACTCGCCCTCGGCCTCTTGTTGGGTCTGCTGATCGGTCTGGGCCTCGCCTCTGGGCTCCACTTCGGGCTCGGTCTGAGGTCCGCGAGCGGTCTGCTCGGCTACCTGCTCGCCATGGGCGCCGGCGCCACCGCCGGTGTGCTGGCTGGGAAGCCGCCGTGGCAGCAGGAGGCCTGGATCGAGGCCATCTTGAAGGCCGTGGCGGGGCTCGGCTTCGGCGCCTTGGTCTTCTGGCTCACGTCGTCCTACATCCCGTGGACGCTGCCCTCGTCAGTCTTGGACCTGCCCTCGGGTACGCCCCTGGCGCACACCCTCTTGATCAGCATGCCGCTGACGGCCGGGCTCTTCGGCACCCTCGTGAGCCTCGACAACACCTCCGACGCGTCCGCGAGCTCGAGCGCAAAACGCGCCCGCGTGCGTGAGCTGCCCGAGGTCGAGGCCATCGCCGAACCGGTCTCGGGCACGTCCAAGAAGAAACGCGGCGCGCGACGTCGTGATTGACGCCTCCGCCCGGCTTGGTATGTCCCGAGCATGACCTCGATACCTTCCTGGGGTCCGCCCGGACCCACGCTCCCGGGCACCACGCTCGAACGCCATGTGCTCGATCGTCAGCGCGCCATGCCCGGCGCCACCGGCGACTTCACGGGCCTGTTCCAGCAGATCTCCCTGGCCGCCAAGATCATCGGCAGCAAGGTGCACAAGGCGGGTCTCACGCGCTTCCTCGGCCTGACGGGCGAGGTCAACGTGCAGGGCGAGCAGGTGCAGAAGCTCGACATCTTCGCCAACAACACCATCGTCTCGTGCGTCGAGGCCGGTGGACACGTCTGTGTGATGGGCAGCGAAGAGGTGGACGAGCCGATCCCGGTGCGCGATCCCTTCCCGCCCGGCAAGTACGTGCTGCAATTCGATCCCCTCGATGGCTCGGGCAACATCGACGTCAACGCTTCCATCGGCACGATCTTCTCGATCCACCGACGCAAGACCCCGAGCGGGCCGGGCAGCCTCGAGGATTGCCTGCAGCCGGGTCGCGACATCGTGGCCGCCGGCTACGTGATCTACGGCTCCTCCAACATGTTCGTCTACGCCGCCGCCGGTGGCGTGCACGGGTTCACCTTCGACCCCGCCGTGGGCGAGTTTTTCCTGTCGCATGAGAACATCCGCATCCCCAAGCGCGGTCGCATCTACTCGATCAACGAGGGCAACTACAACCTGTGGGAGCCGGGTATGCGGCGCTGGGTCGACTGGATCAAGCGGCCCGACGCCGAGCACGGTCGCCCCTACAGTCACCGCTATATCGGCGCCATGGTCGCGGACTTCCATCGGACCTTGTTGAAGGGCGGCATCTTCGCCTATCCGCCCGACACGAAGCACGAGCACGGAAAGCTCCGGCTGCTCTACGAAGCGTCGCCCCTCTCCTTCGTGTGCGAGATGGCGGGCGGCGCCGCCTCTGACGGTTCGGGTCGCGTGCTCGACATCGAGCCCACCGCGCTGCATCAGCGCACGCCTCTCTACATCGGCAGCGCGGATGACGTCGCCGACGCCGTGCGCGTGATGAACGAGGCTGAGTAGCTCCCAATCCCAGAGCGATCCCGGCCGCGACTCGTTGAGAATTTCGGTCCTGGCCGCGACGCGTGGTAGCGCCAGAGGGTGTTGAAACGCCTGAGACGCCCGCTCCGTCATCTGATCACGCTCGCGCTTCTGGTCTGGGTCGTGCGACGCATCAGCGCGCGCGACGGTCTCGACGCCCTGGTGACCACGCTTCACGCAGCGGATGTCCGCTGGCTCTTGGCGGCGGGCCTCTTCGCCAGCCTCGCTGTTGTGCTCGGTGTGCTGCGCTTTCGACTCCTGCTGAAGACCTCGGGGATCGATCTGCCCGTCACCTGGCTCACCCGCGTCAGCCTCGAGGGTCGCTTCGTCGGCGCCTTCACGCCCTCCACCGCTGGACTCGACATCTACCGCGCCGTCGCCGTGGGTCGCCGCACGGGCAGCCGCTCCGTGGCCGCCGGGGTGATCGTGATCGAAAAGCTCCTGGGCCTCTTGGGCTTGGTCACGCTGGTCTTCGGTCTCGGCCTACTCGGCGCGGGCGTGCTTCGGGATGGCCAAGGTGCGCTCGCCACGCTGGGACTCGCCCTGGGCTGTGGTCTGGGTCTGGCTCTGGTGTTGCGCCCGCGGATGCTCGAGCGCGCGTCCGCTCGACTGCCCTCCGCCATCGCCCGCCGCGTGGCACGACTCGTCGACGCGCTCACGGCGCACCCGCCGAGCCGCTCGTCGCTCTTCGGCGCCTTCGGTCTCGGCCTGCTCGGTCACCTGACCACGGCGGCTGTCTTTCTGGCCACCTCACGGGCGTTGGGCATCGAGCTGCCGGTGGTGGAGCTGCTCTCTCTGGGAGTCGCCTTGGTGCTCTCGGCCTTGCTGCCGATCAGCGTCGGCGGCGTGGGCGTGCGCGAGGGTGTGGCCGTGATGTTGCTCGGCAGCCTCGGCGTGGCGGGCCCTCAGGCCGCTCTGGTCGCGACCTTGGGTTGGCTCTTGACTCAGCCGCTAGCGCTCGTCGGCGGCCTCTGCTTGTTGATCCCCGCTCTCGCGCATGCACCCGACAGCGCTCCCGTGGCCGCCCTCGCCCGCGCGACGTCGCCGGGCTCCTTGGCTTCTCCGCTGAGCTGACGCGCCTTTCGCCTCAAGGATCCGGCTCGGAGGCCGTAATGGATCCGTAGGTGACCATCATGGGTGCAGCACGAGAAATGATCCAAGAAACTCCCGCTCCACGCGGGCGAGTGCTCCTAGTCGACGACGAGCCGACGGTCTTGCGCGGTTTCGCGCGGGTCCTGCGCTCCGCCGGATTCCATGTGGAGACCGCGAGCGACGGTCAGGAGGCGGTGAAGTGCTTCCGCGCGGGTCACTACCACGTGGTCGTGAGCGACATCTCCATGCCGGGCATGGGAGGGCTCGATCTGCTCAAGCAGATCCGCAAATACGATCTCGACACGCCCGTGGTGTTGGTCACGGGCGCGCCCTCCGTGGAGACGGCGATCGCGGCCATGGATCAGGGCGCCATGCGCTATCTGGTCAAGCCCGTGGAGACGCCGGAATTGCGCAAGGTCGTGGATCAAGCGGTGAACCTCTATCGCATGGCCGTGCTGAAGCGCTGCGCCATGGACCACCTCGGCAAGGTCGACAAGCAGATCGGGGATCGCGCCGGGCTCGAGGTGAAGTTCGAGTCGGCCCTCGACAAGATGTTCATGGTCTACCAGCCCATCGTGCGCTTTCGAGAGCGCGAGGTCCTCGGCTACGAGACCCTCGTTCGCACGGCGGAGCCTGCGATCCCGCACCCGGGTGCGCTGATCGATGCCGCCGAACGTCTCGGTCGCATGCGAGATCTGAGCCGCGCCATCCGCGCCATTGCGCCGCGCCCGATGATGGACGCGCCGGACCGGGGCCGCCTCTTCTACAACCTTCACGTGCTCGATCTCGAGGATGAGGCCCTCTACGATCCCGACTCGGAGCTCGCGCAGATCGCCGACCGCGTGACGCTCGAGATGACCGAGCGCGCGTCCCTCGACTCGATCCGCGATCCGAGGTCCAAGATCGCTCGGCTCCGCGAGATGGGCTTCCGCATCGCGGTGGACGATCTCGGCGCAGGCTACGCGGGTCTCAACAGCTTCGCGCAGCTCGAGCCCGACGTGGTGAAGCTCGACATGACGCTCGTGCGCGACGTCCACATCAACCCCACCAAGCAGAAGCTCGTGCGCTCCCTGAATCAGCTCTGCGGTGACATGGGCATGGAGGTCGTGGCCGAGGGTGTCGAGACCAAGGAGGAGCTCGAGGTGCTAGTGGAGCTCGGCTGCAACATCTTCCAGGGATACTTCTTCGCCAGGCCCGGCGCGCCCTTCGTCGAACCGGATTTCGCCCAGGTCGACTGACTCAGTCGCAGCTGCAGCTAGGCGCGTCGCTGGGATCGTCCGCGGCCGCCAGTGGCACGCGTGCGCCGGGTGGCGTGAAAGCGTAGTCGTGGCTCACGCTGTGGAGGTGGCAGTCGCGCGTCTCGTCGGGATCGAGCTCGTCCCAATCGCAGACACGCGAGCAGCTGCAGCACGCGAGGCGGAAGGCCGAGGTCCAGGGCAAGGCCGGCACCTCCGAGGCGCACGAGCTGCGACGGACCTCGTGCATGCGCTCGGGGCGCGCCGGATCCGGGATCCGCAGCTCACGTGCGGTGATGACGCCCTGTACGCGACCGTTGGCGGCGTCCACCACCAGCAGGGCGCTGGCTGAACCCGAGTCGCCCGCGCCGCGACTCAGACGAAAGACCGCGTCGTCGACTCCATCCCCCGTCACGTCCGAAGCCTCGGCGCGCTCGATCGCCCACGGGCCGTCCCCGAGCTCGGACTCGGCCGTGTCGCGACCGTCGGGAAATTCCACGTCGGCGCCCGCGGTCAGATGGAAGCTCCGCGAGGCGACCTCGAAGCTGCGTCCGTCTTCGCCCGAGCCGAGCAGAGCGTGCGCCTGTGCGCCCTCGGGCGTGGGGCGTGGGGGGGTGGCGCCGCAGCCAGCGCCGAGGACGGCGATGACGACGGCGACCACGGGGAGCTGCGGGAATAGCGTGTGCTCGAAGCAGGTCATGTAGGCAGTGTGCACGACAATCAGCGCGTTCGTCCGTAACTTGACCCCTCAGGCGCCGCGGGCTACCGCAGAGCTGGGCAAACCGGGGCGAAATCGGGCTGCCCACCGTCGCTGAGGACGGACCCTAAACGACGGGGCGAAATGAAGAACACGAAACGCTGGCTGATCCTGGCCGCCAAGCTCGCCGTCGCGGCGATCATCCTGACTCTGATCTTCCGCAAGGTGCTGGAGCGCGAGAGCGCCGACGAGCTCTGGGCGCGGCTCGAGAACCTCTCTTGGGGCTGGGTCGCCCTGGCCGCTCTGGCGCAGCTCTCGGCCATCGTGGCTGCCGTGTTCCGTTGGGACGGACTCTTGCGAGGTCAGGGTATCCGCGCGCCCATGCGTCACCTCGCGGGCTCCTTCATGATCGGACGCTTCTTCGGCGCCGTCTCTCCGGGCGGCTTCACCGGACTCAACGGCTATAGGCTCTGGGACATCGCCCACTACACGGGCAAGACGGCCCGCTCCACGGCGAGCATCGGCGTGGAGATGCTCTGCGGTAAGCTCGGCTTCGCCTCTGTGATCATGATCGGATCCGTCTTCGGCATGCGCTACCTCGGCACCGCGGGCGTCATCGGGCTGAATCTCTTCTTCGTCTGCATCATCGCTCTGGCGGGCAGCTTGCTGGCGAAACCCCAGCTCATTCGTCACATCTCACGCGCCCTGCTCGGCGCCGTCCCGACCAAGGTGCAGTCCTTGGTCGAGGCCGTCTGCGCCTACCAAGGTCAGGGCCGCCTGATCCTGCGCACCGTGCTCCTGAGCGCGGCGATCCACGCCTTCAACAACCTGATCTACGTGGCCGCTGCGCGCTCGCTGGGTCTAGAGCTCGGCGTTGGAGAGGTCTTCTTCGTCTCGAGCGTACAGATCTTCGCCACGCTGATGCCCATCTCGGTCAACGGTGTCGGCCTACGTGAAGCGGCGGCCGTCGGGCTCTACACCATCGTCGGCGTGCCGGCGGCGCTCGCCGTGCTCGTGCCCATCGTGGGCTTCAGCGTGGAGATGGCCATATCGAGCGTAGGCGGCCTGGTGATGCTGGCGCGCCGCGCGGGCTACAAACCTGTGATCGAAGTCGAGAACGCCGATCTCGAGGAGCAGCTCGCGGCGGAACTCGAGCACGTCGAGGTGGAGCTCCCGCGCCTGGGCCGCGGTCTCTCCATCGGCCTCGGCGCGGGCCTGCTCGCCGGCCTCTTCATCGGCGTGGGCGAGGGCCTGGTCGTGATCCTCTCGGGCTCGGGTGCTCGCGACCTCGGCGTGCTCTGGTATGGCGCCATCGCCTATGGGCTCTTGCTCGGCCTCGGTGGCGCCGCCGCTGGCTTCGGCCTCGCCTTCTTGGGCCGACTGATCCATCGCCAAGCGTTGCCAGAGCCCAAGGCCTTCGCACGCCTCTTCGCGTCCATGACGTCCGTGGTCGCCTTGGCCCTCGGCGCCTTCCGCGTGCGCCGTGACATCTTCCACGAGGAGCTGGTGTGGAAGAGCAAGGACGGCCTCTTGGTGCTGCTCGCCTGCGTGGCGTCGGCGGCCGTGCTCTACCTGCTGCTTTCGAGCCTGACGCGCCTGCTGGCCGAGCGTCGCCTTGGCGGCTTCCTGGTGAAGAGCTGGGGCGTGCCCGCGCTGGCCGTGGTCGTGCTCGCTGGACTCTTCGGCGCCGACGCAGCCATGCCGCCCGTCCACGCAGCCGCGGCGGATCTCTCCACGCGCCCCGCGCCGCCCGCGCGCGCCGGCAACGTGCTCTTCATCGTGGTGGACACTCTGCGCGCCGATCACCTGCCGAGCTATGGCTACGCGAACGGCCACACACCGAGCCTCGACGCATTCGCAGGCGACGCCATCCGCTTCGAGCACGCCTACTCCAACGCCTCGTGGACGCGCCCGAGCTTCGCGTCGATCCTCTCGGGGCGCTTCCCCGCGAGCCACGGCGTGATGAGCAAGGCGGACGCTCTGCCCGACGAGCTCACGACCATGCCCGAGGCCTTCGGCGCCGGTGGCTACCGCACCTCGGGCTTCGTCACCAACTACAACATCGCACCCTACTTCAACTTCGATCAGGGCTTCGACGACTACGAATACCTCGAGCCGGAATTCGTGCTCGGCGCCGACGACAGCGCGGCCAAGCTGCTCTTCGTGCAGGTGCTCAAGCGTGTGGTCGAGAAGCTGAGCGACGCACATCCCGGTGGCGCCTACCGCGACGCAGAAGCGGTGAATCACGAGCTCACGGCTTGGCTCGATGGCCACACGGGCGAAGGCGCCGAGGACACGGATAGGCCCTTCTTCCTCTTCGCCGCCTACATGGATCCGCACGATCCCTACTTCGCGCATCCCTATGACGGGCCTGGCTACGCGCGCGCCACGCACGTGCACCCCGACCCGGACTCGGCGCCCGAGCTGCGGCGGCTCTACGACGGTGAGGTCGCGTACTGGGACGAGCACTTCGGTCAGCTGATGGAGGATCTGAAGCGGCGCGGACTCTACGACCACATGACGATCGTGGTCACCGCAGACCACGGCGAAGAGTTCATGGACCACGGCGGCTTCTGGCATGGCACCACGCTCTACGACGAGCAGGTCCACGTGCCCCTCTTCGTGAAGCTACCCTTCAATGAGGCCGGCGGCACAGCCGTTTCACATTGGGTGCAGTCCGTGGATCTGATGCCCACGCTGCTCGCGCGTGCGGGTCTGCCCGCCGTCGAGGGAGTGCAGGGGGGCGACCTCTTCACGGGCTCCGACGAGGTCTACGCGGAGGAGAGCCACGAGGGCAACGTGATGACAGCGCTGCGCACGCGCCGCGGACGCAGTCAGCTCAAGGTGATCGAAGTCAACGAAGGCAACCCACGTGGTCTGCCACCGCGATCACTCTTCCGCATCGATCAAGATCCGGGCGAACGCGTGAATCTGTGGGACGATCAGCCCGAGGTCGCGGCCATCGCCGAGGCTCGCCTCGGTCTCTGGAACGAGCGCGCTACCCAAGGCGCGGTCGAGCATCAGACGGTGGACACCAACAACGCGGAGGCCGTCGCCCGCCTGCGCGCCCTCGGCTACGCTGGCGGTGAAGGGCCCGCGCCGGCCGCGGCCACCGACGCCGCGCCTGACTCGAGCGAGACACCAAACTGAGGGACGCGCGAGATCGAGGCGCGTGACCACGGGCGGTCGTGTACCGTGCGCAGCGATGAACAGCTCGAGCATCTCCCGACTCTTGGCTCGCGTGCTCGCGACGCTTCTGCTGATCACCTCGGGCGGTTGCGCCACCACCATGGCGATCATCGGGCCGCATGAGATCCTGACCTCCGATCGTGACTCGATCACCTCTGAAGGCGAGAGAGAAGAGCGCGTCCGCGGCGCCGAATACTCGCCCTCGACTCAGGCGATCGTGTGTGAATCCGAGTGGCGCACTCCGCGCGAGACCGTCCACAGCTGGCACGCCGGCTACGACACCGGAGGTCGCTTAGCGTTGGGCTTCATCGGCTTCGGCGAGCTGTTGCTCGGAGGCGCCGCCTTCGGATCCTCCGTCAGCGAGGCGCAGCCCAAGGCCTCGGATTGGTCGCTCGCGGCTGCGGGCGGGCTGCTGGCGCTGGACGGAATTGCGACCTTCCTGCTCGCCATCCTGCTCAATAACTTCGAGCAGGAGACGATCACCGAGCGCGAGGGCCGTTGGCAGACTTTGGACGCCTGCCCAGCGGACGCGGAGCTGTGGTTGGGTGGGCTTCGGATCACCCCCGACGCCGCCGGACGCCTGCCGCTGCCCAAGACTCTGGGCGCTTGGTCGGGGAGCTTCGACCTCTCCCTGCGCCAAGGCGGAGGAGAGTTCGTGCTGCCCCTCGCTGGCGGGTCTCGCTGCGCCGACGCCGCCTCACTCGACCTGAACTTGCCCGAGTGCGTCGCCGCGCCCGTGGGCCCGCGTCCGGGCCTCGGCGGCGAGCTACAGCTACGCTTCGAGCTGCGAGTGGGCGCGAGCCAGAGCGCGGCGCCTTCTACCCAGACGAACTGACGTCTCGCGCCAAGTAGGCGTTCAGCGTGCGCTCGAGCCCCTCTCGCAGGGAGACGCGTGGAGACCAGCCGAGCGCGCGCAGGGCGCTGACGTCCGGGCATCGGCGCAGGGTGCCGCCCGCCGGGCGCTCTCCCGGGACGATCTCGACCTCCAAGTTCAGCAGGCTCCCCAGGCGCAGCGCCAGCTCGCGGATCGAGATCTCGTCTTCGCGGCCCACGTTGTAGATTCCACCGTCGATCCCATGGAGTCCGCTGACGGCGACTCCCCGCGCGGCGTCGTCCACGTAGCAGAAGGCGCGCGTTTGGGAGCCGTCGCCTTCGATCGGCAGCCGCACTCGAGGGCCGTCGAGCAGCCTCTCGCCGAGCTTGCGGATGAGCTGTGGGACGACGTGGTCCTCGCCCATGGCGGGTCCGTAGACGTTGTGTGGGCGGACGATCACGGCCTCGACGCCTCGCCTTCTGCACAGGTGAAGCGCGAGCAGCTCGCCTGCGATCTTGCTGCCCGCGTAGCTGTAGCGGGCGTTGTGCATGTCGGGCACGACCGCGGGCACCCGCTCGGGCGTGGGGACGACCTCCGGCTGATGATAGACCTCGCTGCTGCTGGCGAAGATGTAGCGTGAGACGCCCGCGTCGATCGCCGCCTGAACCGTGTGCAAGGCGCCCGCGATGCCCACCTCGATCACCTCGTCCGGTCGCTCGTAGAAGTTGCGGGTGCCGTTCACCGCGCCGAGGTGCCACAGGAAGTCGACGCCCGAGGTCGCCTCACGCACCGCGGCGGCGTCGCGCAGGTCGCCCACCATCAGCTCGACCTCGGGCAGATCGGCGAGACGCTCTGGGCGCCCCCGCGAGTGGTTGTCCAAGACTCGCACGGCGTGTCCCCGCGAGAGCAGCTCTCGCACCAACGCGCCACCCAAGAAGCCGCTGCCGCCGGTCACCAAGGAGAGGGGCGCGCTCACGACGTGCCCGCGGACTCACCCGCTCGATAGAAGAGCTGATCGTTCTCTCCCACGTTCCAGAGATCCGCGACCCAAGCGTCGGGGCGCGTCTCTGCCAGGCGCCTCAAGGCCGCGTGGTACTGCGGGTGATTGGTGGCGATGAACACGCCATCGACCCCGTCGAGGCAGCGCTCGATGGGATGGTTGGGGATACTCCCGTGGACCGGATCGTCGATCGGATCGGGTAGGTGAGGATCGTTCACACGCAGCTCGAGCGGACAGCTGCGTTGGATGTAGCGCATCAGCTTGGGCGTGAGGCTGTCGCGCATGTCGTCGCTGCCCGACTTGAAGCTGTAGCCCAGGACGGCGATGCGCTTGTCGAGCAGCGGCATGCGTCGCTCCATATGCTGCACCAGGAAGGTCGGCATGGACTCGTGGATGCGCCAGGCCGCCGTCGGGATACCCACGTAAGGGCTCCACTCGGCGAGCATGCCGAAGTCCTTGCGCAGGCACGCGCCCGCTGAGAACCCCGGGCTCGCGATGTGGTTTCGCGGATAGCGGTCGTTGGCCATCCGGCGGATCTCGTGGATGTTCGCGCCGTGCACATCGGCGACCATCGCGAACTGATTCGCCACGGCGAAGTGCACATAGCGCTCGACGTTGGTGAAGAGCTTCAAGAATTCGGCGTTGATGGTGCTCGTCGCGAGCACGTCCGGCGCGATCGGCGCGAAGAGCTCATGGCCCAGGCGTGCGCTCAGCTCGTCGTCGGC
Organism: Deltaproteobacteria bacterium; assembly: GCA_013151775.1. Taxonomy (GTDB): domain Bacteria; phylum Myxococcota_A; class Polyangia; order Polyangiales; family Houyiibacteriaceae; genus JAADHO01. The sequence goes on along the minus strand of JAADHO010000058.1, from coordinate 6,677 downwards.
GCCGACCACCTGAGGCAGCACGCCGAGCTCGACCTTCGCGTGGCCCTCCGCCAGGCGTTCGGGGCAGCAGGCGACGCCCAGATCCACACCGACCCGGAGACCCGTGGCTCGCTCGATGCGACGCGCCACCAGCTCCGTGGTGCGTGGCGCCAAGGTGCTGCGCAGCGCCACGAGCTGACCCGCGCGCAGCTGCGGCGTCAGATCGCGGAGCGCCCCGTCGACCTGCCGCATGTCGGCCTCGATGTTGGCGCGCAGGGGCGTGCCCACGGTCACCACCACGAAGCGACACTGGGCCACCACCGCGGGATCCTCCACGACGCGGAGGCGTCGCGTCGCGATCAGCTCATCGTAGCCGGGTTCGCCGAAGGGCATCTCGCCCGCGTTGATCTGATCTCGCAGCCGCGCGTCTCGGTCCACTCCCACGACCGACACACCCGCCTCGAGGAAGCTCAGCGCGAGCGGCAGCCCAACGCGTCCCGTGCCCACCACGCAGACCGTCCATCTCCAATCGGTCACTCGTCACCTCTCCCTCGGCGGCGAGCCCACCACAGGCTCAGGATCACCTCCAGGGTCGCTGCGCCATCCCGGAGCGCGTGGAGCTTGGCCTCGCCGCCGATGCGCTTGCGCTCGTGCGTCGTGAACTCCTCCATCACGTAACCCGCGCTCAGCGTGCGCAGCTTGAGCTCGGCCTCGAAGGCTTGGCTCTTCTCGCTCAACGTCACGCGTTCGAAGTTCGAGCGTCGCCACATCTGAAGTCCCATCATCACGTCGCTGAGTGGATAGCCATGGAGGGCTCGGGCCAGGAGCACGATGCCGAGGTTACCCCACTCGTGAAACCACGAGTCATCCTCGGAGGTCGACCAGGGCCAGCGCAGAGGTCCACGCCAGCGGAAGGGTCCTCGATAGCGGCTGCCCAAGACGTAGTCGGCGCCCGCGGCGATGCGCCGCCGCATCTTGGGGATGTCCCGCCAATCGTGGGATCCGTCGGCGTCCACGATGCAGAGCAGGTCACCGCGCGCCCGCTCGAAGGCCTCCCACAGGCCGGGTCCGAAGCCGGGCGTCGACTGTCGCAGCAATCGAAGCTGAGGCCGCTCCTCGTCGCGTCGCGCGTCCACCCGCGCCTGCACGATCTCGAGTGTGCCGTCCCTCGAGCCACCGTCCACGACCAACACCTCTTCGATGGATGGCGTCGCCATCACGCCGCGCAACACCGTGTCGATGCAGGGCGCCTCGTCGAGGGCCGGGACGATCACGCTGAGTGTGAAACCGTCGGCGCCGGCGCGCAGAGGCCGGTCGCTGCTCACGAGCGCACGACTTCGCAGATGAGGTCGAGCTGGGCGTCGGTCAGTCGTGGATCACTCGGAAGATTCAGCCCCGTCTGTGACGCCCACTCCGCCTTGGGAAACGGCCCTTGAACCGGCTCCGCGGCTCGCTGAAGCACGGGCTGAACGTGCAGCGGCGCGAAGGCCGGACGCGTCTCGACGCCCCGCGCGGCCAGCCGCGCTCGCAGCCCGGCGACGTCGTCAGCGTAGGTGTCTTCGAGCTGCACCGTGTACATCCAAGGCACACTGCCTCGCGCGAAGACCGGCAGGATCAGACCGGGGATCTGACTCAGGCGCTCGCGGTAGCGTCGCCCGAGGGCGCGCCGAGCGGCTACTAGATCCGGCAGCCGTTCGAGTTGAGCGACGCCTACCGCGGCGGACAGCGCGCTCATGCGCATGTTGAAGGGCAGATGGTGGTGCCAGAAGAAGCGCTCGGGGGCGTAGCTGTAGCCGCGCAAATCGGCCACGAGCGCGGCGAGCTCGTCGCTGTCGGTCGTGATCGCTCCACCGTTGCCCGTGGTGATCATCTTGTTGGCGTAGAAGCTGTGGACCGCCACGTCTCCGAGCCCGCCCGCCGCGCGTCCGCCTAGGCGACACCCCATGGCCTCGCAGGCGTCCTCGAGCACGAAGAGCTCATGCTCGTCTGCCACGTGGCAGATGGCGTCCATGTCGCACATCTGCCCGTAGGTGTGCACGGCGATCAGGCCGCGTGTGCGCTGCGTGATGGCGGCGCTCAGCAGGCTGGCGTCGAGGTTCAGGGTGGCGGCGTCCACGTCGACGAAGACCGGGCGCGCGCCACGTCGAGCGACCGCGGCGCCCACGGAGATGAAGGCGAAGGCCGGGACGATCACCTCGTCACCGGGGCCGACCTCGAGACAGTGCAGTGCGAGCTCGAGGGCGTGGGTGCCGCAGCTCAGGGCGAATGCGTGCTCGGTACCGCAGGCTCGAGCGAGGGCGACCTCGAACTCGCGCACCGCGGGACCCGCGCTCGAGATGATGCCGCCGCGCATGGTCGCCAGCAGGCGCGCCTGCTCCTCGTCTCCGAGCCATGGCTCCATGACGCGGATCACCTCGTGGTCACGGTTCAGAGTTGGATTCGGCGCGGGCATCAGCGTGGCCGAATCGGGGTGGGACGCGTCGGCTCCCCGGAGTTCGAGCAGGCGCTTCAGCATCAGCTGGCTCCATTTGCAGGGAGGCGGTAGAGCGCGAGCTCGAGCCAGCCTTCGTAGGGTCCCCACTCCTCGGGCTCGCCGTAGGCCAGAGAGAGGAATCGGCTGCGCTCGAGAAGCTCCATCGCGTCCACGTCTTCTTCGCAACCGTCGTAGTCGACGATGTTGCAGTCGAGTCCGTGATAGTAGAGCACGCACTCGTCCGCGAACATTTCGGGGCGCGCGCGTCGTAGGTCCGAGAGGCTGGTGGCCTCGTAGCTGCGCAGACCGTCTGGCTGTGAGACGAGCAGCTCGCCCGGCACGAAATGGGTGATCCCGTGTCCGCCTCGATCGAACCTGTCTCGCGCCGCGGTGGGCACGACGATGTTGCAGTCGGGGTGCGCGCGCCGCGCCTCGACCAGGAAATGGACCTCGCGTTGATAGTTCCGCGCCAGCCATCCGGAGACGTTCGCTGGCTGACTCGCCTTCGCGAGGACCGACGCGCGTCTGGCGGCGAAACCCAGGGGAGCTGGCCAGCGTACGGTGAGCGAGAGCAGGACCAGCGCCAGCAGCCAGCGTTCGCGACCGTGGGGCAGTTTTTCGTGGGACCACTCCGCCAGAGCCCGCCAGCCGAGCAGCGCCAGAAAGACCGTTGCAGGGTTGAACAGCGCCTGGTAGCGGAGCATCTCGAAGTTGGCCGTTCCGCTGTGACACGAGGCGAAATAGGTTTTGTAGAGCATCGCCAGAGTCAAGGGCAGCAGCCCGTGGCGCAGGGGAGAACGCACGGCGTGCCACCAGCCCAGCAGGCAGAGAAAGACCGCTCCGACGGAGAGCCAGTCGAAGAGCACGGCGGGGTAGGTCAGCACGCTGAGATCGAGGGGATCGAGCGCGCGGAAGATGGCTCGGGCCGTGGACTCCCGTGGCTTGACGTGAGAGAGCAAGACCATGGCGCCCAGGACGATGATCAGGGATCCTCGCGCCTCGACGACGCGATATAGCGCCTGCTTCGAGGCGGCCAGGACTCGAGCGCTCAGAGACTCGAGCCGGGCGGGAGCTGCGGCTCGGGCGACTCCGATCAGCGCGGCGGGGATGCCGACGATGGCCCACTCGATGCGCGTCAGCAGGGCCAGGGCCGCGCACAGCGCGAGCGTCGCGCCAGCCAACCACGCCAGAGGCTTGTTGGCTCGTCCATCGAGGCAGACGAAACAGGCGGCGCCTACCAAGAAGTAGCTGGTCCCCAGCTGCGCGGGTAGCTCGGAGACGGCCCCGATCCGGAAGAAGGCGTCCCCAGCCAGCGCCAGGATCACGAAGATGGGCGCCAGCCAGCTCTTGATGAGCTGCGTGGACGCGGCCGCGAACCAGAACAGGTTGAGCAGCGCGAGCGACACGTTGGCGCGGATGATGCCCTCCAAGGGGACGGCGTAGCCGGCGGAGCTGAGCTGAGCCAAGGCCTGCTGGTTGGGCCAGCGGTCGACGGGGACTCCCGACATCAGTCGCGTCGCGATCAGGCTTCCGCCCTCGCGCAGCGGGCTCATACTTCGCCACAACAGGTCGGCGGGCACGAACAGGTAGGCCGCGATGGCCGCGACCACGCCGGTCACCATCAGCGTCAGGCACAGCGCGCGATGTTGTCCGAAGCGCAGGACCCAGCGAATCGCCGCGGCCGCTCCAGCGACCAAGAGCAGCATGTTCAGGACGGCGTACACAGACATTTGATTCAGCCCGTGGCGTGTGGCGGTCAGGCGCCGCCAGTCTATCTTCTCCTGCTGGAGCCGCCTAGACGGGTGATCTCCAGGCCGCCGAGGCTCGCTCCGCGGCTCGCTACGATGGCGAGGCCCAGGCGCTCGGCGAGGCCCGGAAGGACGCAGATCTTGGTGTCTCCGCCGGCTCGTATCTCGAGCTCGTCGCCGCGGCGTGTCAGCTCCACGGGCGCCTCGTCCACGCGCTCGACCTCACACAAGGACGGGCCGAAGCTGCGGTCGAGCACGTTCAGGCGGCGTGGCGCCCGGCCCGCCTGAAGCAGCAGCAGATCGACGCTCCCGCTGGGCACCTCGAGGCGCACGCGCACGTCGGCGAAGCTCAGGCCGGGCAGGTCCACGCGGGCGTCATCGCGCTCGGAGATGAAGCGTCCACCATCGGCGCGGAAGCTGCCCGGGCGATCGAAGGCGAGGCCGTCCATCAGTCCGCCGAGCAGAGTCGCGGGCGGGTTGTCGAAGGGCGTCGTGAGCAGGTCGCGGCGCAGCGAGGACACCTCCGCGCCGAGCTCGAGCACCGCGCCATCACCAAGCTCGAGCAAGGCTCGGGGCACGCGTGAGGCCTCGACCTCGTGTACGTGTCCTCGGCCAATGTCGATCAGGAAGGCGCGTGAGGAGTCGCCGTCGCCTCCCTCGAGCAGCAGGCGTCCGTCGGGCAGGCCCACACCCACGGGCGCCTCGAGCTCGGGCAGACCGCGCAGCATGGGCAGCGCCTCCGCCTCGATCACGACTCCGTCGGGCAGGTAGCGCGGCAGGCGGCGCAGCAGCGTCAAGGTGGACACACAGGCGTCGCCGAAGGCCACGGCGCGCGCGCCCGCGATGGGCACGATCTTCGTGATGCAGGGGGAGAGCTCGAGCGGCTCGCCCGAGGGCGTCGTCACCTCGGAGAAGGACTCGCTGACGCTGTCGTAGGCCCAGACCTGCGTAGTGCTCAGGCCCGAGGCATCGTGACCCGCGGCGATCAGGATGGTGCCGTCGTCCAGGCGCGCGACGCTGGGCGCGACGCGTGGCGCTGGCAATTCTCCCACGGCGCGGCTCAGGCCCGTGAGCGGGTCGATACGCTCCGCGGAGGCGAGGGCGCTCGCGTCGGCGCCTGCCACTCCGACGCCGCCGAAGAGCAGCACACCGCCGTCCGCGAGGCGCACAGCGCCGTGATCCCGTCGTCGCTGGATCAGTGCGCCGCGTCGCAGCAGGCTGCGAGACGCGTCGTCGTAGACCTCGAAGGTGTCGTAGGCCGGACCCGAGTCCCCGAGGGAGCCGCCCGCTACCACCACGAGGGAGCCCGAGGCGGTCGCCGTCGCGTATTGACGAGGCTCGACCATGGCCTCGTCCACGTGCTCCACGAGCTGCGTGCCCGCGGCCAGACGCAAGAGACGACGCGTGCCCACGCCGGCGCCGACCTCGACCGAGCGGCCGCCAACCAGCACGACGCTGCCGTTGGGGAGCACCGCGGCGGCGGAGCCAGGAGGCATGGTCAGCGCGGGATCGGCCACGGGGCAGGAGCGCCCGAAGGGCAGGAGCAAGAGCTCGGCGTCCCCCTCGAAGACGGCCACGGAGCCCGCACCCCAGGCCGCGGATCCGGCGAGCCCCTGCGCCGTCAGGCGACGCGTCTCGGGCGGAAACGAGTCTACAGGTCTCCAGGGCTCGCCCACCCGCAGGTCGGCGATCAAGGCGTCGGCCGCGGGGAAATCCCCCAGGGCGGTCAAGCGGATGCGCTCCACGTCGGCGCCGGGCCGACAGTCGATAGCGTCGGACACGCGGAACACGAGCCCCTCGCGCGCCACGTCTCGCCGCGGACTGCAGCCGCAGACCAGGAGCACGAGCATCAGCGCGAAGACGGGTCGCATCGGCTATGATCTCGCATCTTGGCTGGCGACAAGCAATCGAGGAAGGCCCCCACGCCCTTCGGCAACTATCTGCTCTACGAGGAGATCGGTCGCGGCGGCATGGCGCGCGTCTTTCGCGCAGGGCTGCGAGGCCTCGCCGGTTTCGAGAAGAAGCTGGTGGTGAAGCAGATCTTGCCGGAGCTGGCGAGTGATCCGCGCTTCGTCGAACTCTTCGTGCGTGAGGCGACCACAGTCGTGAGCTTGAGTCACCCGCACATCGTACCGGTCTACGATCTGGGCCTGGTCGACGGCGTCTATTTCCTCTCCATGGAGTACGTGGAGGGTGCGACGCTGGCCGAGGTGCTGCGGGCGGGGCCGCTCTCGCCCGCCTTGGCGGCCCACGTGGGCGTTCAGCTCTGCGACGCCTTGGCCTACGCGCACGGTCGCGCCGGGCTGGTGCATCGTGACGTGACGCCGGGCAACATCATGCTCGATGCCAACGGGCACGCGCGGCTGCTCGACTTCGGGATCGCGGCGCCGGCGGAGGGCGCAGGGGGTGGTGAGGTCTTCGGCTCCCCGGGCTACATGTCGCCGGAGCAGGCGCGAGGCGACGCCGTGGACGGACGC
>JAADHO010000110.1 GCA_013151775.1 Deltaproteobacteria bacterium | reverse complement strand
GTTCACCGACGCCGATGGCGACGGCTTCGGCGCGGGCGAGGCGACTCTCGCCTGCCCCGCCGATGGCCTCGTCGCCGTTGGCGGCGACTGCGACGACGCCCACGCCGACGCCTTCCCTCGTCCCGGCCCCGAGACCGGCATCGACGGCGCCTGCACCAACGCCCTCGACGACGACTGCAACGGCCTGCGCAACGACGGCTGCGGCCCCGGACGCGGCGAGGAGGTCGCGATCCCCGCGGGGCCCGCGCGCATCGGATGCCTCGACACCGACACCGACTGCGACCCCGACGAGGCGCCCGCGCGCGTCGTCGACCTGCCCGCCTTCACCATCGACAAGTACGAAGTCAGCCTCGGCGAGTTCGAGACCTGGTTCAACTCCTTCTTCCCCAAGGCCGATCCCGGCGCCCTCGTCGTCGAGATGCAGACCCTCGCCCTCTACGAGACCCTCGGCGGCTCGCCGATCTCCAACTGGGACTACATGTGGCTGCCCGGACGAGGCTTCCAGGTCGTGCTGAGGCCCGGTGTCGATCCCCTCCTGCCCGTCGGCTCCGTCACTCAGTACGGCGCCGCCATGTACTGCCGTGAGCACGGCGGCGCCCTGCCCACCGAAGCTGAGTGGGAGAAGGCTGCACGCGGTGGACTCGACCAACCCGACATGGGCGCGCGCCTCTACCCCATGGGCGACAGCCTGCCCGCCAGCGTCCTCGCCCACCCCGACGCCAGCGTCCCCGTCGGCAGCACGCCCGAAGACGTCAGCCCCTACCGCGTCTTCGACATGGCCGGCAACGTCACGGAGTGGACCCGCGACTTCTACTGGCGCGACACCAGCGAGCTGCCCGACGGCACGCTCTGGGCCAGCCAACCCCGCAACATGAGCTACGTCGGCCTCACGCGCTCCACCCGCGGCGGCAGCTTCACCAGCGACGCCGCCGACACGCGCGTCAGCGCACGCCAACCCTTCCGCGAGGACGGCGCCGAGCGCGCCCTCAGGCGCCCCGGCAGCCGCCCAACCTTCGGCTTCCGCTGCGTCCGCGAGGCCCCTTCGCCATGACGCGCGTGGGGCGGGACGCACCACCGCGCAGCACCGCGCACAGCATGTGTTGACAAGTGCTTCGTCAGAGTTATGTTATGTAATGTTATGAGTCCGGTATGGATGGATCGGGGGAGCGATGCGCATCGTGATTACGCGTTGGGGTCTGGACTCCTACCTCGACCTGCTTCATCGAGGCGTACTCGACGCTGCGTTGTACCGACGGGTGCTGCGTCCAGATATCCTGCTGCTTCGCGAACGCAACGCGCAGCCGAAATTCAAAAAGCCGAAGTTCTGGGGTCCGGCGATCGACCTGCGGGGAAGAGCGGTCGGAGATGGATGGAAGATGAAGTGGCACAACTTCGGACCGCACAACGTCCAACTCCGGCTGTGCATCGCGCTGATCGAGGCGGACAGCTACCTTTGCCATGCCTACGTGAAGAACTCAGGCTCGCAGGACAAGCGTATGGCCGCCTCGTTGAAGGACAAGATTCAATTGATCCGCAGGCTTCAGCACGACGAGAGGGGTGAGCTATGAAGGAACGTGCAACCATTGGTGTGAAGATGGTCGACACGGGGCTGCCAACCTCATTCGTCTTGCGTGTGCTCGAGCTCGCGAGGGAGAGCGAGGGTATCGACGATCTGTTGCAGCTCTGGGCCGACGCGCCCGATACCGCTGAACGGCAGGCGGTCGAAGCCGAGCTCGGGGCCACCATCGATGATCGAGACGGCGGAGCAGGGGACTTCGTGATCGACTCGACGGACGCAGCAGGCGAACTGCTCGAGCAGCGTCGCAGGTTCAAAGCGCGCCTTCGCCGGCTGATCGCTGAGCGCGGCGGCGTCAGCGCGGTCGCGAGACGTGCGGAGATGCCGCAGCCGTCGCTGAGTCGACTGTTGAACTCGATGTCTGAACCTCGTTCCAGCACGCTGCATCGACTCGCGGATGCCATGGACTTGACCGTGGCGGACCTCTGCCACGAAGCGCGCCAGATCCAGATCGCACCCGACAGCGTCTTCCGAGTTCAAGCAGGATCGTTCCTGGTCGCGGCCGAGAACATGAAGATCGCCATCACCAAGACGACCGCCTGATGGTGGGCCCGGAGTGGCTGGCAGCCTGCGTGCCCATCGCGAAGGCGGAAGCCGGCGTCTTCAGCCCAACAGGAGCCGGTGTACTCGTGCATGACGCGCCCGTCGTGTGGCTCGTGACAGCCGGGCATGTGGTGGCGAGTCGGTCTGAGACGCCTTACGCGCTGATCCCCAAGCTCGATGGTGGTGTCGCTGCGGTCGAACTGGGAACCGAGCCCCATGGTGTCGAGTGGGTTCGGGACACAGCACACGACATCGCCGCCCGACTGGTTCCGCTGCCCGAGGGTCATTCGGTGAAGGCCGTGAGCTTCGAGCTCTTCGCGAATGACGATGATCTAGTGGCGTCGATGCCGTGCTACTGCGTGGGCTGCCCGTATGGACTGACAGGCTTCGACCCCAACACGGTCGCGCCCATGGTGCTCGATGGGACGGTGTCGGGCATCGCGCGGAACACGCGCAGCGTGGTGATCTCGACACCGACGTTCCCGGGAAACAGCGGCGGGCCGCTCTTGGTGGTGCGGCTCCCCTTCAATCCCATGGGGGCACCGACTGTGTTGCTCGGCGGCATCATGCGAGAGGCCGCGACGGTGGCGCCCGCGACGGGTGGCCCGGAGCTGCGCCTAGGTCTGGCGACGAGCGCGGCCGCTGTCCGCGAGCTGCTCCACGGCGAGCATGCACTTCGACAGAAGCGATGGGCGGAACGGAGCGGCCGCGCTCCGAGTCCTTGAAGACCTGTGATGCCTCCCCTCGCTGCCAGCTTGGCCACCGATCAGATCTGTCAGGCATTTGGCAAGGCTTGATAAGGTTTGCCATGAACCGCATCCTGATGAAGTCGATGAAGAGCGCGACCACGACTCTGAACATCTCGCTGCCCAAGCCTCTGAAGAACTTCGTGGAGGAGCAGACCGCTGCCGAGGGATACACCTCGGCCAGTGAGTATGTCCGTGAGCTAATTCGCGCGGCGCGCCGCCGTCGAACTCGAAGCCATCACCTGGAGAGCCTGCTGCTCGAAGGCCTCGATTCGGGCACGTGCATCGAAGCCGATGCCGCCTATTGGAGGGCCAAGGAGAAGGGTCTAGTGGACCGATGGGGCGACCTCGAAGAAGACGCCTGATCCTACGCCCTCGAGCCGATCGGGATATCGACCACTAATTCGAATTCCTGGCCGTAGAGGCGAACACCCCGAACTCGGCAGCCCACGTTCCTTCGCGACCCCTTCGCTCGAGGGCCTGCGCGTGTGGCCGGTCAACGGCTTTCGGCGCCAACTCATCTTCTACATTTCGACGAACGAGACGATCGAGATCGTGCGCCTTCTGCACGGCGCGCGTGACGTCGATTCACTGCTGGGTCAGTCGTGATCCAGCAGCACTCTTTCGACACACCCGCTGGCGAGATTCTCTCTGCGTGCCATCGTCCTGGCGTGTCCGCCACCTCGAGACGCCCGACGAAGGCCGGAGCCACGCTGTGGCCGAAGGAGCACGGGGCCTACGCCATGCTGGTGTTCCCGCTGCTCTCGGTCCTGGTCTTCGCGCCCGCGGCGCCCAGCGTGCTCCTGACCTTCGGCTTGGTGTTCGCGTTCCTGGCCCACGAACCGCTCTTGATCTTGCTCGGACGTCGCGGTCCGCGCGCTCTCCGTTCCCTCGGGCCCGCGGCGCGTCGGCGACTCGTCTTCATGGCTCTGGGCGCCACCGCCCTGGGTGCCGCCGGCCTGTGGCTCGCGCCCGTCGCCCTGCGCTTCATCGCGTGGCCCCTCGGCCTCGCCGTCGTCGTCGGTGTCTTCATGGCGACCGGTCGCGAGAAGACGGTCGCGGGCGAGCTCTTGGTGTCCGCCACCTTCGCCAGCGCGTGCCTGCCTCTTGGGGTCGCGGGCGGCGCCAGCCCGGCCTCCATGCTCTGGGTCACCGGTGTCTGGTTCGCTACCTTTGCTCTCGAAGCCCTCGCCGTGAAGGCCACGCTCTCGCGCCTGAAGGGCAAGCGTCCGGGGCTGCTCTTCGCTGCCGCAGCTCTCCCAACACTGGCGCTCCTGCTGGCCATCGCGCTGGCCAGCCTGGGCTTCCCCATCGCCTGGGCGCTCGCACCGGCCTGCGTCGCGTCCTTCGTCCTGGCGTGGGTCCACGTGCACCCGCGCAAGCTGAGGGTCGTCGGTTGGGCGCTCGTCGGGACGGACGCCGCGGTGCTCCTCAGCCTGCTCCTGCTGCGCTGAGTCGTCCCATGTCGCGTACCCGTACGTGCCACCGACCTGGACATGACGGTTTTATGTGAGTGAACGCATATCATCAGGATGGGCTCTTTTGGACGGTTTCGCCCGCGATTGACCGTGCTCAATGCGCAAGAGGCGTGGGTGAGGTCGACTACGTAGGCTGTGCCGCGAGTTCGCTCACAACCCTTCGAGGCCTCGGACCTAGATCATGAGGCAGTGGGTTATGCGCATCTAAAGATTCTGGCGGGCAATCCCTCCTCGCCTTGTCCCGACTGTCCAGCCTCACGCCAAGGTCTGCTCGAAGACCTGGTGCCCTGTGAGGAGCACGGCTGCAGTTTCCAATGCATCGCCTTGCCGGCTCGTTCGCAGCTGCCGGCTCGCTGGTTCGAGCGCTACGGGCTCGCCTTCGTCCGGCGCGGCGTGGTCGTGCGCCAGCGCGCAGACGCCCAGGGCCGCGTCACCTCTTTCGACGCCGCGGGTCCCGGTTGCCTCTACCCCATGCGCATGCCCACCGAGAACAGCCCCTCCTCGGTGCCTTGTGGTTACGCCGCCACGGACTCCCTGCTCTGCCTCTGGACCCGCGACCAGATCGCCCCCGCGGTCAGCGAGGACACGAGCGTCGCGACGGATCTGATCGAGCTTCAGAACGCGACCATGGAGCGCATCACCCGGATCGCCGATGCCCGCGGCCGGACCAGCATCGAGGCGCGTGTCGCGGCCCTCTTGGTGGCCCTCTCGGACACGCTCTCGCCTCCGCGCAGACGCGACCTGCTGCCTTCCGGGTTGCAGCTCCGCGACCTCGGCTCCCTGCTCGGCATTCGCCACGAGACCGTCTGCCGTGCCCTCGGGACGCTGACGAAGCGAGGCGCCGTGGAGCGCACGCCCGATGGCCTGCGCATCCTCGACCGCGAGCTCGTCGAAGCCCTGTGACATCAATCCAAGTCACGGGTTGACGTCATGGTCACCAAACGCGCACCCGACGCCGAGGCGTTGATCCGTCTGAGCTCCAAGCCGGCTGATTCAGTCGAGCATTTCAGCGTCTTCAATCACGCATTCCGGCCCTTCTTCCTGCTGGCGGGCGTCTGGGCAGCCCTGCCTCTGGCCATCTGGGTTCTGGTGCTCGCGGGCGTCTTCGCCTTCCCCATCGGTTGGGGCGCCATGCTCTGGCATGGCCACGAGATGGTCTTCGGTTTCGTGCCCGCGGCGCTCGCCGGCTTCCTGCTGACGGCCGTCCCGAAATGGACCGGCACGCCTCGCGTTCAGGGCCGCGCCTTGGTCGCTCTGGTCGCCGTCTGGGTCGCTGGTCGCGTGGCCCTGCTCGCAGCCGGGAGCCTCTCCCCCTGGCTGGTCGCCGGCCTCGACTTGCTGTTTCTGCCGCTGCTCGCCGGCTTCGTTCTCGCGCCCATCGTCAAGGCTCGGCGTGCGCGCAACTACGGCTTCCCCGTGCTGCTCCTGCTGCTCGCCGGGGCTAACGGGCTGACCCACCTCTCGGCTCTGGGCTTGGCCTCGTCCACGACTCTGCTCGGTCTGCGCATGGGCGTGTATGTCGAGGTCGCGTCCGTGCTGGTGGTCGGCGGGCGCATCGTGCCGAACTTCACGGAGGCGGCCTTTCGACGCGCTGGCCGAGACGTCGTGCTGTGGCGCAGCGTGGCCCTCGACCGCCTCAGCCTGATCGCGGCGCTGCTGGCCCTGACTGTCGATTTGGCAGCGTCGGGTCCCCTCGCGGGCGGCCTGTGCGCGCTCGCCGGGTTGCTCTTGCTCGTGCGCCTCGCCGGCTGGCGTGGTCTCTCGGCGCTGAAGGATCCGCTGGTCAGCGTGCTTCATCTGGGGCTGCTCTTCGTGGTCGCCGGCTTCGGGGCGCGGGCCGTGTTCAACTTCGGGCTCGCCTCCGCGGGCACGGCGCCGCTCCACCTCTTCACGGCGGGCGCTCTGGGGGTGATGGTTCTGGCCGTGATGAGCCGGGCCTCTCTGGGTCACACGGGGCGACCCCTCGAGGCCTCCCGCGGCCTGACGCTCTCCTACGTCCTGGTGATCCTCGGCGCCCTCACGCGCGGGCTCCTGCCCTACGCCGGAGGCGTGCTCGCCCTCCGCGCCCCCATGGTCGGCGGCAGCCTCTGGGCCCTCGGCTACCTGCTCTTCGTGATCCTCTATTGGCCCATCTTGATGCGCCCGCGCCTGGACGGGAAGCCCGGCTGATCCCCTCGCGAATGGTTCGTCGAAGGGTGGAGCGACGCTCGCGACGCTTGGGGCCTCACTCGACCGTGACGGTCTTGGCGAGGTTGCGTGGTTGGTCCACGTCCGTGCCCTTGAAGTCCGCGACGTAGTACGCGTAGAGCTGCAGGGGCAGCACCGTGAGCAGCGGGTAGAGGGGCTCGAGCACGGCGGGCACCTCGATCAGGTCGTCGGCGACCGCGCGCACGGCCTCGTCGCCCTCCGTGGCCACGGCGACCACCTGCGCCTCGCGCGCCCGCGCCTCCTCGAGGTTGCCGATGGAGCGCTCGAAGGAGCTGTCCCGTGGCGCCAACACGAAGACGGGCATGTGGCCGTCGATCAGCGCGATGGGGCCGTGCTTCATCTCGCCGGCGGCGTAGCCCTCGGCGTGCACGTAGGAGATCTCCTTCAGCTTCAGCGCGCCCTCGAGGGCGATGGGGAAGTTCAGCCCACGCCCGAGGAAGAGCGCGTCGCGTGCCTCCACGTGATGTCGCGCGATGTTCGCCACGAGCTGCCGCGTGCCCACGAGCACCTGCTCCATCTGCTGAGGTAGATGGGCCAGGGCCTCCACGAGCTCCGCCGCGCGCTCCTCGGGCAAGGTGTTCCTGCGTCGACCGAGCCAGAGCCCGAGCATCAGCACGTTGGCGAGCTGTGTGGTGAAGCATTTGGTCGAGGCGACGCCGATCTCCGGCCCCGCGTGGGTGTAGAAGGTGGCGTCCGCCAGCCGCGGGATGGCGCTGCCGATCACGTTGGCGATGGCCAGCAGCTTGGCGCCCGCCTGCTTGGCCTCGCGCGCCGCCATCAGCGTGTCGAGGGTCTCGCCCGACTGACTCACGGCCACGACGAGATCGCCCTCACCGATCACGGCGCCGCGTCCGCGGAATTCGCTGGCCAGCTCTACCACCGTGGGTACACGCGCCAGAGACTCGATGTAGTAGCGACCCGCCAGCGCCGCGTGGTGGCTCGTGCCGCAGGCCAGGAGCACGACCCGCTGAATGCTACGCGCGTCCTCTTCGCTCAGGCCGATCTCGCTGCTGTGGATGTCTCCCGCCTCGCGATCCAGGCGACCGCGCAGCGTGTCCTCGAGGGCGCGCGGCTGCTCGAAGATCTCCTTGAGCATGAAGTGCTTGTAGCCCGCCTTCTCGGCCATCACGGGCGACCAGTCGATGGTCACGGGATCCCGCTCCACGGGCTCGCCCGCCAGCGTGGTGATCTCCACAGACTGGGCCGTGAGCACGGCCATCTCGCCGTCCTCGAGGAAGATCATGCGCCGCGTGTAGGGCAAGAGCGCCGGGATGTCGCTGGCGCAGAACATCTCGCCTTCTCCGAGGCCGAGCACCAGGGGTGAGGAGCTCTTGGCGACCACCACCTTGCCCGGCTCGCGATCCGAGAGCACGGCGATGGCGTAGGCGCCCTCGAGCTTGTTCAGGGCGCGCCGCACGCAGGTCTCGAGGTCCGCGTCTTCGGCGCCCTCTTCGGCGATCATGTGAGCGACCAGCTCCGTGTCCGTGTCGCTGGCGATGGTCGCCCCGCGGGAGATCAGCGCCTGCTTCAGGGCGAGGTGGTTCTCGATGATGCCGTTGTGGACTACGGCGATGTGCCCCGCGACGTGCGGGTGGGCGTTGACCTCGGAGGGCCGGCCGTGGGTGGCCCAGCGAGTGTGGCCGATGCCCACCTTCCCGTGCACGGGCGCAGCCTCGAGGGCGCGCTCGAGCTCGCGCAGCTTGCCCACGGCGCGGCGCACCTCCACCCGACCCGAGGGGGCGTGCACGGCGACTCCGGCCGAGTCGTACCCGCGATACTCGAGCCGCCTCAGGCCATCGACCAGGACGCGCGCCGCGTCCTCCTCGCCTACGTATCCAACGATGCCGCACATGACAGATTCTCCGTGAAGGGCCCTCGCCTTTGGATGCTCGACGTGGCCTCGAGGTTCACTCGCTCGCTTGGGTGGTCGCGGCGTTCGGCGCCGCCTCGAGCCGTGATTTGACCTCGCCGTTCTCGTCCACCACCGTGACGGGCCCCCAGGCGCGCAGCCCCGCGGCGATGTCCGTGGCGCTGCCCACGACCACGACCAAAGCGTGCTCCGGGTCGATGTGGGCGCGCGCCGCCGTCAAGGCTTGGGCGGGGGTGACCTCGCCGATGCGCGTGCGGTAGCTGTGCCAGTAGTCGTCCGGCAGGCCGAAGACGCGCAGGTCCGCCACCATCTGACCGATCTTGCCCGCCGTGTCGATCGAGAGGGGGAAGGAGTCCGAGAGGTAGCGCTCGGCGTCGTGCAGCTCCGACTCGGGCACCGGCTCGCTGACGATCCGGTTCAGGTGCTCGAAGAAGGCGTCCATGGCCTGCGCAGTGACCTGCGTGCGCACGGAGGCCGAGGCCCGGAAGGTCCCGACGTCCACCGCTTCCCCCACGCGGCTGTAGGCGCCGTAGGTCAGGCTGCGGCGTTCGCGCAGGTCCATGAAGAGCCGGGAAGCGGCGGAGCCTCCCAGCACTTGGTTGGCCACGGCCAGGGGGATCCAATCCTCCGCGTCTCGTTTCACGCCCAGGTTGCCGATGTAGATCACCGACTGCACGGAGCCGGGGCGGTCGACCAGCACGACCTCGCGGGCGTCGCGTGTGGGCGGAGTGGCGTAGCGCGGGGCGGGTACCCTCGGGCCGCTCCAGCGGGCGAAGGCGCGCGCCGCCGAGGTCTGAGCCTGCTCGGGGGTCACGTCACCCGTGACCACCAAGAAGGCGTTGCTCGGGACGAAGTGCCGCCGATGCCAGCGGGCGAGCTCCGAGCGCCGGACGCTGCGTACGACCTCCGGCGTGGTGTCGACGTGCGCGTAGGGGTGGTCGCCAAACAGACGCTTGTAGAACTCCCGCTGCGCCAGGTAGCTCGGGCGCTTGCTCATCAAGGAGAGGCGATCCGTCTCGCGACGCTTCAGCTTGTCGAGCTCTTCCTGGCGAAAGGCGGGATGCGTGGCGACGTCGGCGAGCAGATCCATCGCTTCATCGAGCTGGTCCACGAGCACGCGCATGACGAGGTAGGTGTTCTCCTGCGTGGCGCTCACGGAGAGATCCGCGCCCATGAAGTCCACCGCCTCGGCGAGCTGCGCCGCCGTCTTGGTGCGCGTGCCCTCTTGGAGCATGGAGGCGGTGAGCCGCGCGATCCCGGGTCGATTCGCTGGATCGGTCTCGCCACCGCTGCGGATCACGAGCCTCAGGTAGACCAGCGGCAGGGCGTGGGACTCCACCGTGTTCAGCTCGAGCCCGTGAGCCACGGACGCGCGCGTCACGGCGGGGAACTGCACGTCACGGGAGGGACCGGACTCGGGCGGCGCTTGACGTTCCGCCGCGGGCTCCTCGCTCGGCGCGGGTGCATCCCCCGCAGCAGACGCGAGCGCAGGATACTCGGGAGTCGGCGCTGGGCTCGCGCCACAACCGCCCACTGCGCTCAGACCGAGGCTCGCGAGCAGACCCGACACCAAGGCCATCAAGCTGAGTGAGTGCGTCCGCTTCATCGCAGACCTCCTTCCGTCGTGCTGGATTCGGGCATGTGAAAATGATGCTCGCCGGCCGCTCCGGCTTCGGCGCCGTCGGTCGGGCCAGGCACGACGTCGAGCACGGTGCGGTTGCTGGCCGCGAAGTATTGCCCCGCCACGCGCTTCACGTCGTCTGCGCTGACTTGCGTGTAGCGCAGCAGCTCGGCGCGGAGCAGGGCCGCGTCGCCGAAGTACATCTCGAACTCGGCCAGGTTGCGGGCGCGCTGCAGGTTCGACTGCAGGCCGAAGACGAAGGCGGAGTTCATGCGGTTCTTGGCCTTCTGGAGCTCGCGCGGCGTGATGCCCCGTTGGGCGATGCGATCGAGCTCTGCGAAGATCACCGCTTGGGCCTCGGCCGGCTGGTGTCCCCGCGCCATCAGCCCCCAGAAGCTGAAGAGGTCGGGGCCGCGTCGGTCGTCCGTGGAGACCTGCACGTCCTGACAGAGCTCCTGCTCCTTCACCAGCTTTTGGTACAGCCGTGACGACTCCCCGTCACCCAGGATGATCGTCAAGAGCTCCAGCGCGTAGTGGTCCGCCGAGCGCGCGGGCGGGATGTGGTAGGCGATGTGGAAGGCGGGCAGCTCCGCCAGCGGATCGTGCAGCGTCTCCCGACGTTCCGCCGTCTGAGGCGCCAGCGCTGGCGGCTCATAGGCCGGCACGTCGTGACGCGGGATGCTGCCGAAGTACTGGCGCACCAGCGCCATGGCTGCGGCCGGCTCGAAGTCCCCCGAGATGCTCAGCACGGCGTTGTTGGGCGCGTAGTAGGCGTCGTGGAATTGGCGCACGGCCTCGAGGGGCGCGTTCTCCAGATCTTGCACCTCGCCGATGGTCGAGTGGGCGTAGGGCCAATAGGAGCCGTAGGCGAGCTCGTTGATGCGCAGCATGGAGGGCGCGTAGGGCTGGTTGTCGATGCGCTGGCGTCGCTCCTCGATCACGGTGGCGCGTTGGTTGTCGAAGTTCTCTTGGGTGATGCGCAGTGAGCGCATGCGGTCCGCTTCGAGGAAGAGCCCGAGGGCGAGCTCGTTGCTCGGCAGGGTCTCGAAGTAGTTCGTGCGATCCTCACCCGTCGTGCCGTTCATGCTGCCGCCGCGGTTCATGATCAGAGAGAAGTGCTCCCCCTTGTCCACGTTGGCGGAGCCCTGGAACATCATGTGCTCGAAGAGGTGGGCGAAGCCCGAGCGCCCCTGCTCCTCGTTGCGCGAGCCCACGTCGTAGTAGATCGCCACGGCCACCGTGGGCACCGTGTGGTTCACGTTCAAGACCACCCGCATCCCGTTCTCGAGCGTCTCGCGCTGTACGGAGATCCCCGCGAGGGACGAGCCCGCACCGGCCTGCGTGGGCGGATCGGCGGCGATCTCGCCCAGGGCGCTGCCCGCCGGCAACAAGAGGGCGCATACGAGCACTAGGTTCAGGAATCGCTTCATCTCGGATGACCTCCACGTGAGTGGGCCACGCATAACACGCCCGCCGTCCTGACCCAACCGCGGGCGCGACCGGCTTGTTCCCTCGAGCTCGCGTGTCCAGCCCGGCGCGCCTCTTCAGATCGACGCGCGGCGTCGCGTCAGCGAGGCGAGTCTCCGCAGGTCGCCGTGGCTTGCCAGGCCGCTCGCGCTTGCCAGAGGTCGCGTGCGGCGCCCACCTGAGCGAGGGCCGCTCGGGCCAGCGCCTGCTCGCGTTGATTGACCACGAAGAGTGAGGTGGCGCCGGCCTCGAAACGAGACCGCTCCGCGGCGGCCAGACGTTCGCTCGTGTCGAGCAGCGCGCTCGCCACGGCGAATTGTTCGCCCGCGTTTCGCTCTGCGCTGCGGGCGTTGGCGAGCCGCATGAGCAGCTCGTCCTCGATCAGGCGCAGCTCCTCCTCCAGCACGTTCACCTGAGACTCCGCCGCCGCGAGCCGTCCGCGTGACGAGCGCATCACGAGGGGCATGGAGAACACCAGCCCGGCCTCGAAGACGGAGCGACCCAGAGAGTCAGGTCCCGCGCCGAGGTCCCTCGAGTGTTGAAACGTGGCGTCCAGGCGCGGCGCGCGCTGCGCTCGGGCAAGGTCTCGGGCGATCCGCGCGGACTCGAGCTCGGCGAGCTTCTGTGCCACTCGTGGGTGGCATTGGAGCGCAGCACGCAGCTCCGCGCCGCGGGTCGTGGAGCTGAAGTCGTTCTCCGGGATCGCCTCGGGCAAGGACAGGCGCCGCGGCAGCGCGCGCGCGTCGGGCACGGAGGGCGCGCCATCCTCTCCGCGAAGGTAGAGCGAGAGACCGAGCGCCATGCGCTCCACGGCGCGCCGGGCGCTGATCCGCGACGCGCGCCGCCTCAGCAGCGAGCGCTCGGCCTCC
>JAADHO010000038.1:12421-15367 GCA_013151775.1 Deltaproteobacteria bacterium | reverse complement strand
GGCGCCGAGAACGCCTACAATTTGCGGGCGGACATCAGCGCCGGGGCGTGCTGCCTCGACGACGCGGGCGAGCAGGACGACAGCCGCAGCACGGCGCGAGCCGCCGCGGCAGACGGCAGCTTCGACGGCACGGTCTGCCCCAACGACGCCGACTACATCCGGGTGGATGTGACGGGACCCAGCACCATCGAAGCGACCCTCGTGTTCACGCCCTCCATGGGAGACCTGGATCTCGAGCTGCTCGATCCCAGCGGCGCTGTCATCGCCTCCTCGCGCGGCGCCACGGACACGGAGAGCATCACCCACGACGTGAGCGACGTGGGCGCCTACAGCCTGCGGGTCTTCGGCTTTCGCGACTCCCGCGGGGAGTACCTCGGCGACGTGCAGGTCACGCCGCGCACCAGCTGCAGCAGCAGCGCCGACTGCCCCAGCAGCCAGGTCTGCGACGGCAGCCGCTGCGTGCCCCGAGGCTGCACCACGGCGAGCAGCTGCCCCAGCGGCCTCGGCTGTCCCACCGCCGGTCCCCCCCCGGCGACCAGCGAGTGCGGCGCGAGCTGCCGTGTGAACACCGACTGTCGCAGCACGGAGTCGTGCAAGCGCTTCCCGGAGGGTCGCTTCTGTGCCAGACGCGGCAGCGGACGAAACGGTGACGGCTGCGCCGACTTCACGGCCTGCGGTGGCCAGCGCGCCTGCATGCCCTACCGCGGCGGATACTGCGCGCGCGCGGGCTGCACCAGCAACTCCGACTGCGAAGCGGGCACCTTCTGCGTGGATCAGGCAGGCGCTCCGGTCTGCTTGCGCTCGTGCTGGGACGGCGACTCGGTCTGCCGCCTGGCGGAGGGCTATGTATGCGACGTGGTCACGGATCGCAGCGGAGGAGAGCAATTCGCATGCGTTCCGCCCGCCTGATCCTGACCTGGGCCGCCGCGTCGAGCGCCCTCGCCTGCGGCGGCGGAGCGCCCCCCGTGATCCCGGACGCGCCCAGCATCTTGACGCTGGCGAGCGCAGATCCGTTGCTCGAGGGCAGCGAGCTGTGGCTCACGCTCTCAGACGCGGAGCGGCTCGGGGACGCGCCCACGCTGCACATCGCGGGCGACGCGGGCGAGGTGACACTCGCGAACACCGGAGTCGACGGCGCACAGCGCGCCTTCCGCGTCGACGCAGAGACTCTGGCGACCTTTGGCACGACCACGGCAGATCTGCAGCTCGCGGTGAGCGGAGCCGGGCTGACAACGCCCGAGTACGCCGCCAGCCTGCGCTTCGCCTCACAGGTGCCCTTGAGCCTGAGCGGACCACCGGAGGGCGACGTCCACTACGAGGACGCCATCCTGCTCTCGGGCGATGGCTTCCTCGCGCCCACCGAAGGCGACGTGGTGGCACGCCTGGTGGGCCGCTACAGCCCGGACTCGGGTCCGGCCTTCGACGTGGACGTCAGCCTCCCCGTGCTACCGGCGGAGCGCTTCGCCCGCGACCGGGGTTTGCTGCGCCTGACGACGGATCTCGGAGCGGGCGCGAGCGGCAGCTTCTCGGGCAACCTCGAGCTCTCCTCCACGGACGCCGCGGGACGCGTGCAGAACCCGGGCCCCGTGCCCACTTCGTTCCGCATCGTGCCGGCCGAGCTCTTCTCCCTGTCGGCGACCACGGCCTCCATCGAGCAGCTCGTGAGCATCCGTGGGGGCGGCTTCTTGGGCGCAGCCGACCGCAGGGGCGAGACGACGCTGCTGCGCATCGAAGGCAGCTTCGCGGCAGAGGGCGGGCCCGCCATGCCCTATGGCCCCGTGGAGATCGTGCCGCGTTTCGTCAGCGGCAGCGAGGTCGTGTGGACGCTCGACGCGGTCGAGGTCGACGGGGAGCTGCTCAGCCGAGCCTTCGGCGCACGTTGGGGTCGCCTCGAAGGCCTGGCCACGCCGATCACGATCGTCGGCACGACGGAGTACGCGGGCACGCCGACGCCCTTCGCCTTCGAGCAGGCGCCGACCAAGCAGGTCGTCTACATGCGCTTCCTGCCCAGCTTCTACGCCAGCCTCCCGCGCTTCGGACTGGGCGCGAGCGCGGGACGCGTCGAGGAGTTGGTGGCGGAGCGCGTGGGCGGGATCTACGCGGACTACAACGTCGACGTGCGCCTCGAGGAGCCCACGGACTTCTCGCCCAACGGCTACGCACGGGTGGACATCGGCGGCCCGGATCCCAACGGCATCGGGCTCTTCGGCTACGACAACACGCCGGGCAAGGACGTGGGAAACCTGCGCCTCTTCGACGGCGTGGGGGGCACCAACGCCGAGACCCAAGCGGACGGATATCCCGGCTATGGGGGCGTCTTCGTCGAGTCCTACCTGTACTGGTCCAGCCACCCGGAGCTGCCCGGATCCGGCCCCGCCGGGGCGCCCGCGGCCGATCCCCTCTTCGATCAGATCTTCGATCCCGTGCGCTCCGAGCCCGCGACCCTCGAGCAGGTGCGTGGAGAGGGCGAGGCGGGACGAGTAGCCGAGGTGAAGCGCGCCCTCGAGGCCTTCGCCAGCCTGGTGGGAGAGACGGTCGCCCACGAGCTCGGGCACAGCCTCGGACTGGCGGATCCCTACGGAGGCGCCAGCAGCTTCCACAACCGACTCGACGGTGAAGGCTGCCTGATGGACTCGGGCTCGGCGCGCCCGCTGCGCGAACGCGTGCAGCAGCCGGGGACGACGCCGACGCACTTCTGCGCCGACGCGCCGGACTACCTCACTCAGATTCTTTCACGCTGAGGGCGTCTCCCGAGGAGGCCGAGCGGCGCGCCCACAGGGACCTCAGGACGCGCGCCTGCTCGGGACGCTTCAGCGGTCCCTCGTACAGGGACAGGAGTTCGGCGAAGGTGCTCTCACAGCCGATGGCGCGATCGAGCCGGCGCCAGAGCAACTTCTCCAGCGCGGCGTAGCGATGGGCGCGGCGCATGGCCAACGCCGCGATGCG
>JAADHO010000038.1:0-12397 GCA_013151775.1 Deltaproteobacteria bacterium | reverse complement strand
CGAGCCGCCCGGCGGGCATAGCTCGCGGCGAGGTTGGGACGCCCGAGCTCCTCGAGGGCGACCAGAGCCGCTTCGCGCAGAGCCTCGGCGCGCGCCGCGGGATCGTCCCGCGCCACACGCGCCCGAGCCTTGGCCTCGCCGAAGCGCACACGCGCCGCGCGCCGCGCGGGATCCTTGCCGGCCAAGGAGTAGCGGCTCTTGAAGAGCACGAAGAGCGCGAAGAGCGCGGTGGCGGCCAAGAGGCCGATGCCGAGGGGGCTCATGGGGCCTCCTGCGCCAGCACGCTCTGCCCGACGTAGTTGGCGGGCACGCTCTGGTGGAAGAAGCGCAGCGCCGTGGGGGCCAGATCCACGATGCCGGGCTCGGCCACCAAGGCGCGGTTGCTGAGCAGGATGCCGGGCGTGTCGCGCACGTCGCTGGCCGCGTGATCCCCCGACCACTTGCGCGGATTGTCGGCGACCAGCCCCGCGGGCACACCCCCGAGGATCGTCTCCCAGCTCGTGCGGTAGTACTCCTCGAAGGCGATCTGCAGATCCGGCGCGTCGGCGTGGCGCCCTCCGGCGAAGATTTCTGACCCCAGGTAGACGCGCCGCACGATGGAGCGCCCCGCGTGGCTCTCGTCCGTGAGCGCCTCGAGGCCGGCGCGGATCTGCTGCAGCAAGGCCGGCGCGTCCTCCGCCGAGACGATTCCGTCGCGCTCACGCCCACGCATGTTGAGGTAGATCTGCCCCGTGCCGAGGGCGTAGGCCTTGGTCTGGCTCCAATCCACGTCGAGCAAGAACTCGCGCGGAGAACTCTCAGCTCCACCCCTGAGGGTGAGCAGACCTCGTTGCCGCAGCCATTGGTTCACGTGCAGGCCCCAGCGGTAGTCGTGGAAACCGTGGTCGGAGATGATCAAGAGCGTGTCGGCGGGCCTCAGCTGCTCGAGCACGTGACCCACGGTCTCGTCCATGCGTCGGTACTCGCGCTCGATAGCGTCCCCGTAGCGAGCCGCCAAGGCGGCGTCGTAGCGCGGATGCTCGGGATCGATCAGGCGATAGAACATATGGGCGACGCGATCGGTGCTGGTGCTGACCCAGGTCAGCAGCCTCCAGTCGTCGCGACGGAGGGCGTCGTCGAGCATGGCGCGCCGATCGGTCTCGACCACGTTCATCTCTCGCAGGAACTCGCCCTCGTCGATCACCTCATCGTTCAAGGCGCTGGTGTCGTGATCCCAGCCCACGGTCTTGTACACGTGGCCGAGGCTCTCGGCGACGCGCGCGGCGTACCCGTTGGGGTAGCTGATGGGCGAGTAGGGGCGCCGAGGATCGAAGGAGATGGGCGTGACGAAGAGGCGCACGTTCTCGCCCGCCTCGAGACACAAGAAGCGCGCGAGGCCGTGGATCTCCGTGGTGCCCTCGCGAAACACCAGCGGCACGAAGTCGCTCATCTCGCCGGCGGTCAGCGCCCTCTGCTCTTCGCCGACCGTGACGGTGAGCCCTCCCGCGGGCTCTCCCACGCGAAGCTCGACGTTCAACGCCAGCCGCTCGGGAGCGTGGCCGGGACGCGTCGGTCCCTGGAGCGAGAAGCTCGCCCGCCCCGCCTCGACCCGGAGCGGCACGAGCACCCCGCCGCCGGGAGGACGCGCCGCGCGCTCCGGGGTGATATCCGTGCCCGCGTACACGAAGGTGCTGTTGGTCTCGCGCAGGTCGGGCACCCCGAGACCGCTGAGCATGCGCCCGTTGCGCATGGGATCGGGCGGGAAGCTGTAGGGGACGTTGATCACCTCCACGGCCACGCCGTCGTCCGAGAGCGTCTTCCAGAAGGGCACGCCGGTGCGCAGGTTGGTGGCCACGGGCGGTCCCGACGCTTGCGGCTCGAAGCTGGTGGTCGCCGGAAAGGGCAAGACGGGCGGACCCGACGAGCTGGTGATCAGACGCCGACCGATGAAGTCGAAGATGCCGTGATCACCCGGGTTCATGCCCGTGGAAAACGAGGCCCAGGCGACGGGAGATTGGGGCGGGTTGGTGGATCGCAGGGGACGAAAATGCGAGCCCTGATCCGCGCTCAGCATGGAGGCCAGATGGGGCAGCTTGCCCTCGTCGGCCCAGCGCCTCAGCCAGCGCGGGTCCACTCCGTCGAAGCCCAAGATGAGCAGCCGGCCCGTGGGCGCTTCGAGCTCCGCCTGGCCCGCGTCGACCGGCGCCGCCGTGTGCCCGCAAGAACCACATCCGGCGAATAGAGCCAAACACGAGAGAGCGAATTGCCAGAGGCGGGCGCGTTTCAACATCGGCGGCACGTTAGGCCCGAGCCCGTGGAGGGTCAACGCTCAGCGCGGGCCGGGGGCGCAGACACCTGCCAACGCGCCATCTGCTAGGCTCGACGTGATGTGCAGCGCAGCCCCTCTCAGCCTCGCCCTGCTGGCTCTTCTGGTCGGCTGCGCCGAGCCGACGCCCGCGGCGACCCCTGCGGCCGAGGAGCTAGCGCCCGTGGAGCGAGGCCCGGAGTACGACTTCCCTCTGGGCCAGCGGCTCTTCGACCTGTGGCGTGAGGACGCGCCCCACGCGCACGCGACCTCGAGCCTGCACCGCGGTCGGCTGGCGCCCGGACGCCCCGCCGAGAACCTGGTCGTGCTGACCGGCGTGCGCTGCTACCAGATCTTGGCCGTGGTGGAGCGCCCCACGCCTGGCCTGAGGCTGACCCTCTTCGACCCCACGGGCGTGCCCCAGGTGCGCGCCGAGGGAGACTCCGACAGCCTCTCCCTCGGCCACGACGAGCCCATCTGTCCCGGGGCCCCCGGACGCTACCGCCTGCGCCTCGAGGGCGACGGAGAGACCGCCTACGCTCTGCGTGTCTACGGCGCCATGAGCCTCTAGACACTTCCCCTAGGGAGGCGTGAGCACGAAGGGCAGGCGCGCCTGGGGACGCAGCCCGTCCAGCCCATCGAGGCCGTCGATGAAGGCGCCGAGGCCCGAGAGCACGCCGGAGAGGGGCACGTCGAGCGCGGCGCCCCGAGCGCCGGACGCCATCAGGTAGCCCATCAAGCCCCGGGGACGCGAAGGCGCGAAGATCATCTCGGCGTCGGGCGGCAGATTCGCTATGGAGCGGGCGCGAGCGACGGCGGTCACGAAGCCGCCGAGGCGATCCACCAGGTGCAGGCCGAGGGCGCGATCGCCGGAGTAGATGTGGCCCTGGCCCAGGGCGTCGACCTGCTCGGGCGTCATGCCGCGGCCCGTGGCGACCCGGCGCAAGAAGAGCTGATAGAAGTACGTGATCTGCGCGCGCAGCGCCTCGCGCTCGTCGTCCGTGAAGGGACGGAACAGGGAGGTGGCGCCGGCGCGACGCCCGCGGGCAATCTGCTCGACGCCCACACCCAGGCGCTCGGCGAGCTGGGCGAAGTCCACCTTGCCGTAGAAGATGCCGATGGAGCCGGTCACGGTGGACGGATCGGCGACGATCTCGTCCGCGGCCGAGGCCACGTAGTAGCCGCCGCTGGCGGCGACCGCGCCCATGGAGGCGATCACGGGCTTGTGGTGTCGGGCCCGGCGCACAGCGCGCCAGATCCGATCTGACGCCGAGGCTGAGCCTCCGGGGCTGTCCACCCGGAGCACGATGGCGGCCACCGTCGGATCCGCGGCCATGCGCTCGATAGCGGCCACCACCGTGCGCGCGCCCGTGCTGTGCACGTTCAAGAGCGGCACGTCGCGGTTCTGGCCGTCCGTGATCGAGCCGTCGATCACCACCACGCCGATCCGGTCGGCGACGCCGAAGCGCCGCCCGCGCCGCTCGGGCAAAGCGCTGCGCAGGTGCAGACCGCGACCGAAGGCGCGCCGCAGGAAGTCGTCGCGCTCCTCCGCGTCCACCAAGGCGCGCACCAGACCGACGCGCACGGCGTCCTCCGGCGTGTAGGGGCCGTTGTCTACCATGTCGGCGATGCGCCGCTCGCTGACCCCGAGATCGGCGGCGAAGTCACCGCGCAGACGGCGTGAGACATCGTCGAGCAGGGTCTCGCGCTGCTCCCGGGCGGGCCCGCTCATCTGGTCACGGGTGAGCTGCTCGGGTGCGCTCTTGTAGCGCCCGATGCGCACGAAGTCCGCGTGGACACCCGCGCGCCGCAGGACCGCGCCCAAGGAGAGCACGTCCGAGGAGGGCCCCAAGAGGCGCACCTCGCCGGCGGGATCGAGCAAGCTGTGGGTGGCGGCCGCGCAGGCGTAGGCCTCGGAGCCGGAGGCCGTGGGGAGCTGACACACCACCACACGCCCGGCATCACGCAGGGCGCGGAAGGCGAGGCGCAGCTCCTGGGCCGTGGCGATGCTCAAGCCCGAATCTTCGAGCTGGATCAGCACACCCTTCACCCTCGGGTGGCTGCGCGCGGCGTCGAGTTGCGCGAGCACGCGCAGCAAGCGGCGCGGGCCGAGGGCGCCCCGAGCGTCCACCTCCAGGACGAACTCCGGCTCCGGAACGCCAAAGCCCCGGTCGGAGGAGAGACGCAGAGAGGTGTACCAGCCAGGGGTGGAGCCGAGTCCGTCGCCCGCCACCACGCCGCCCTCGGCCGACATGCCGCCCCAGTCCAGTGACATGCCCGCCAAGGCGCGCACCTCCGTCTGGTCTCCCGTGATGTCGTTGATCTCCACCACGGCGTGGATGCGGCCGACATAGGGGACGCTCAGCTCGGCGAAGCCTCGCGCGCCGTAGTGCGACTGGGAATCGGCCGCGAAGGCGGCCTCGACCGTGACCGCGTCGGTGCCGAAAGGTCGAAACGCAGTGGCGAAGAACACGCTGGCGGGCAAGCTCAGCTCGGTGGAGTCGAGCTCGAGGGGACCCAGGAGGTTGCGCCCGATCAGCGCGAATCCCAGGCGAGGGCTGGGACGAAAGCTCGCACCGATGTCGAGTGCGCGGGCGCCGCCGATCGCCGCCCGAGAACCCACGAAGCGATAGGTGACGCCGAAGCCGAGCTTCTCCGAGGCCCGAAAGGCGGTGGTCAGCCTCACGCCCGTGCGGCGCGGCGCCAGGCTGTCGCGGGTCGGACGCACGCGCTCGATCTGCGCGCCGAGGGCGAGGCCGAAGGGCAGGCGCGCGGCGAAGGCTGCGGCGTCTCCTTGGGTGTCGAGCTCGTCGCTGGCCGAGCCCTCCACGTGCACGAAGCTCGCAGCGACGCGCGGACCCAAGGCCACGGCGCCGGGGTCGAGCACGACCGCGTCCGCGCCGTCCGGCGCTACCAAGGACGAGGGCGCGGGATCCACGCTGCGCAGGTTCCCCGCGAACTGCGCGGAGGCGGACGTGAGCGAGCAGAGCCAGAGGACAGCGAACAAGCCGCAGCGGAGAAATCTCGTCAGCATCCCCTGGCGATAGCATGCCGGCCGTGGGCGGAGCCAATCGACGAAGAGCCGGAGCGCGTGTCGAGCGCTGGCGTCTGCGGCGAGCAAAAGGTAACGTCGGGGCGTGACCGGATCGAAGGCAGCAGGCATGGGCGGCCGCGCGTGGCGAGCCAGCCTCGGAGCGCTGCTCGCGCTCTGCGTGACGTTCGGCGTAGCGAGCCAGGTCGTCGCGCAGGCCCGGCACGAGCCACCGCCCGAGGCCCTCGAATATTTTCGCAGCGGTCGCGAGCACTACCAACACGGCCGCTATCGCGAGGCCGCCACGGATCTCGAGCGGGCTCTAGCCCTCGATCCGGCGTCGCCCACCCTGCTTTACAATATCGCGAGGGTCCACGAGCTGCTCGGTGAGGCCGAGGAGGCCGCGGGCTACTACCGCAGCTATCTTCGGGTGCTCCCCGAGGGATCCGAGGACGAACGCGCCGAGGTGCAGGCCACGATCACCCGACTCGAAGGCGCTGCCGCCCACGGCGAGATCAGCCGCCCACCGCCAGACGATGGTACGCGGGAGGACCTACGCCCAGCCTACGTTCAGGTCCGCGGCGTAGTAGACCTCCCCTTTTGGATCACCCTCGGCAGCGGCGGAGGCTTGCTGCTCGGCGGCGTAGCCCTCGGCATCGCGGCCCTCGGCTCCCACAGCGACGCCACCAGCCTGGTGCTGCGCACACCCGAGGACGCGAACCGACGCCAGTCTCTGCTCGACACATCACGCCGCCGAGCCCTCGCGTCGGACCTGCTGATGGGCATCGGCCTAGGCGCCTTGATCGCCTCCGGGCTGCTGTATTTGCTCAGGCAGCGAACGTTGGAGGTGCTCCCGGGCACCCAGGTGCTCCCGGGCACGACGGCAGACGGTCGCGGCGCGTCGCTGACCCTGAGGCTCACCCTATGAGGTGGCTCTCGACCTGCATCGCGTGCGTCGCTCTCGCCACGCTCTCCGGCTGCTCCGCGCTGGTCTCTGGAGACGGATCCATCCGCTGCGATCCCGCGGCGGTGCCGGATCCCTGCCCCAGCGGCATGCGCTGCCAAGCGGTCGCGGGTGTCTCGGTGGGCGTATGCGGAGACCAGGAAAGCTGCGCCTCGGATCGCGACCACGATGGCTTCAACCGCTGCGACGTCGACGGACGCACCCTCGACTGCAACGACGCCGACCCGCAAGTCTTCCCGGGGGCGCCCGAGCAATGCAACGGCATCGACGACAACTGCAACCAGAACATCGACGAGGAGCAGGAGGACGCCGACGGCGACACCTACACCCGCTGCGGTTCTCCGTCGCGGGCCGCCGACTGCGACGAGGAGGATCCGGGTCGGCATCCGGGCGCAGCGGAGGTCTGCGACGGAATCGACAACAACTGCGACGGCAACGTCGACGAAGATCCCGGGGGCGCCGGCCTCTGCGGAGGTGGCGCCTTCTGCGTCGCCGGACGCGGCTGCGTCGAGGTCGGGTGCAGCGCCAGCGGCTGCCCCGCGGGCAGCAGCTGCGACAGCAGCCTCTCGCCTCCGACCTGCGTCAACGATAGCTGCACGACCTCTTCGTGTCTGCCGGGACAGCGCTGCGATCGTGACACGGGCGCCTGCGTCGACGAGGGACGACCGGGCGATGCCTGCGTATCGGGGGCGGACTGCCAGAGCGGCGTGTGCGCGGACAGCCCTGCCTTACGTATTCCGGGCTCTCCGCCAGCGCGAGTCTGCGTCCAAGCCTGCTGCAGCGACGCCAACTGCGGATCGGACGAGGTCTGCTGGGACGGTGGGCTGGGCGCCCGCTCGTGCTTGCCCGCCACCTTGGTCGGCACCTCGGTCGGCCCAGGCAGGCCCACGAGTTCCTGCACGAGCGGCTCGGAATGCCGTTCGGGCACGTGCTCCTCCGGCGCCACCTGCCTCGCCGCATGCACGCAGGACGCACAATGCGGCAGCGGCGTCACCTGCGCCCCGACGCTCGACTCGGGCGCGTTCGAGATGAGCTGCCGCAACGTCTCGGGCGGAGCCGGCTCGCTATGTGGAGCGGACAACGACTGTGCGGTTGGCTTCTGCACCGATATCTTCCTGGGGAGCGGCGTGTGCACCGGCGCATGCGCCGCTGCGAATGACTGCGGCTCCCTGCTCAAGTGTGCGCTGGTCACCTACAGCTACACGGATGGCAGCGTGGGCTACGGCTACGCCTGCGCGCCGAAGCGGACCTTCGGGAGCGCCGGCCAAGGAGCGAACTGCGGTGGCAACGGCGACTGCGCCGAGGAGCGCTGCATCAACGGTCGCTGCGTCAACCCCTGCTGCAGCCCCGAGCAGTGCACGGGTGGGAACGTCTGCGCCCCCGTGCCAAACGGCAGCCATTGGGAGATGCGCTGCGTGCCCGCCGCCGGCTGAGGGGCGCGTGAAGCGGGCGGGCGTGCTACCCTCGCCGGGCTTCGAAGATGCGTATCTGCCCCCAATGTCGAACCGCCTACCCTGCGGGCTCGCTGAGTTGTACCCGCGACGGCTTGCCGTTGATGGACGCCCGCGAATTCGCGGACGCGGAGGCCGACCCGCTCGTCGGCGAGACGGTGGCGGGTCGCTTCGAGGTGCTCCAGCGCATCGGTGTGGGAGGGATGGGCACGGTCTACCGAGCCAATCAGAAGGGCCTCGATCGCGCCGTCGCGCTCAAGATCCTCAAAGAAGAGGTGAGCTGGGATCCCGACACGGTCACGCGCTTCCATCGTGAAGCCAAGGCCATGAGTCTGCTCGTGCATCCGAACACGGTGCGCGTCTTCGACTTCGGCCAGACCCCCTCGGGCATGCTCTACCTCGCCATGGAGCTGCTCGAAGGCGAGCTGCTGACCCAGCGCCTCGAGCGCATCGGCGCCTTCGAACCGGAGGACGCGTGTCGCGTCATTCAGCAGGTCCTCGCCTCCCTCCACGAGGCCCACGCCAAGGGCATCATCCATCGCGACCTCAAGCCCGACAACATCTACCTCGCCGAGGTGGAGGGCCACAGTGAGCGCGTGGTGAAGGTGCTGGACTTCGGCATCGCCAAGGTCTTCGAGAGCGACAAGGCCCTCGATCAGCTCGAGACCCAGGCGGGCACGGTCTTCGGCACGCCGCGTTACATGTCGCCGGAGCAGGCCCAAGGCAAGAAGCTCGACCACCGCAGCGACCTCTACTCCGTCGGCGTCTTGCTGTATCAGCTGCTCACGGGCGCCCCGCCCTTCGTGGACGACGACGCCGTGGTGGTGATGGCCAAGCACATCCGCGAGGACGTGATCCCGCCGCGACGGGCCTGCCCCGATCGACCAATCCCCGCGAGCCTCGACCGCCTGGTCAGCCGCACCCTCGAGAAGACCCCGGAGCGGCGCTACGACTCGGCGGACCAGATGATCAAGCTGCTCGACGGCTGCATCGATGACGTCGCCAACGAACGTGGGCGCAACACGGGCGTCTTCGGCAAGCTGCGCCGTTCCTTCGTGGCCGTCCCGCCCGTCGCCCGCTGGAGCAGCCTGGGCGTCCTGGGCGTGGCGACCGGCGTCGCCGCCTTCCTCTTGCTGCGGACGCC
Source organism: Deltaproteobacteria bacterium (assembly GCA_013151775.1). Taxonomy (GTDB): domain Bacteria; phylum Myxococcota_A; class Polyangia; order Polyangiales; family Houyiibacteriaceae; genus JAADHO01. The sequence goes on along the minus strand of JAADHO010000038.1, from coordinate 3,523 downwards.
GGTGACGACGGCCTCGGATGCGGAGACGGCCGAGGGCCGAGGCCAGCATACTCGGCAGCTCAGCCCCACGGCCACGCCGCCGCGCAGCGACGCCATCCTCGTCAGTGTGCCCGAGGGAGCTCGGGTCTACGATGGCGACGAGCTGCTCGGTCTCACGCCCCTGCGCCTGGACATGGCCCCTGGAGAGCAGCGCAGCGTGCGCATCGAGAAGGAGGGCTTCCTGACCGCCGCGGCGCAGCTGGTCGCCGACTCCAGACCGCGCACCGTGATCTTGGCCTCGGCCGAGCCCGAGGTCGAAGATCCCGTGGCGCCTAACATGCGCCGACGACCCATTCGCCGACCCCCACGCGCCGGCGCGCGTGGCCCGGGGACGAACATGCACGCGGGCATGGGACCCGCCACAGGCATGGCGGCGAGCATGCAGAGCGATCCCTACGAGCGCTTCCGCTGAGCCCGGGCCCCACGGTATCTCCCTGGCTCAACGCAGCGTGACGACCGTGAGCGCGTCGCCACCCTCTTCCGGTGCGCCGGGGCCGAAGGCGCGCACGGTGGGCAGACCCTGGGCGAGCCGCTCGCGCAAGGCACGACGCAGCGCACCGCCCCCATGGCCGTGCAGCAGATAGGCGACGTCCACGTCCTCACCGTAGAGGCGATCGAGAAAGGTCTCAGCCAGAGCCAAGGCGTCGTCGACCCTCAAGCCCCGGAGGTCCAGGCTGTTCCCATCCCCCCTGGGGGTGAGATCCTCCGCTCGCGACACGCGCGGGTGCGCACGCTTCGAGGACGCCTCGCGCCCAGGCTTGGCGCCCGCATCCGGGTCCCGTCGTAGACCGGCTGCGTCGACCCAGCACTTGAGGCTTCCAGCGAGAACTCGCACGCGTCCGCGGCCTCCGAGCTCGACGATGGTAGCCACGCGCCGCAGCTCGGGCGCCCACACGCGCGCGCCCAAGACGAGCTCCGACGCCTCGACAGGAGGACTCTGGGCGGGCGAGGAAGGCTCCCGCGTGGGTCGTGGCGCGGGTCGTGGAAGTCGCCCCTCGGTCTCGACGAGACGCTCGGCGGCCTCGCGCAGCGCATCGTCGTCCCCAGCCTCTCTCAGGCGCCGACGAGCCGACTCGAGCTCGCGCCGCGCCTCGCGAAACAGTCCTCGCAACTTGGCTAGCTCGCGCTCCGCGACGCCGGCGGCCTGACGTCGCGCACGCGCCTCGATCTCCTCCGCGTCCCGCAGCAAGCTCTGAGCGCGGAGCCTCGCCGCCTGCTCCTCGTCACGCTCTCGTACGGCCTGCTCGCGCAGCCGGGCCAGCTCCAACGCCAGGGTCTCGGCCGCCCGGCGCGACTCGGGCAGACACGCCTGGGCGCGCTCCACGACCGCCTGGGGCAGACCGAAGCGCCGCGCCACGGGCAGAGCACATGACGCGCCGGGCAGACCGAGCTCCAGCCGAAAGGTGGGACGCATGGTCTCCACGTCGAAGGCCACGGCGGCGTTCGTCACCCGCGCGTCCTTCGCCCCCAGAGCCTTCAACGCCGGGTAGTGGGTGGTGGTAACCGTGGCGGCCCCACGCTCGCAGAGCTCGAGCACGATGGCCGTCGCCAAGGCCGCACCCTCTTCCGGATCGGTGCCGCCCGCGAGCTCGTCGAGCAACACCAAGGCCCCGGGACGCGCTTGCTCGAGGATCGAGGCCACGTGGGAGATGTGCGCAGAGAAGGTGGAGAGGTTCTGCTGCGTCGACTGATGGTCACCGAGATCCGTGCGCACGACAGGGAAGAAGCCCACGCGGCTGCCCTCCGCCGCAGCGATGGGCAACCCCGCACGAGCCATCAGCGCGGCGAGGCCCAAGGTCTTCAAGGCGACGGTCTTGCCGCCAGCGTTGGGCCCAGAGAGCAGCAGCGCCTGGCCCGCGGCGACACGCAGGGAGTTGGGTACGACCCGCACCCCGTCGAGCACCAGCAGAGGGTGTCGCGCGTCGCGCAGCTCCAGCACGTCGGCCTCGTCGAGTTCGGGCACCACACCCTCGAGATCCAGACAGAGCTGCGCGGCGGCGCGCACGAGATCCGCCTCGTCGAGGACCTCCAGAGCCTGCTCGACGTCGGGAAGTTGGTCGCGTGTCGCCTGCGAAAGCATCGCCAAGATGCGCAGCTCCTCACGCTGCATCTCGGCGCGAGCCATCTTCAGGCGGTTGCCCGCCTCCACCAGCTCCCGCGGCTCGATGAAGAGAGTGGCGCCGGTGGCGCTGGTGGCGTGCACGATGCCGTGCAGACGCTCGTGGGCGTCGGCGCGCACGGGCAGGACGTAGCGCCCCTCGCGCTCCGTGTAGTAGCGCTCTTGCAAGATCGCGCCGCGCGACTCGAGCATACCCTCGAGGCGACGTACCAAGCGCCCGCGCAGATTGGCGACCTCCGTGCGCAGACGGGAAAGATCAGCGCTCGCGCGTGAGCGGAGGGAACCGTCGGGCTCGAGGGCGGAGGCGAGCAGCTCCTCGAGGCCATCGAGGCCGGCCGAGGTCGAGAGCCGGAGACGCAGGGCCGAGGCGTGCTCACGATGTCGGCTCAAGAAGAGGCGCAACACACGGGCGGCGGCTAGCAACTCGAGCACCTGTCTCAGGGCCTCGCCGTCGAGGTCGCCGTGGCGCGAGAGACGAGCGAGCTGCCGGCTCAGATCGGGCCAGCCGGTCAGGGGCAGACGCTCACCGCGCTGCTGCAGAGAGAGCGCCTCCGCCGTGCGCGCGAGGGCCGCGCGGGCGAGCTCTCGGGTCGCGTGAACGGGCACGCGAGGTCGCTCTCGCAAGGGCCCCACCGCGCGCTCGGCCACGGCCTCGACGATCCGCCCCCACTCGAGCTCGGCGTCGCCCGAGTCGCAGGCGCCCGGCCGTCCACGCGGAGCGACAGACTCAGTCTCCACAGCCTTCTGCGCTCCTGCGTCCCGCATCCGCAGCGGGGCCTTCACCGGCTGAGACCATCAGCGCCAGATGTCCGGGATCTTGAGTGCTCCCGGGCCCATGCGCGACGAGCCCGTCATGCGCGACGAACCCGTCATGCGCGACGAACCCGACATGCCCGTCATGCGTGAAGTCTCCGAGCTGCCATGACCCGAGCGGCGCGCCCGGAGCGTGATGCGGACACTGCTGTCCGCGTCGGCGACGAGCGTCTCAGTGCCCACGAAGCGACCACGGCGTGCGCGAATCGCGAGCCGGGCGCCCTGATCCACGCTCACGGTGCAGGGCGTCGACTCGCAGCCCTCAGCGCCATCGATCGTGACGCGTGCCCCTGGAGGTCGGCTGCTGATCTGAACGCTGACCTGCGCGGGCGGAGCGGCCCCCTGCACGTTGGCAGGAGCGCGCGCGCCGGCGTCCGAGGCAGCACTCGGAGGAGGATCGTTCGCGGCCACCGCCGCGGGCTGAACCGCTGCTGGACCGGCGACAGCGGCTGGGTCGGGCGAGGCGGGCGGCGTGGCCACGGAACCGGGCCGCACGTCGCCGGCAATCGCAGGTCCACCATCGGCGACGACAGTCTCCGAGCGAGTGATGGC
>JAADHO010000359.1 GCA_013151775.1 Deltaproteobacteria bacterium | reverse complement strand
GGGGCCCCTGCCGCGGCCGCCCGCGGTAGGGGGGAGGGTCTGGAACAGACCCTCCCAGAACCACAGTGGAGCTTAGGGGGATCGAACCCCTGACCTTCGCACTGCCAGTGCGACGCTCTCCCAGCTGAGCTAAAGCCCCTAACGACGGGACGCTTTATTTGCCCAAGCGAGGCGCCGTGTCAACTGCTTTGTGGCTCGACGGATCGCCTCGGGAGGTCAGAAGTTTGACCAACCATGCAGGCGAAACGACGCTCGGGAGTCGTGCCACGCGTGGATCCAGACGAGGATGGGTTGGCAGCCCGGTGGGGTGTGCTCTCGCTCCTGCTCAGCGGCTGCATCTCTGCGCTCGCGTGCGCGCCCACGACGGGAGCCGAGCTCTTGCACCTGCATGGGGTGACGGACCACGTGATCGAGCCCGGCGGGAGCCTGGAGATCACCGGAGAAGCCCTCCCGCTGGACCGCAGCGGCCGCTGCCAGCTCGTGGGCGACCTGCACATGCCGGGACGCGCGCCGCTCTCGGTGGACGTGGAGTTGCCCGTGCGGGTGACCTCGAGCTCTCTGGCCCGCAGTCTACCCCTGACACACTCGGCGCCGATCTTCGCTCGAGGCGGGAGCTTCGTCGGGCGGCTCCAGATCTCCTTTGCCTCGGCGACGGGAACGCGGGTGACCGGTCGTCTGCCCGAGGTTCGCTTCGATGTGCGCGCCAGCGCCGCGGCGCCTCTCGCCGAGCGCCTCGAGGCCAAGATGCAGGCACGTGAATTCGCCGCCAGCGTGGGCCTCAGCTTCGAGGCCGCAGGCTCCGAAGCCGACGGGCTGGTGTTGAGGCAGGTCGCCCCCGAATCGGACGCGGCCCGAGCTGGCCTCCAGCCCGGAGACACGGTCTCCGCCCTGGGCGAACTTCACTTGTTCGCCCTCTCGGACTTTCGCCCTGCTCCGAGCGTGGAGGAGATCGACCTGCGGATCGACCGCGCGGGCGCGACACGCCATGTACTGCTGCCCGTGGGCGCAGGCGACAACGACCCACTCCGAGGCGTGGCCCTCGCCTTCGCCGGGCTCCTGCTCAGTCTGAGCCTTCTGCTCTCCCCACTCACCGCGGGACTCGACCCGACACGCCCAAAGCTGGGCGCATCCACGCGCTGGCGCCTGCGTCACCTGCTCTACTTCGCCGCCGCCACTGGCGCGCTCTTCGCGTCGGCCCGCGTTCTCGCGTCAGTAGACCTGGACCTACTCGTCTGCGCTGCGGCGCTCATGTTCCTGGGCGCCGCGGCCGCGTTCGACGCACGAGCGTCCACCAAGCCTCCCGCGCTGCGCGTGCTGGGACGGCTGTGCATAGTGGAAACGCCCACCCTCTTGGCCGTGACGGCGATCCTGCTCAGCTTCGGCGCCTCTCGACCCTCGGAGCTTCAACCCTTGCAGCTCACGACACCTGCGGGCTGGGCGCTGAGCACGAACCCGCTGGCCACTCTGGCGGCGGCGACTCTGTTCCTCGGCTTGGCCCACGGTTCAGCCGGCCGTGCGATATCGCGCGCTGGGAAGGTGCTCTTCGCGCTCCGTCGCGTGCTGGGCGCCGCGCTCTTCGTGACGCTCTTCTGCGGTGGCTCGGCCCTCGCACTCAGCGGCCCCACGGGGGCGCTCGTGTTCAGCCTCGAGGGCGTCCTGCTGCTGTTGCTGCTCGAGGCGGCGAGCCAACACTTCAAGAGCGGACGCTTGCTGCTAGCCGGTCTCGCCTCGACGACCTTGGCCCTCACCCTCGCGCCAGCGGATCTTCGTGCAGACCTGCCGCGGGACATGGAGCTGGCCGGGGGCTTGTTGCTCACGTTGGCGCTCTTCGGCCTGGTCTTCGCCTCGCGGCTGAGGCGGCGGACGGCCACGACCTGGCTCGTGCATCCCTTCTTGTGATGCACTGGACTAGCGTCGGCGCACGTGTTCAGAAAAAGCGCCGCCCGTGAGCTCATCCAGAAGAGCGCTCAGCTGTTGAATCATCACCAAGCGTTCGACCGTGCGCACTCCGAGTAGGTCGCGCTCGAGCTGCAAGCGGCGACGTCGAAAATAGAGCTCCACCACCGTGCGGGTCAGCTCCGCCCGCGCCAACTCCAAGCTCCGACGCTCACGCGCCCAGGCGACCTCATCGGGACCGTAGGCGAGGTGATCCAAGCGAAAGGTGAGGGTTGCCTCCAGAGAGAGATCCGTAGCCGTGGACAGGCGCGTCGTGTCGCCGGCGAGCTGCGACGAGGCGTCGACTCCCAGACCGCGACGCACACCAAAGCGCAGGCTGGGCAGGAGTCCGCTGCGGCGGCCACGCCGGAGGGCTTCGTCGGCACGCTCGGGCGCGGTCGCGGAGAGACCCAGGGCCCACGCGACGACGCGATGCACGCTGGGCTCATGACCGTAGCTCGCAAGCGCCGTGGCAATGGCGTTGGAGGAGGGCGTTGGAGGCTGGGGTGGAGTGAGCCGCTGAGCCGAGCTGCCGGATGGCGCCGAGGCCCAGAGAGCGCCGCATAGCGTGAGCCAGAGGGCGGCGCGAAGGGCTTGGCGGGATACGGGGACGGGTGCGTTCATGGTGCGGACTCCAGTGGAATCTCCCTACGCAAAGCGGCCCGCCGCGCGCGCTCGATCGCGATGCAGAGGACTCGACCGAGGCAGGGAGGAGGGCGTGGGCAGCGGCGTGACGGGCGGACGGGAGACCACCACAGGCCCCGGAGGTGGCCGGCGAGCCAGCGTCGCGGTGACGAAGAGGTAGCTGCTCCCACGCGCGCGCAGCGTGCTGGTGCCTCCCGTCTGGCCGATCTTGCGCCCCGCGGTGATGCCGATACGTGGGGCGAGGCTGCCCACGGAGCAGCCACAGGCGAGCATCAACAGCAGTAGGCGTGGGATGAGGTGACCCGGCATGCCTCCTCATCGGCCCGGCGCCGGGTCAGTTGCGTACAGATTTACTCGACGCTACACGGGAGGCAGCGTGACCGCGTGGGCGAGGGAGTAGAACCCAGTGTCGAGCTCGAGGCCGACGGCGACGCTGGTGTGGGCGTCTGGGGGAAGATCCGAGAGCACCCAATAGCCCTCGCGATCTGCGTCTTGGGTGCGCACCTCTCGAGCCACGAACTCCTGCTCGGAGGGGAAGACGACCAACGCACGCGCGCGCAGTGGAGCGTCTCGACCGAGCAAGGCGCGGGAGAGGTCGAGGGTGGAGTCGTCGAGCTCCCAGCTCACGAGCGCCGTGGTCGCATCGACGCGCAACGCCACCAACGCCTCGCCTTCCGCTTCGGCGTCGTCCGCACGCTTGGCGGCTTGGGTCCGCCGACCCTTCGCGCGACTTCTGGCGCCCTCCATCTCGCGCCTCAGGGCGGGATCTTCTGGCCGGGAGTGGAGCAGCTCCTGGTAGATGCGATGCGCCCTCTTGTGATGACCCTGAGCGTCCAACAGGCGAGCCATGGTCACGGTGCTGATGGGCTCGGAGAGGTCCGGCGCGGAGCGTGGCGTGGCGCTAGGCTTGGGCGACTCTCGAGGCCCGAGCTCCAGCGTGACGCGTTCGGAGGAAGGCGTGGCGGGGAGAGGCTTCTGCCCTTCGACCGTCGGCGCTGGCTTCAGTCGCACGGTGACCCGCTGCGCGCTGGGGTTCACTGGGACCGCGGGGCGCAGGGGACGCGTCGCGCGTCTGTCGGCAGACTCCAACGGACGCAAGGACAGGCTGGGGCGCAGGCTGCGAGCGACGGACGCGGCCAGGCCGAAGAGCGTCCTCGCGACGTCGAGTGTGCGGCTCGCCGCGGAGCGCCCGCCGGCTCGAGCGATGGCCGCGATCAGCTGTCGACGTGTCTTGTGATGGGGCGCGACCACGCCCGCTCGAGCCGCCTGCCGCTCGAGCTCATCCCGGTCGAGCGTCTCTAGATCCATCGCGCCTCACTTTCCGAAACGGCTCCCAGTCGTTCACGTCCCGCCATCACGTCACGTTCGAGCTGTGCCACCAGCGATTCGACGCCGTCGAATCTACGTTCGTCACGCAGCTTGGCCGCGAAGCCCACGCGCACGCGTGCGCCGTAAAGATCGTCGTCGAAGTCGAGCACGTGCACCTCCGTGGATCGACCGGCCTCGAAGGTGGGCCGTGTTCCCAGGTTCGCGACGCCGAGCAGGCGCGGCGCGGACTTCTGATCCACTCGTCGCATGAGCACAGCGTACACCCCATCGGCGGGCAGCAGCACTCCTTGCGTGCACAGGTTCGCGGTGGGGAAGCCGATCGCGCGGCCTCGAGCGTCGCCACGCACCACGACTCCCTCGACCTCGTGCAGGCGCCCGAGCATAGCGCAGGCGTCCTCCACTCGGCCCGCCGACAGCGCGCTGCGGATGCGGCTGGAGGACACCGCCTCGCCCGCGTAGTGCAGCTTGGGCAGAACCTCCACGTCGAAGTGGAGCTCCGCTCCCAGCGCACGCAGCAGCTCGACGTCGCCCGCCCGCTGCTTCCCGAAGCGGAAGTCCTCGCCGATCACCAACCCCGCACAGTCGAGCCGCTGGACCAGGATCTGCTCCACGAAGGCGCGCGGAGACAGCTCCGCGAAACTACGATCGAAGGGCTGCACCTCGACCTGCTCGGCGCCCGCCTCACGCAAGAACTCGGCCCGGCGCTCGGGCGTCGTCAGCACAGCGGGCGCGCGCTCAGGCGCCAGCACCGCGGCCGCGTTGGGGAAGAAGAAGAGCGCCTTGCTCGCGAGGTCACGCTCCCGAGCGAGCGCTCCGGCGCGCGAGACCAAGGCTTGGTGGCCCAGATGCACGCCATCGTGATTGCCGGGAGTGATGATCGCTGACGCCACTAGTGCCTCGGACCGTAAGTTCGATCGATCCGGCGTATCGTCTCCAGGGATCTGATGTTCAGGTCGCCGGGAGGCAGCACGCGGCGGGCATCAAGAAGGGGACGCAGTTGGGGACCTGGCGAGTCGTTCCATCGGGCATGGTCTGGGACGTCAGGCTGGTGGGCGTGGCGCGCACGTTGAAGGTCTCGCTGCTGTCGTCCGCCGGGTCGCGCTTGATCTGCATGCTAGCGCATAGAGGCACGCCACAGAGGTGACGGACCGGCGCGCAGCACAGCTCTCGCTCTTCGTCCGGAGTGCGGTTGACGCCGGCGAAGCCGATGTCGGGATCTGGGGCCAACGGGAACTCGCTGAAGTCCGGGTACACGATGTCACGGGTAGCCTCGGCCGGTGTCATGCCCATGGCGAGCAGCGCGGGATCCACCGCTTGCTTGCAGCCGTCGCGCTCATCGAGACGTCCGACCGTGTCGCCGGGGTTTGGATCTTGAACGATGAACATCCCGGGGATGCCCTGAGTGGACCAGTAGGGTGAGTCGATCTGCTGGGGCGGACCCAGTCTCGGGTTGGTACCGTCTCCCATGAAGCCGAGCTCGTTCGGGATGGTCCACGCCTGACTCGAGTAGAGCCCACCAAAGATGTCACGCCCGGTTTGGGGGCTCAGCACCGAGATCAGACTGCACACATTGTCGACACAGATTTCGCTGCCCGGGCAAGGGTTCGGATCTATTGGACGGGGAGGCACACAGGATTGGGTTCCCGTGCCCAAGGGAATCCCGCCAGCGATGCCGTGGAGCACGTTGACCGCGTAGCGCCCGCTGGGAAGCTCTTGACAGTCGACGGTGATCCGCTCGTAGAAGGACGTCGGGTTGCCAGGCGTGATGTACGGGATACGACAACTCACGTCGGTGGGGTGGGTCTGGACGACGGCGACCGGTGGGACGGCAATCTGGATATCCGGGTAGAAGACCTTGTTGAAGGCGGTCTGGGTAGGTCGCACGGTGGGCAATAGCAGCACGGAGGGGATGCCAGCCTGAAGTTCGATCGGGCTCTGCGCACGCTGCAGAATCACCCCTGGCGTCTCCCACAGGATGCCGTTCGTATCTCCGAGGATCGGATGGAGGTCCGTGATGCCGTCGCCGTTGGCGTCGATATCGCGCACGTACCAGGCGTAGGCCACGGGATCGTCGAAGGCGAGCTCGATGCCGCCCGAGGCCGCGGCCATACACATCTGACAAGACTCGGAGCTGCAGGAGCCGTCCGCCTCTTGCAGCATCACGCAGCGCGCGACGCCGGTCTCGGCGGGGTCACCGCCGCTGTCGCGAGGCATCAGGTGCAGGCTGGAGTTGGTGAGCGCGAAGAGCTCTCCCTCCGCGGCGACCGCATCCCTGGTCGTAGGCAACGTGGCCTCGGCGCTGAGGGCACCGCTGACCAGGGAGAAGATCGGGCGCTCGGTGTTGATCCGTGAGCCGAGAGCCACGGCGACGCCGACCTGAACGTCGCCGTTGGGGGAGTCCTCCTGGTTGGCGAACTCGATCTTCACGAAGTGCGGGATCGCGGCCTGCGCGTCCACCACGGCGCCACCGCCGATGTCGCCGGCCGTGGGCAGGTTGGTGGCGGAGAAGAAGGGGTTGAAGTCGCCGTCGTCATCGTAGAAACCGCGCACCTGATAGGCGGCAGGCCGCCCCGGATGACCAAGCTCGATTTCGGGCCAGACGAAGGAGGCGGATCGCATGATCTGCTCCGTGGGGTTGGCCTCCGATCGGCAGTCCGCCTCCGCTGGGAAGAACTCGATGCCGGGCACGGTCAACAGGTTCAGCGCCGTGGTGGCTGCACCCTCGGGGGGTGGAGGGTTGTCGAAGGCGAAGAGCAGCAGCACGGCGCGCCCGTCGGGGACATTGCGCCCGCTGGCGGCGTCCACATGGCACGAGGGCTTCGGTCCGACGTAGAGGATGGTGCCCTCCATCACGCCGGTGGGGTCCGGCGCGGCGCCACCCTCGCTGCGGAAGGCGTCCACCGGTGGGCTAGCGCAAGCCGAGAGGCCGAGGATGCCTAGCGAGCAGGCGAGCAGCGTCAATACGCGGAGTGTGTGCATTCTTCCCATCAGTGTACTCCTAGAAGTGATAGGCGGCGGTGCCCAGGATGCGGAGCGAGAGCTCCTGGCCAAAGGGGTGCTGACGGTGACGGTTGTCGGTGAGGTTGTAGCCAACCAAACCGAACTCGAGCTGATCGTCGAAGAGTCGATAGCCGATTCGCGCGTTGATCATATAGTAGCCGGGCAAGGGGAACTCTTGGAACTTCACGCCCTCGACCGCGTCGAAGACCTGCTCGAGCCAAACCTGCCGGCTCGCGTAGCTGATGTCCGCGGACACATCGAGGCCGATGCTCGAGCGATACTGGATGCCGGCGTTGATTTTGTGCCGGCTGGTCCGGTTCTCGGTTTGGCGCAGGGTGCTGTTGCTGACGAAGGAGCGGTTGTAGGAGTAGTTGGCGTAGATATCGAGACCCGTCACCGGGTAGAAGCGGGTGGAGATCTCTCCGCCTACCACGTCGAATTCAGCCGACTCGTTCTCGAAGCTGAGAGAGCCGATGGGATAGCTCGCGCTGGCGTCCGTGTAGCCGTTGACCCCCGCCTGGAAGCCACCTAGGGAGTAGGGGCGAATCTGTGTGAGCGAGACCAGGTTCGTGATGTGATTGTAGTAGACCGAGGCGTCCACATCGAAGTAGTCACTCTCCGAGTTCCGGTAGCCGACCTCCGCCGAGAGGATGTTCTCGGGCCTGAGCTTCTGGAAATTCGGGTCGGCCTGCGCGGCCACCTCGGAGCCTTGGGCGAGCACCGTGACCGCCGCGACGGGGGTCGCAACGTTGAGGTTCAGGTAGCTCTCGAGGAAGGTCTGGGTGCGGAAGGCCGTGCCCACCGAGGCGCGGATGGCCTGACCCTCGCTCGGGCGGAACACGAGCGCACCGCGAGGCGAGAAGACCGGGGTGTTGAGCAACGGATGAATGTCGACGCGGAAGCTCGCGACGGCGATCAGCTGGCGGACGATATGAGCTGTGTCCTGGAAAAACACGCCCAAATGGTTCTCGGTGTGGGTGCTGTCGAGGAACTCCCAATCGATAGCCTTGAAGCGGTAGTTGAAACCGATGTGGACGTTGTGGTCCACGAGGAAGTGAAACTCATGGGCGAATTCACCCTCCACATCCACCGTGTTGGAGACGAATCGCCCGAGCCCCTGATCTCCACCGCGGGGCGCCGAGGGTGCCGCTGAGTTGGCTTTGGTGCCGTTCCAGAAGACTCGCAGCGAGCCCCAATTCGTGCGCACTCCACCCATGGCGAAGGCGTTGGGTCCACGGGCGATCAGATCACGCAGCGGGCCCGTGCCCTGGAAGTCCTGTTGGTTGTCGTTGAGGCCAGCTGAGACGTCGAAGTTCACATCGCGGCTGAGTCGATACTGCAAGCGACCGTTGACGTAGACGCCTTCGCGGGCGACAGCGCCACGATCGTAGGTGCGCGCGTAGTCGCCGGACTCGCTCGCCCGCTCTGCGGAGATCTCTCGGGTGAAGCGGTTGGCGCGATCGTAGCCGGCGGCGACGCGATAGCCGAGGCGATCCACCCGGCCGGAGGTGGCGACATGGCCCACGACCTGAGCGCCCGTGCCGAAGCCCAAGGTGGCGTCCGTGCGATCCTCGCCGGGCTCACGCGTGATGATGTTGATGATTCCGCTGAAGGCGTCCGCGCCGTACAGGGCGGAGGCGGGACCGCGGATCACCTCGATGCGCTCGACGTCCTCGGGGCCGAAGGGCAGCGTGGCCCAGAAGGTCGTTCCCAGAGTGTCCAGGTAGACGGAGCGGCCGTCGATCAGCACCAGGACGCGGGGTGAGAGGCGCTGGTTGAAACCGCGGATACCGATCTGCACGTCCGAGGGACTGTTGGTCATCACGTCGGTGCCGGCGACGCGGCGGATCATCTCCGCGATGTTGGTCTGACCTGAGAGCCGGATGTCCTGAGCCGTGATGTTGGTCGTCGAGTTGGGCGCGTCCAATGGAGACTGGGCGAAGCGGGAGGAGCTGACGACCTGCTCCTCGTAGACGTCTCCCGGCGCCTCGCCGACGCCGATCTCGAGACCGCCGGTCTCCGAAGGCGTGGACGTGGTCCCGTTCGAGCTGCCCGAGGCAGCGTGCTCCGGCGCGGCGGCAGCGTCACGTCGCTCTCGGAGCTGATTCGCGAGTTCGTGCAGTCGGGCTGCTCGAGCTCGCAAGCTGTCGCTCATGGTGGCCTCGGCCAAGGCCGCGATCTGAGTCGAGGCGTCGTCGAGGGCGCGGATCTCTTCGTCGGTCGCCATGGGTTCGACGGCTTCTGGGGTCTCCGTGGAGGCGGCCTCTTGAGTCGTCCCCTGCTCGCTCCCTTGCTCGGGCTGGGACGCCTGCTCTCGCGCGGCGAGACGATCCTGCAAGGCCTGCACGAAGCCCTCGACCTCTTCGCGATCGGGCGGGTCGGCGGAGAGGTAGCGCTCGAAGTACTCGAGCGCCTCTTCGTAGCGGCCCGCCTCCGCGTAGGCGCGCCCGATGTTGTAGAGAACATTGGGGTGCGGGAGGATCTCGTAGGCCTCTTCGAGGGAGGCGACGCCCTCGTCCACGTGACCTTGTTGGATCAGCTCCATGCCGTGACGGAACGCGCGCCTCGCCTCGGTGCGCACGTCCGCGCGAGCGACCTGGGGCGAGAAGGCCGCGCACAGGAGCAGCAACCCGAGGAGGTTCAGCAGCCCACGCTTCAACGTGCGCGGTGGTGTAGTGGCTGAGGTCATGCGCGAAACCATCTGCTGGTGAGCGTCTTCGAAGCGTCTCTGTGAATCTCGCGTGGACATCAGAAATGCACCGCCCCGACGCCCATCACCCGGGTGTCGATGGGTTGGCCATATGGATGTTGCCGTCCAGAGCTGAGCAGGTTCGTCCCGACCACGGAGAGCTCGAGGGCGTCGTCTAGGAAGCGATAGCCCACGCGAGCGTTGAGGATGGCGTAGGCACCGAGGGGGAGGCTGTCGAACTTCAAGTTCAGGTTGGCGACGTCCAGTGTCTGCTCGGCCCAGCGCTGCCTGCTCACCCAGGAGAAGTCCGCGGAGACGTCCAGCCCGAAGTGGGAGCGATACTGCACACCCGCGTTGATCTTGTGTGCCGAGGTGCGGCGCTCACGTCGACGCGCCTCGTCGAGCTGATCCGCGTGCGCGATGGGCGAGGTGTCCGAGTAAGCGTAGTTGGCGTAGATGTCGAGGCCCGTGACGGGGAAGAGGCGCACACCTAGCTCACCACCGATCTGCCGATACACGGTTGCGTCGTTCTCGAACTGAGTCTGCCCGAAGGGGATGGCGTCCACGCTGTCGATCCAGCCGCGCTCACCGCTGCCGAACTGACCCAAGGTGTAGTTGCTCACGGAGCTCAGGAAGGTGAGGTTGTCGACCCGGTTCACGTAGGCGTTCGCCTCGAGGGCAAAGAAGTCCGTGGCCTGGTTCGAGTACCCGAGCTCGAAGGAGATCATGCGCTCGGGATCCAGGTTGGTGTTGCCCACACCGAGGGCCGTGGCGGCGCGCACTGGCGTCTGGTTCTCGAAGACCAGATAGGACTCTAGGAAGTTCGGGCTGCGGAAGGCTGAGCCGCCGGTGATGCGCAAGGACTGACCTTCGGCCACGCGCCAGACGAGGGAGCCGCGGGGCGAGACCTGCAAGCCGCTGAGCAACGGGTGGCGATCCGCACGCAGGCTGAGGGTGAGGCGCAACTTCTCGTGCAGCTGCAAGACGTCCTGGATATAGGCGCCGAAATGGTGCTCGAACTTGTCTCCTTCGAGCCAGCTCCACTGGATGCTCTTGTAGCGATACTCGACGCCCATGGAGAAGCTCTGATCGACCAGCAGGTGGAACGTCCGCGCGAAGTCGACCTGCGCGTCGATCACCTCGCCCACCAGATTGTTCGTCGTGATGGGAATGGCTCCGCGCGGGCTCCCCGAGGAGTCGACGTCGGTCTCGAAGTGATTCCAGAAGGTGCGCACGCTGACGCCCGAGGGGGTGGTCAGCCCCAAGAAGCTCTGTGTGAAGAGCACGTTCGTGTTCTGCAGCTGACGCAGCGGGCCCACGCCATAGAGACCGCCACGACCCTGCGCCGCCGCGAGGCCACCACGGGCCTCGTAGCCTTCTCCGAAGCGGTAGCTCATGTCGCTGGTGAAGCGTCGCATCTGCAGATCGCGGTTGGGCACCTGGGGGAAGGTCGTGAGATCCGCGCGGTCGGGGCTCGACTCGAGCGCGTAGCGATCCGCCTGATCATAGCCGGCGGAGAGTCGGTAACCGAAGCCGCCTTCGTGACCCGAGACTCCTCCGGCGGCGTGTACGACGTTGTCGTTGCCAGCGCCCACGGTGACGTAGGAGTCCTCCTCTCCGGGGTGGCGGGTGATGATGTTGATGATGCCGCTGAAGGCGTCGGCGCCATAGACCGCGGACGCCGGGCCACGGATGATCTCGATGCGTTCGATGTCCTCGACGCTGATCAACGCCGCTGCCCAATAGGGAGCGCCAAGGAAGTCCTGACGCACGGAGCGGCCGTCGATCAACACCAGCACTTTGTTCGATTCGCGCTGGTTCAGACCGCGAATCGAGACGTCGGTTTCGCCTGGACCCATGGTCATCACGTCGACGCCGGCGGCGCGGCGCAGCAGCTCCGGGATGCTCACCAGACCCGAGAGGTGGATATCCTGGCTGGTGACGATGGTCGTCGAGTTCGGCGCGTCGAGGGGAGACTCCGCCATGCGCGACGCGGACACGACCGACTCTTCGTAGAGACCACCGGTTCGCTCCGAGCCGAGATCGAGGGACTCGCCGTCCCCGGCGTCGGGCTCCACGTCGGCCCCACTGCCGGAGGCACTGCCGGCGTCCACCTCGGTGGGCACGGCGGAGTCCGCCACCCCAGCGTCAGCCCCTGTGCCAGCGTCAGCCTCGGCCGCCGCCGCCGCCGCCGCGATCGCGCGCTGTTCGCGCTCTTGCAAGCTCAACGCGAGCTGATGCAGGCGTTCGGCGCGCCTGCGCAAGCCGTCGCTCTCGGTGGCCTCGGCGAGGGCCGCGATCTGCGTCGCCGAGTCCTCGATCGCTTGGATCTGAGCGGAGCTGAAGTGCGCACCTAGGGCGGCGGGCGTGGGCGCCACCTCTTGGGTCACCGTCTCGGCCGCAGGCTGCGCAGCGCGCTCACGTGCCGCGATCCTGTCTTGTAGGGCCCCGAGGAAGCCTTGCACCTCTTCGCGATCGGGAGGGTCCGCCGCGAGGTAGCGCTCGAAGTACTCGACCGCCTCGTCGTAACGCCCGGCTTCCGCGTAGGCACGACCGATGTTGTAGAGGACGTTGGGGTGGGGGAGGATGTCATACGCCTCCTGCAGGGACGCAACGCCCTCATCCACTTGACCTTCTTGGATCAGCTCCATCCCGTGCCGAAAGGCTCGCCGCGCTTCCGTTCGCACATCGGCGTGGGCGACGGGTCGCCACAGCGTGGTGCTCAGCGCGATCGCGGCCAGGACGAAGAACCATATACGCCTGTGGTTCATCTCAGTAGGGCTCCGCCTTGTATCCCTTGATGCCAATCGAGGCACCGGGGTCCATCGTCGTCATGGCCGGTCGTGGACGAGGCCGCCTGATTGGACGCCGGATGGGAGCATGCCGCACCTGCAGCGCCGAGAGCTCCACGCTCACATGGAGCGAGTCGCTGGTCAGGGTGCGCGTGACGGTGAAGTCGCGGTGTCCGTCCAATTGGAATCGGAAGGTGACCTCACGACCCAGAGCGGCGGCATCTCCGGTCCACTCGACGTCGGCGGGAGTGGTCCATGTGCGTCCATCGACGTTCACCGTGGCGCCCGCCGGCGTGGACCTCAGCGTGACCATGACCGTTCGCATGGGCGGCGGCGCCACGACCCCGGCGTCGAGCTCGGCCAGCGGGCCCGGCTGCGTGGTGACGAGGCCCGCGTCCACGGCTGCCTCGGCAACGGGACCCGTGAGGGGCTGGGCCTCCTCGGATCGGAGCGCTAGGTAAGCTCCCGTGCCCGCGGCGAGCAGCAGCACGAAGGCGGCGATCCAGCGGCCTACGCCCGGCTTCTTCTCGAAGGGGTTGTCGCCGCTCAGCGGGAGGGGCGTCGCACCGGAGGGCGTCAGGGCGGCGCCGGGCGCGAAGGATCCGCTGGGCGTCATCGGTCCCGATGGCGTGTTCCCCGAGAGATGCACGGGAGGGTAAGAGCCGGTGCCCCCGACCGCGGCGAACTCGCCACTCATGGAGGTCTCGCCGCTGCGACTCAAGGCGAGCCCGCTCTGGCTGGCGATCTGTTTCAGCGCCATCAAGAACTCGTCCATGCTGGCGAAGCGCTCGTCGGGCTTCTTGGCCATGGACTTCATGACCGCGTTCTGCAGCATGGGCGGGATCTGAACGTCTGGGTTGGCCTCTTGCATCGGCGGAGGCGCCTCGTGCACATGGGCCATCAGGATGTTGACGGAGTTGGCCCGGTCGAAGGGCACCTTACCCGTGAGCATTTCGTAGAGGATCACTCCGAGGGCGTAGATATCGCAGCGCACGTCCACCCGCTCGCCACGGATCTGCTCGGGCGCCATGTACTTGGGCGAGCCCATGAAGAGCCCGGTCTGCGTCAGGTCCTCTCCCTTGTCGCCCAGATCCTTCACCAAGCCGAAGTCGAGAACCTTGACGAAGTCGACCTCGTCGCCGTGGGAGACGAGGTAGATGTTCGCGGGCTTGAGGTCTCGATGGATCACCCCGAGGGCATGGGCTTCGCGCAGGCTGCGGCAGATCTGCCGGGTGATGTGCATGGCGCGCTCGGGCTCGAGGGGACCGCCCTCACGCAGCGCCCGGTGCAGGGTCATGCCCTCGAGGTACTCCATGGCGATGTAGTAGATGTCGTCGTCGGTGCGCCCATAGTCGAAGATCGTGACAGTGTTCGGATGCGTCAGCTTCGAGCAGATGGACGCCTCGAGGAAGAAGCGCTTGTGGAACTCCGGGTCGTTGTCGCCGTGGTAGTTCGGGTTGAGCACCTTCAGGGCGACCTCACGCCCGAGGGGAGCCTGCTCCGCCTTGTAGACCTTGCCCATGCCTCCACGGGCGATCAGCGCCTCGATGCGGAAACGGTCGTTGATGACCCTCCCCACCAGAGGATCGGGCTCCTTCTTCCTCTTCTTCTTGGGCGTCGCGGGCATGGCCGCGGCCTGCTCTAAAAGAGTCTGTGCCGAGCCGGCTCCCTTGGCGCCTTCTAGCGGATCAGCCACACGATCTCCGTGCGCAGATGTGCGATTCGAGGGAGCCCGTTCGTCCCCGTCCACGCCAAGAGGCGCCGGCTTCTGGACGGCACCGCTGCAGAATTCTGCTCACGATCGATATTGACTCTCGGCGAGTGCTCGCTGTCAACACTTGAAACCCGTCTGGAGAAGACCCCTCACCCGACGAAGGGATACTGTACATCAAGTGAAAGCCAGCCGTCGAGTACGTTGTGATCTTCAGCACGAGGTGACGATCCGGCAACAACCCGACGTGCTCGCCGTTGCGCCGTCGGCCTAGCTCCGCTACCTCGATAGCATGTGCGTCTGTGTCTACTTGGACCGTCGATTCGCACGGCGAAGGCATTTCACGACGTCCCAGGTGGGCGCGCCTCTCGCGCTCTGCCTGCTGACCGCGTGCATGCTCTGGCCGGCACTCGCCCGGGGCCAACGTCGCGGTTGGCTAGCACGTCTACCCACCTCCGCCGCCGTGCGCGCCCTCGAGAACGGGGACACCGCAGCGCGAGAGCAGGCCGCGCGCAGGCTCGGATACGCTGGAGCGCAGGAGACGAGCGTAGACGCCCTGATCGCCGCCCTCGCGACGGAGCGCGATCCCTCCGTGCGCAGCGCGATCCTGGAGAGCCTGGCTCGAAGAGCAGATCCGAGCACGCTCGAGGCCTTGGACGCCGCGCTGACCTCGGGCAGCCCGAGCGAGCGAAGGTGGGCCGCCAACGCCTTGGGCGTACTCGGGACCGCCGACGCCTCGAGCGCGTTGGTCGAGGCCTTGGCTGGACGGCGCACGCGCGAGGCGGCCGCGGAAGGTCTGGCTCGAGCGGGAGCGCACGCCATCCCGCCGCTGCTGACGGCGCTTCAGACGGGAGGCGCGAGGATCGAGGCCGCGCGCGTGCTGGCCGCTTGGTCCGCCGAAGGACCACGCGCGGAGCTGGCGCGAGACGGGCTGCGGCGTGCCGCGAGGGCCGA
>JAADHO010000162.1 GCA_013151775.1 Deltaproteobacteria bacterium | reverse complement strand
TCGCGCCGCGCTGCGCCCAGCGCCTGCGTGGGCCTCGACACGGACGCGCGGGCGGTGGAGGCCGCACGTGACCTGCTCGCGGGCCCTGCCCACGAGGCGGGCTGGCCTCTGGAGTTGCGAGTCGCGGACTCCCTCGAGGCGTTGGACGCGCCCTGGCTCGGGGACGCGCCCATCCGCGTGGTCCTGGGCAACCCACCGTGGTCGGTCAAGCGGCGCGCGGGCGGCCACCCCAACGACGCCCTGCTCGAGGATTTTCGCTGTGACGCCCGCGGCGAGCGCCTCCGGGAGCGGCGCATCGGCGTGCTCACGGACGCCTACGTGCGCTTCTTTCGCTGGGGCGCCGAGATCGTGCGGCGAGCGCCCATGGGCGGCGTGCTGGCCTTCTTCACCAACGCCTCCTTCCTCGACGGACCCATCCACCGCGGCATGCGTGCGGCCCTGCTGCGCTTCTTCGACGGCGTCGACGTGCTGGACCTTGGCGGCAGCGCCCTGCTCTCACGCGCGGGCGGGCGCGACGAGAACGTCTTCGGCGTGAGGCCCGCAGTGGCCATGACCGTGGCGCACGTGAGGCGCGGCGCGCAGCTCTCCCTCGGGCGCCTGCGCTACCTGCGCCTCGAAGGCAGCCGGGAGCAGAAGCTGAGCGCGCTCGCCGAGGCGCCTCGCCTGCCCTGGCTCGAGCCCGCCGGACCCCACGCGGCTTGGCGAGTCATGCAGGCGTCGGACGCGCGCTACCCCTCGTTCACCGCCCTCGACGCGCTCTTCCCCTTTCACCGCGAGGGCGTCCAGACCAACCGTGACGCCGTCATGCTCGACGCCGACGCCGAGGTTCTGCTCGAGCGCATGCGCGCCTTCGCCGCGGGCGAGCTCCGCCCCGACCTCGCAGCGCTCTCGAGCCCACGCGCCCACTACTCTCCCGAGCTCGCCCGAGCTCGCGTCGGCCAGGCGCTCGAGGCAGGACAGGGAGCTCGAGCCCTGGCCTATCGACCCCTCGACACGCGCTTCTTCTTTCCCATCAGCCCGGCCTGTCATCGCCCTCGCCCGGCGCTGCTCGCGGCCATGGAGCGCTCGGACTTCGCCCTGCTCACCGTGGGCAAGGATCGCGGAGACGCGCCGTGGTCCTATGCGGCGGCCACGCCCGTGGTGGCCGACAGCTCGTACCTCTCGTCCCGCTCGAGCTGTCGTACGCGGATCTTTCCCCTGGTCGACCCTCAGGGTCAGCCCAACCTCGATCGGGAGGCCGCGACGAGCTTTCTCGGCGGCGCTGCGGCTGCCGAGGCCGAGTCCTTGCTCTGCTACGCTCTGGCCATCCTCTGCTCGCCCAGCTACCGCACGTTGGCTGGCGGCGCCCTGGGGATGGAGCTGCCGAGGTTGCCAGCGCCGCTGGACAGCGAGCATTTCGACGCCGTCGTGGCCGCCGGGCGCGCCTTGGTCGAGGCCTTTGCGGCGCCCGGACAGGCGCTCGGCGACGCCACGATCCAGGTCGGTCACGCCACGCTGAGCCCGGCGCCCTTGGCCCTCGAGCGAGCCTACGCGCAGGCCGAGAGCGCCGTCGCGGCCTTGCTCGAGGCCGTGCTTCCCGCGTCCGGGGTACATTGACCGTGCGCATGCCTTCGCGCAGTCTCGACCCATGACCGCGGGGAAACGCAGCCGGCTCTCCACGCGCCTTAGGCGTTCACCGACGCGCTATCTGCCGATCTCGCGCATCGCCGTGGGCGGCATGGCGGAGGTGTGGAAGGCGGAGGCCGCCTTCGAGGGAGGCGACCGCCACGTCGTGGCGATCAAGCGCGTGAAGCCCGAGATCGCGGGCCAGCCCGTGTACCTCTCGATGTTTCAGGACGAGGCGCGCCTCGGCATGCTGCTGCGTCATCCGAACATCGTGCGCGTCTACGACGCCCGTGAGGTCGCCGGCACCTTCATCATGGTGATGGAGTTGGTGGACGGCATCTCGCTGAAGGGTCTGCTCGACGGCGCCTTCGCCCGGCAGCGCGCCATGCCTGTGGCGCCCGCGCTCTACATCTCGCGACAGCTCGCGGGAGCCCTCGCTTATGCGCATTGCGCCCGCGCCGCGGACGGTACACCCCTCGGGGTGATTCATCGGGACGTCAGTCCGCACAACTTGCTCTTGGGCTCTGACGGCTGCGTGAAGCTGACGGACTTCGGCCTGGCTGACGCGAACATCAACGTCGCCGCCGTGGGCGACGGACTGCTCGGAGGAAAATTCGGCTATCTCGCCCCCGAGATCGTTCGGCAGCAGCGCGGGGATCATCGCGTCGACATCTTCGCCTTCGGCGTCGTGCTCTGGGAGATGCTCGCCGGGCGCCGACTCTTCGTGGGCGAGAGCGACGCCGACACCGTGCGCCGGGTGGCGGCGGCGGAGGTGCCGGATATTCAATCGCTGAACGCCTCCGTACCCGACTCCATCGCTCAGCTGCTTCGGCATGCCCTGGCGTCCGAGCCCGCGTCTCGCATCGAGAGCGCCGAGGAGTTGATGGAGATCCTCGATGGCGCCATCCGCGAGGTCGATCCGGGGGTCGGTGGCTCCGACGTGCGCCTGCTCGTGGCCTTGACCCAAGCCAGCGGGAGGCTCCCGGAGCCCGTGGCGGAATTCGGCTTCGCCGCCCTGCTCGAGCAGGAGATGGACGCCTTCGCCGCCGCAGGCGGAGAGCCCCTCGGAGCCCAGGCGCTCGATCCCGACGACTTCGACATGGGTCCCGTGCGTGTGCGCCGCTTCAAGCCGCGCTGAAGCTCCACTGGCGCGGCCCGCGGCGGCTCAGCTCGAAGATGTTCGGGCTGATGCCGTGGGGTGCACGGGCGTGCTCTTCTCGGGCGCGGCGCGCCAGCATCCGCCACATCTCGGGGTCTGCGCCGCTCACCGCGAGCAAGCTGTCTCGGTGGGGCACAGCAACGGCGAAGGGTGGCGTCAGCTCCGCCGCCAGCACGCCGTAGAGCCCCGGCAGGACGATGCGCGCGGAGTCGAGGGCGTCTCCACTGCGCGCCACGATCATCACCCCCTCGGGTGACTCGACGGCGTCGAAGCGGGCGTCGCGCGACAGCCGCGCCAGGTGTGCGAGGTAGGCTCCCTCCACCTCGACCTCGGGGACGCCCCAGCACTCCAGCTCTTCCAGGCGCACGAAGCGCGCGCGGTCGGGGTAGGCGAGCACGAGGGCGAGGCGAAGGTCGCCGGCGAGAGGGCGTCGGTAGAGCCGGCGCTCGGGAGGGGCATCTGGACGCGCCGAGTCCAGCTCCTCTAGGAAGTCCGCGCTGACGATGCGCGGCAAGAGACGCGGTCGCGCGTGAGGCCACTCGAAGGCGTTCTGGGCGTCTTCTCCGCCTGGGATCAGCCCGATCAAGCGCGAGAGGGCCGACTCCAGATCCCCTTCGTCTCCGGACGCAGCGGCCATGGCGCTCGAGATGTCCAACTCGATGTTGTCGCCGAGGCGCAGGCTGGCGGCGAACGCGTCGATCAGCGTCAGGTCGGGCCGGATGCACTCGAGCAGCTCCTCGAAGAGCCCTAGCGCCTGTGCCATGGATCCCTCTCCTCGGGCCTCGGCCTCGGCCCGACGCAGCGCTCGTGCCAGGCTCTCCGCCGGAGACTCGGCGTCCAGGGCCGCGTCGATGGCCATGAAGGGATCGAAGAAGCCCCAGCGACCCAAGCGCAGGGCGTGCCGACCCTCGCGCTCGACGTGCCGACTCTCGGGCAGGTGGGCGATCAGCAGGGCCGCGAGCAGGGCGCCAGCTCCCTCCAGGAAGCGGTCCTCGTCCTCCTCCGGGGCGTCGAGATCGTGAACGAAGGCGTCCAGCTCTCGCACCAGCGCCCGCACCCCCTCGGGCCCCGGGGGAAACCCCGCGGGATGGCGCCAGGCGCTGAAGGCGCGGGCCGCGTCCGCGAAGGGGCCGAGGCGCGACGTCGAGCGTTCGAGCCAGATCATGCTTGCCGGATCTGGCGAGTCCGGGCGATCCAATGGCGAGCCTGCGTCCATGGGCCGCGACGCTAGCCGCTGCGGCGCGGCCGTCGCAAGCTGCGCGCCCTCGACCGGCTGCTACGTCATGCTAAATGTCGCGGATGGCCAAGCCCAAGAAGAAGCGCAAGTCCTCGAAGAAGGCGGCTCCCAAGCCTGCGGCGTCGAAGCCCGCGGCGAGCGACGCCGAGAGTGATCTGGAGTCCGTCGAGCCCGACTCTTCGGAGGTGGAGTCGGAGCCTTCCCCCGAAGCGGCTGCACCCGATGACGCGAAGCGGGAGGACGAGCCAGAGGCTCGCAAGCGCGTGCGTGATCGAGCGCCGCTGCCAGAGAACATTCCCTCTCCTCCGGCCGATGGCAGCCCACCCGGAAGCGGCGGGCTGATCTTCGTAGGGGTGATCTTCGGCCTGCTCCTGGCCGCCATCATCGTGCAGATGGCCATCGGCCAGTGACGCCCAGAGGACGCCATGCCTGAGCTCGGCGCGTCGGCCATGGACGGCCTCGAGGATCTCTTCGCGGTGCTCGATCGGGTGCCTTTCGTGGCGGGCGTGAAGCGCGACGTCGGTCGTCTGCGTCGTCTGCTCTACGAACGTCGCCCGGCGCGCTTGGTGGTGGTGGGTCATGCACGCAGTGGGCGCTCCACTCTGCTGAATCTGCTGATGGACAGGTCCGTGCTGCCCACGGGTGAGGAAGAGGCAGGCGTCTACGACGGCGGTTGGGTCGGTGTGGACGCCCAGGGCAGCCGCATCTCGTGGCTCGAGCTGAGCCCGGGCACCGACGAGGCGCTCTCCCGGCGCGCCCTGAGCGAGGGAGGACCGGACCTGGTCCTCGCGGTGCTGCAGGTCGAGGCAGGGGATCAGGCCGCCTGCCTGCGCCTGGCTCGAGACCTGGCTCGAGACGAAGGCGGCGTGCCGGTGATCGTGGTCTCGACGCAGACGGATCGGGTGTCACCGCGACGGTCTCGCGAGCTTCGCCGAGAGCTATCGACCCAGGCCGCTGAGCTGAAGCTGCCCAGCTCCCGCGTCCACGCAGTGGCTGCTCCCACGCGCAGCGGTCTGGCCGCCCTGGCGGACGCGCTGATCGAGGCCTTGCCCCAGGCCGCCCAGCTCGAGAGCGCCCGGGCCATGCCCTGTGCGCGCGCCAGCCGCCTGCGCATCGCACGCCAGATCGTCCGCGCGTCGGGCGCCCTGTCCGTCACCGTCGCTCTGGTGCCCTTGCCCCTGTCGGACCTTGCCTTCCTGGCGCCGCTGCAGGTCGCCATGGTGAGCAGCGTGGCGCACCTCGCTGGGCGCGAGTGGGATCGCGAGACCATCAGCGAGTGGGCCGCGAGCATCGGCGTGGTAGGCGGCGCGGGCTTGGGCATGCGTTGGGGAGCGCAGCAGTTGGTGAAGCTGATCCCCGGCGCGGGTTCCCTGCTCTCCGCGGGCATCGCCGGCGCGGGGACGGCGGCCCTGGGCAAGAGCGCCATCGCCTGGTTCCTCGAGCGAGAGGTCTGAAGGGTCGGGCCTCACAGCTGGGCCGCGGCACGAGAAAGTTCTTCGTTCTGCGTCTCGAGGCTTGAACTATTCGGGCGGCGAGTACAGAAGATCCTCGTTCCGTCGTACCCAGGGGAAGCGCAGGCAGCCTAGACTCATGCCAGATTCCCCCTCCACGAAACTGCTCGAGACGGTTCTCTCGTTGTCCGGGCTCTCCCGGGTGCTCGGCCCGGGTATCCTCAGGCGCTCGCTGATCGAGAGTGGCGCCGATCCAGACGAGCCCACGAGCGACGACGTTCGCAACGCTCTGCCGCGCATCGAGGCGCGCCTGCGCATCTACATGCCCGATTCGGAGGCCGTTCGTCGGGCGGGCCGCATCGCGGGTTTCTTGGCCCACGCGGACGGAGAATTGGAGTCCGAGGATCCACGCGACTGGTCCGTCTTCGGAAAGTCCGTCGACATCCTCAAGGAGGCGCGCCGGCGCCTGAGTCAGAGTCAGGAGATCATGCTCGACGACCCGCTGCCGGAAGACCACGCTTCGGGCGACGACTGAAGCGCCTGAGGTGGCCAGTCTACCGGCCAGCTGCGCTCTCCAGTGGCCACGCGAGTAGGCAGGGATCAACGCGGAAACTGGCGTTTTCAGCTAGCGTCGTTGGCATGTTCCCTGCTTCCGGAGAGCCCATGCACCGCCCCCATCTTCGCGCACTCTTGGTCCTTGGGCTTCTCATGCCCGTGGGCTGCACCGCTGACACCACCCCGCCGCCGGACGAGGGCGAGCTGCTCTTCGGCCTCGACGCCCCCGGTGCCGCTCGCATGGGCGCCCCGAGCAACGACGAATTGCCCAATGAGGGCAAGGCGGACGAGGTGCTGCCTCCGCGCTTCGACGTGGTCGCGACTCAGTCGCCCATCCGCAATCAGGGCCATCGCGGCGTCTGCTCCATCTTCGCCACCACGGCCTATATGGAGCATCTCTATCTGGTGGACGGCACGCTGCCGAACCCGGACTTCTCCGAGCAGTTCCTGCAGTGGTCGAGCAAGATCGAGAGCGGCGCCTTTCCCCACACCTCGGGATCCAACGCGCGCACCAACCTCGACAACTTGAGGCGCTACGGCACGGTGATGGAGGAGGACGCGCCGTATCAATCGAGCGCATGGACCGAGAGCGACGACGCTCGCTGCACCGGCGAGGACGCCTCGCAGCCCACGGAGTGCTTCACGAATGGCACGCCCTCCGAGGCCGCCTTGGCCGCCGTGCGCTGGTTCTTGCCCTCCGGGGGACGCTGGATCAGCACCCGCCCCGACTCGCTCAAGGCGCACATGCTGCACACGAACACGGCCGTGCAGGTGGGCGGCAGCTTCTTCTACCAGGCCTGGGGTCATGGCGGTTCGCGCATCCCCGTGTATCGAGGCTACCGCCGGCAGGGCTATGTGCTGGCGCCCAACGCGGCGGACGTCGCCTCGAGCGGCGAGCATCCGGCGGGGCACTCCTACCTGCTCGTGGGCTGGGATGACGAGCTCGAGGTGCAGGCCATCGACGCCGAGGGACAGCTCGCCGTCGACGAGGCGGGCGAGCCGATCATGCAGAAGGGCTTCTTCCTGTTCAAGAACAGCTGGGGCACGGGCTGGGCGCAGGACAATCCCTTCGGACCCGGCTACGGCTGGATCGCCTACGACTACGTCCAGGATCACCTCAGCGCCTATGTGGCGGAGGCGCCCGAACTCTCCCTCACGGAGCTCTGCGGCGACGGACGCGACAACGACTTCAACGGCCAGACCGACTGTGCCGACTCCGCCTGCGCCACGGATCGCGCCTGCATCGATCCCGCGCACGACTACCTCGATGAGGCAGCCGCGGCGATTCCGGACAACGACTCAGCGGGCCTCGTACGAAGCATCGACGTGACGGACGCTGGCATCCTCAGCGGCGCGAGCGTCTCCGTGAACATCACCCACAGCTATCGTGGTGATCTCGAGGTCCGGCTCGAGCACGCGGGCGTGGTGGCCACGCTCTTCGATCGTCAAGACGGCGCCGCCGACGATCTCGTGCGCACCTTCGACCTCTCCGACTTCGACGGCAAGGAGGCCTCCGGCGCCTGGACGCTCACGGTCGTCGACCACGCCAACGCCGACGTGGGCACGCTCGAGAGCTGGTCCCTCGAGCTCACCACCTGCGCCGGCGGCGATTGTGGCTCCACGCCAACGACCCTCAGCGGCATGAACGACACCCTCGGCGTGATCCCGGATGACGACCCCACGGGCGTCCGCAGCGACATCACGCTGACGGGTGCGGGCCGCGTCGCCACGGCGCGCGTTCAGGTGGACATCACCCACCCCTTCATCGGTGACCTCGTGATCTCCATCGAAAAGGATGGCGGCGCGCCGGTCGAGCTGTTGCGCGAAGACCTGGTCGAGGGCAACCGCCTGATGCGTAGCTTCACCGTGACGGACTTTGCCGGTCTCGGCGCGGCGGGCACCTACACGCTGCACGTGGTCGATGCGGCCACGGGAGACCAAGGGACGCTCAATTCTTGGAGCCTCGAGCTGCTCTTGGAGTAGCGCCTCAGTCGGTCGCGGCGTCTGCGCTCTCGGAGGGCGTGGACGTCGCCGGGTTCGCTGCGCTCCCGGGGCCGAGGCGCGGGATGCTCTGCCCGGGCGTGTCGGGCACCTCGATGAAGCCCACAGCGCAGGCGGCGTGGCAGGTGTTGCAGCTGACCGAGGCCAGGCGAAAGCGCTGGTCGAAGAGCGCCGCGTCGCGCGCCTCCGCGGCTTGCTTCAGCGCCGGCAGCTCGTCGTCGAGGAGCCTGGCGAACATCGCCTCGGAGACGTCGTCGTTGCAGGCGCCGGGCAGCAGCGCTCGCGCCATGTCCACGTCGAAGAGTTCGGCGATCTCGCCGACCTCGTAGGTCGCGAGCTCCCAACGCCCGGCCCTCTGGGCGCGCCCCGCGAGCTCGAAGCGGTGGGCCGTCTCCAGCATCACGGCTCCGATCCTCGGCGGTGGCGCGCTGGGCGCGGTGTTTTCGTCGGCCGCAGGCTTCGCCGGCGCGGCGCCCTGGGGGCAGCCCGCGAGCGTCGTCAGCAGAGAGAAGAGAGGGAGCCATCGCGTCATGAAGGCGAGGATAGACGGACGCGCGGTGGAGAGTGAAGCAGCACGAATCTCGCCGTAGTCGGCGGACTTGTCCGCCGAAGCACGCGCTGGAGGCGTCGACGTGGAATTCAAGTCTGAGGCCGCCAGACCGTTCTCTCGTGTAGGACGATGCCCCCGAAACGCCTGAAGGTTCGACTGAGCGCCGATCGCCTTGAGGCGTGGATCGACGTCGCGCCCGGTGAAGAGTGCGCGGAGGACGCAGTCGCGAACGCGCTCGCGAACGCGGGGGTCGTCCATGGCATCGACGAGCAGGCCGTCCAAAGCCTGACGGAGGCACTTCTCGATCCCGAGTTCGAGCAGTCGAAGCGTCCCGTCGCCCGCGGTCATCCGCCCATCGCGGGTGAGGACGGCGTGCTCACGCTGCGCTTCGAGCTCGGCATTCGACCGGGGCGCGCGCGCGAGGATGGCAGCCTCGACTTCTTCGACCGCTGCCTGCTTCAGCCCGTGGACGCGGGAGAAAACATCGCCGACTATCAGCCGCCCACCGCGGGCGAGCCGGGCCTCGGCGTCGACGGTCGCCCCCGCAAGGCACGCGACGGGCGCGACCGCCTGCCGCGCTTCGGCGCGGGCGTACGTATGCACGATGATCACAGCGTGCGCGCCGAGGTCGCGGGCGTAATCCACCATCTGAAGGGCAAGCTCCTCGACGTGGTCAGCAATCACGAGCACAAGGGCGAGGTCGACCTGCGCTCGGGACATCTCGAGACCTCGGGCAGCATCCGCATCAGCGGCGCCATCCACACCCGCTTCACGGTGCACGCGGGCGCCTCGGTGGACCTGCGCCGAGAGGTGCACTGTGGGTCGGTCTTCGCGGGCGGGGACGTGAGCGTCGGCGGCGGCATCGTGGGCGGGGAGGGCGCACGGGTGGCGGCCCATGGCGACGTCTCGGCGCGCTTCCTTCAGGCCGCCATTGTCGACTGTGGCGGCACGCTGCGCGTGGCGCAGGACATCATCGGCTCAAAGCTGAGAGCCGAGCGCGTGGAGGTCGCGGGTCGGCTGATCGGTGGACGCACCTTCGTGGAGTGCTCGGTCACGGCCGGAGAGATCGGGACGCCACGAGGTCAGGCCACGCGCATCATGGCCGCCATGCTGCGGCGCGAGGACGTGTCTCTCGACGCCGGGGGCTCTGCCCAAGAGCGCGCGCCACGCGTCGTGCCGGCCGGAGACTCGGCACCCAGCGAGGCGCTCCACGCCGCCTTCGTGGAGGCGACGCTCGTGCATCCGGGTGTGCGCGTTGCCCTGGGCACGCGCGTACATGTGGTGAAGTCGACTCTGCGGGACGTGCGCTTCGTCTACGATCCGGAGCAGGACGCCGTCGCGGTCGTCCCGTGCGCGTCCCTGAGGGTCGCGAGCTGACTCAGACCGCTGGCGCGCCTTCGCGCTCCTCGGGCGTCGCCTGCCAGATGTCACTCAATTCGCGCACCAGGGCGTCTTCGACGTCGACCCGCGGCACGTCCCTGCCCGTTTCGCGCGCCAGGCTCGTCACGCCCTTGCCCTGAATGCCGCAGGGCACGATCAGATCGAAGTGGCTGAGGTCTGTGGTCACGTTGAAGGCCAGGCCGTGCATGGTGACCCAGCGGCTGATGCGCACGCCCACGGCGCCGAGCTTGTTGTCGCCGACCCAGGTCCCGTTGAGACCTTCGACGCGCCCGGCTCGTACGCCGTACCCGGCGGCGACGCGGATCATGGCCTCTTCCAGAGTCCAGACGTAGCGTCGCACGTCTTGGCGGTCGGGTTTCAGGTCGAGGATCGGATAGGCCACCACCTGACCCGGGCCGTGGTAGGTGACGTCCCCGCCGCGACCCACCTCGTGCAGCTCGAAGCCGCGCGCCGCGAAGACCTCGCGGGGCACGCGCAGGTGACCGTCATCTCGCGCACCGCGACCCAAGGTGACCACAGGCGGATGCTCGACCAGCAAGAGGGTGTCGGGGATCTCCCCCGCGACCCGCGCTGCCTGCACCCGCTCCTGAAGCCCGAGCGCCTCGCCATAGGCCACGCGCCCCAGCCGATGAACGTGGAGTGGTCGTGACGCCACTTAGCGATTCATCACGTGGACGGCCTCACCTAGAGCCGCCTTGAAAGCTTCCATCACGCCCTCGCCCAGGGTCGGGTGGGGGTGGATCGTCAGCGCCACGTCTTCGGCGTAGGCGCACATCTCGAGCGCCAAGGAGGCCTCGCTGATCAGGTCCGACGCCTCCGGACCTACGATGCCGACGCCCAGGAGTTGGTGATCCTTCTTGTCGATGATCACCTTGATGAAGCCATCCGTCTCGCGCACGGCCATGGCGCGACCCGACGCCGCGAAGGGGAACTTGCCGATCTTCACGTCGAGCCCCTGCTCCTTGGCGGCCGCCTCGGTCAGACCGACGGTGGCGATCTCCGGGTGCGTGAAGATGGCGGCTGGCATGCCACGGTAGTCGGCCGCGGACTTGTGCCCGGCGATCACCTCGGCGGCGATTTCGCCCTCTTTGCTCGCTTTGTGCGCCAAATATGGCGCACCAGACACGTCTCCGATGGCGAAGATGCTCGGAACGTTGGTGCGCATCTCGGCGTCGTGCGTGATGTGCCCGCGCGCGTCCGTCTTCACGCCCGCGGCCTCGAGGCCGAGCTCACGGCTGCGCGGCTTGAAGCCGACGGCGACCAGCACCTTCTCGATCTCGACCTCTTCCGTCTCCGCGTCCTTCTGGATGCGCAGCTTCACACCGGAGGCCGTCTTCTCGAGGCTATGGGCCTTGGTGCCGAGGCGGATGTCCGCGCCCGCCTTCTTCAGGTGCTTCTGCACCACCTTCACGAGGTCGGCGTCGACGCCGGGAAGCAGCTTGTCGGTCATCTCCACGATCAGCAGCTTCGTCCCGAGCTTCTGGTAGACCATGCCCAGCTCGAGTCCGATCACGCCGCCGCCGATGATGGCCATGGTCTCGGGCGCCGCCTGAAGGCTGACCGCCTCGCGCGCCGTGATCACCTTGTCGCCGTCCGGCTCGAAGCCGGGGATCTCGAGGGTCTCGGCGCCCGTGGCGAGGATGATGCCCTTGGTCGCCTTGAAGCGCTTCTTCGTGCCGTCCGCCAGCGTGACCTCGACCGTGTCCTTGCTGACGAGCTCAGCGCTGCCGTCGATGATCTCAGCGCCGTTGCCCTTGACCAGCGCGCGCACGCCGCCGGTGAGCTTCTTGACGATGCCCTCCTTCCAGACCTGCATCTTGGCGACGTCGATCTTCAGGTCGCCGACCGTGATGCCCATCTCGGAGGCGCCGCGGATCTTCTCGACCAAGGAGGTGGCCGCGATCAGCGCCTTGCTCGGGATACAGCCCCAGTTCAGGCACACGCCGCCCATGTACTCCTTCTCGACGCAGAGGGTCTTCACGCCGAGCTGCCCGAGGCGGATGGACGCGACGTAGCCGCCGGGGCCGCCTCCGATGACGATCGCTTCAAAGGTGTCTTCCGCCATGCTCACTCCATGCGGCCGCGCCGCTGCTCGACTCGAGGCGGAGGCCTCGGTCCAGGTTCGATGATTCTCAGCTCAATGATTTTCGGGCGCGTCTCCGGAGGCGCGCGACTCCGCGTACTGCTCCTCGAGATGCCAGGGCAGCCTGCCATCGGGGAGTTCCGCGTAGACGTCCTCGAAGAGGCTCGCGCGCGAAGGAGGGTCGAGGCCCTCCACCGCGCGGATGGCCTCGGAGATCTCCGCGTCGAGGGCCTCTGCCATGGCCTCGCGCTTGGCGTCGTCGAGCAGCCCGCACGCCCTGAGGTAGCGCTCGAGGCGCAGCAGCGGGTCGCGCTTCTTCCAGCGCTCGACTCGCTGCGATAGCGCGTTGGGTCGTCGCTCGAGCTGTGGGCGCCGATGCGGTAGGTGACGGCTTCGATGAAGCTCGGGCCCTCGCCGCATCGGGCGCGCTCCACGGCCTCGCTCAGCACGCGCGTCAGGGCTAGGACGTCGTTGCCGTCCACACGGAGGCCCGGCATGCCATAGGCCCGCGCCTTGATGGCGAAGGTCTCGGCGGCCGTCTGCTTCTCACTCGGCACGCTGATGGCCCAGTGGTTGTTCTGGCAGACGATCACGCAGGGCGCCTTGGTCACGCCGGCGAAGTTCATGGCCGTGTGGAAATCGGGCTCGCTCGTGGTGCCGTCGCCGAGGAAGGCCACGCTGACCATGTCGTCGCCCCGCGCACGGGCGGCGAGGCCGGCGCCCACGGCTTGGGTGAGCTGCGGGCCGAGGCAGGAGCCCCAGGAGACCTGGTTCACCTCGCGCCCCGACATATGGCTCGGCATCTGCCGGCCCTTGAGCACGTCGCCCGAGTTGCCGTAGACCTGCGCGAGCCACTTCTCGAGCGGGAAGCCGCGCCCGAGCATGATCGCGTTCTCGCGCAGCGCGGGGAAGATCCAGTCGCTGGGCTGGGTGGCAAAGACGGTGGCCACGGGCGTCGCCTCTTGGCCCGTCACGGCGCCGTAGAAGCCGATCTTGCCCTGCCGCTGGCGCAGCATCATGCGCTCGTCGAGGCGGCGCATCTTCAGCATCAGCGCGTGCATCTCGGCCAGGACGTCGTCTGTGGGCACAGGCGTGTCCACGTCCACGAGCTGACCGTCCGCCTTCAGCGTCTGGATCAGGCCCAGGTCCAAGGCTGCGTGCTCGGAGGCTTCTGGCTGCGAGGGGGTGTCCATGGGCGCCGCGAATGTTATCTCCCGCCCATGGCACGTCAACCACGGTGGCTCCTGCTCTGTGCGTCAGCGCTCGCTCTGGTCCTGATGTCCTGCTCGACGGCGCCCACGGATGACGATCCCGTGGGGGCCCTGCGCCTCTTCCTCGCCGCCATGGAGCGCAGCCGCACCCAGCCTAGCGCCCGCGAGCAGGCCTTCGCGCTGCTGGCTGAGCCCAGCCGCGAGGCGCTGAGACGCCGGGCGCGCCTGGCTACGGCCCTGGCGGGCGGACGCGATCTCGAGCCCTACGAGCTCTTGGTGCCGGGGCGCTTCCGCATGCGCTTCAGCCCGCGCAGCGGGGATGGCTTCACCGCGCAGGTCGACGGCGAGCGGGCCACGGTGGTGGTGCGCGGCCGAGGGGAGGGCGAGCGCGCCGAAGTGGGCATGCGCCTCGAAGGCGGCCACTGGCGAGTCCTGCTCGAGCTGCCCGATGACGAGGCGCCACCTTCGCCTTGAACGACGACGGCCGACGAGTCGCCTCGCCGGCCGTGTTCGTGGTTCAGGATCAGTTTCGCTGGATCAGACGCGCTCGAAGAGGCCCGCCGCGCCCATGCCGCCACCGATGCACATGGTGACGATGCCGCGCTTCACGTCGCGCCGCTTCATCTCGTAGAGCAGCGTCGCGCTGAGCTTCGCGCCTGTGCACCCCAAGGGGTGACCGAGCGCGATGGCGCCGCCGTTCACGTTCAGCTTCTCGTCGGGGATGCCGAGCGTGCGCTTCACGTGGATGGACTGACTCGAGAAGGCCTCGTTCAGCTCGATCAGATCGATGTCATCGATGCTGAGGCCGTGGCGCTCGAGCAGCTTGGTGACCGCGGGGATGGGCCCGATGCCCATCAGCGCCGGATCGACGCCCGCTACGGTGAAGCCGCGGAAGTAGCCGAGGGGCTCGACGCCGAGCTTCTCGGCCACGTCGAGGCTGGTGACGAGGGCCGCCGCCGCGCCATCCGAGAGGGGCGACGAGGTGCCCGCCGTGACGCTGCCGGTCGTGGAGAACGCCGGCTTCAGCTTGGCCAAGCCCTCCACGGTGGTGCCGGCGCGCGGTAGCTCGTCGACGATGAACTCGAAGAGCTCGCGCTCGCCCTTGGGGTAGTGGACGCCGTGGGCCGTGACGATCTCGTCCTTGAACTTGCCGTCCTTGATGGCCTTCAGGGCCTTCTCCTGGCTGGCGACCGCGAACTGCTCCTGCATCTCGCGCGTGACCTCGAACTTGTTGGCGACGTTCTCCGCCGTGATGCCCATGGGCGCGTAGGC
>JAADHO010000239.1 GCA_013151775.1 Deltaproteobacteria bacterium | reverse complement strand
GGCCGCTGCGGCGCCTCCGGCCGCTGCGGCGCCTCCGGCCGCTGCGGCGCCCATGGCCGCGCCCGAAGACGGCACGCGCGTCTTCGACTTCGACCGAGACGCGCCCGGGCAGACGCCCGCGGGCTTCGAGGTCAGCGTCGGGAGCTGGCAGGTGGTCGAGGACGCTTCGGCGCCGAGCGGTGGGCGCGCCTTGGCGCAGCAAGCCCAGAGCCGAGACGCGGACTTCAACGTCGTGCTCGCGGCCGGCACGAGCTACGCCGACGTGGACGTCACGGTGACGCTGCGCGCCATCGCCGGACGCATCGATCGAGGCGGTGGTCTCATCTGGCGTGCGCAGGGAGGCGAGGACTACTACGTCGTTCGCTACAACCCACTGGAGGACAACCTGCGCCTCTACACCGTCGTGCGCGGCGTGCGCCGCATGCTGAAGAGCGCGTCTCCACGCCTCGACCACGCCGCCTGGCATACGCTGCGCGTCGTCATGCGAGGCGATCACATCGAGTGCTTCCTGGACGGCGAGCGCTACCTCGAGGCGCACGACACCACCTTCTCCGCGGCGGGTTGCGTGGGCCTCTGGACCAAGGCGGACGCCCAGACCCAGTTCGACTCGCTGCGCGTGCGCGAGGCCTCGGGCGAAGCCGAATGAGTCGCCCACCTCAGGCCCTCTGGGCGCTGCTCACGCTGCTCGTGGGCGCCGCGGGTTGCGGCGACTGTGGCGGCCCGACGGAGCCCGAGGTGGTGGTCTACACCTCCGTGGATCAGGTCTTCTCCCAGCCCGTCTTTCGCGCCTGTGGGCAGGAGACGCATCAGCGCGTGCGGGCCGTCTTCGACACGGAGGAGACCAAGAGCACGGGCGTGCTGAATCGCCTGATCGCCGAGGCCGACGCGCCCCAGGCGGACGTCTTCTGGTCGGGAGATCCCGTGCGCCCCTTCGTGTTGATGGAGCGGAATCTGGTCGAGCCCTACGTCTCGCCCGTGGCGTCCGAGATCCCCCGGGCCTTCCGCGCGCAGGATGGCAGCTGGACGGGCCTGGCGGCCCGGGCGCGCGTGCTGCTGGTGAACACGGGTCACGTCGATCCGGACGTCATGCCCACGTCCATTCGTGATCTGGCGGCGCCGCGCTGGCGCGCACAGACGGCCATCGCCAATCCCCTCTTCGGCACCACCACGGCGCATGTGGCCGCGCTCTTCTCCGCCTGGGGAGACGACGAAGGCCGGGCCTTCATGGACTCTCTGAAGCAGAACGAGGTGCGCGTCGCCAGCTCCAACGGCGAGGTCGCGCGGCTGGTCGTGAGTGGCGAGGTCGCCTTCGGCCTGGTCGACACGGACGACGCCTTCGAGGCGCGCGAGTCGGGTGCGCACGTGGCCATCGTGTACCCAGACCAGGACGGCATGGGCACTCTGGTGATGCCCACCAGCGTCGTGCTGATGCGAGGCGCGCCCCACGCCGAGGCGGGTCGCAGACTGATCGACTGCCTGCTGGGCGCGGACGTGGAGCGTCGCCTGGCCGAGGAGGGAGGACACATCCCCCTGCGCTCCGGCGTGGCCACGCCCGAGGGCGTGCGGAGCGCCGACGAGATTCGCGCCATGCCGGTCGACTACTCCCAGCTGGCGCTCACCATGAACCGCATCGAGCCCTGGCTCAGGCAGTGGGTGGGGCTCTGAGTCGACGCTGGCAGCGCCTCGAGGAGCCCGTGGTCTTCGCGCTCGCGGCGCTCTGCCTGCTGTCGGTAGCGCTGCTGCCGCTGCTGGCTCTGCTGGCGCAGTTGCTCGGCTCGGCTCGGCTCCCTCAGCTCGCGGCGCTCCTCGGCAGCCTGCGCCTGCTCGATCTGCTCGCCCGCAGCCTCGGTCTCGCCCTGGCGACCACCGCGCTCGCGCTGCTCGTGGGCGTGCCCCTGGGCGTGCTGCTCGGTCGCACGGACGTCCGCGGACGCCATCTGGTCTTCTGGCTGCATGCCTTTCCGCTCTTCCTACCGCCCTTCCTGGTCGCGCTGGGCTGGTTTCAGCTCCTGGGCCGGGATGCGCCCTGGGGCTCCGCCCTCGGCGCTCGCCTGCTCTTCAGCCCGATCGGCGTGGTCCTCGTTCAGGGCCTGGTCTTCAGCCCCGTGGTCACGAGCCTGACCGTGCTGGGGTTGCGCGGCGTCGACCCTAGCCTCGAGGACGCTGCTCGCGTGGTAGCGCCCCCTGGGCGCGTGATGAGGCGCGTGCTCTTGCCCCTCGCCCGACCCGCCATCGCCTTCGCCGCGCTGGTCGTCTTCGCCCTGAGCCTCTCGGAGCTGGGGGTGCCGTCGCTGCTGCGTGTGCGCACGTATCCGGCTGCGGTCTTCACGCGCCTGGCGAGCGCGCGCTACGCGCCGGGTGAGGCCGTCGCGCTGGTCTTGCCCTTGCTCGCCGTGGCGCTGCTGCTGCTCTGGCTCGAGCGTCGCGTGATCGGTCGTCGCAGCTTCGCCTCCCTGGGCGCTCGGGGGACGGCGCCGAGGCCCCTGGCGCTGGGACGCGCCCGCGAGCTCGTCAGCCTGGGCGTCTGGGCCTTCGTCGCGCTGGGGCTGCTGCCGCTGGCCGCTCTGGCGTGGGAGGCGAGGCGAGGAGGGCTCGCCGCGATCGAGCAGTGGGCCGGCGCGAGCCCGTGGCAGAGTCTCGTGGTGGGCGCTCTCTCGGCCAGCGTGATCACCGCGCTTGGCCTCGTGCTGGGGACGCGCCTGGCGCGACGCCAACGCTGGAGCGCCAGCCTCGACGCGCTGAGCGTGCTCGCCTTCGTCATGCCGGCGGCCGTCCTGAGTCTGGGTCTGGTCGCCACTTTTCATCACCGCGCCACCCACTTCGTCTACGCGACCACGGCCATCATGGTGCTGGGTATGGTGGCTCGCTACTCCATCTTCGGTGTGCGCACGTTGGCGGCCTCGGTCAGCCAGAGCCCGCCCGAGCTCGAGCAGGCCGCCGCCGTGGCGGGCGCCGGCTACCTCAGGCGCATGCTGCGCGTCGTGCTGCCCATGCACGCGCGCGCTGTGCTGGCGGCCTGGCTGCTCGCAATGGTCTTCACGCTGCGCGACCTGGACACGCTGGTGAGCTTCTATCCGCCGGGGCGTGAGACCCTGCCCATTCGCATCTTCACCCTCGAGGCCAACGGGCCCGCGCCGGCGCTGGCGGCGCTGGCGACTCTGCACGTGGCTCTGACCGCGGGCGTGCTCGCGCTGGGCGGCGCGCTCTTGTGGAGCTGGAGGAGACGGTGAGCATGCGTGTCAGCCTAGAGAATGTGAGCGTGAGCTATGGCGCCGAGCCGGTGCTCGAGGGCGTGACGCTGGCGTTGGCGGCGGGAGAAGTGCTGGCGATCCTGGGCGCCTCGGGCTCGGGCAAGTCGAGTCTGCTGCGCGTGGTGATGGGCTTCGTCCCGCCGACGGGCGGCCGCGTGCTTCTCGGCGGCGAGCTCGTGAGTGACGCGGGGCGCGTGCTGCGGCCGCCCGAGGAGCGAAACCTCGCCGTGGTGTTTCAAGACCTCGCTCTGTGGCCGCACCTCGACGTGCAGGGCAACCTCGCCTTCGGCCTGCGCGCGAAGGGCGTAGCGCGTGACGATGCGCGCCGGCGCAGCGACGACATGCTCGCGCGCGTGGGCCTCGGCGGTATGCAGCGCCGCAGCGTCGGCGAGCTGTCAGGAGGTGAGCGGCAGCGCGTGGCCATCGCCCGTGCCTTGGTGCTCGAGCCCGACGTGGTGCTGCTCGACGAGCCCCTGTCGAACGTCGACATCCGCCTTCAGGACGAGCTGCTCGAGCTCTTCGCGGCGCTCTTTGGCGAACGCGAGAGCAGCGTGCTGCACGTCAGCCACGATCCAGTCACCGCGCGCCGCCTCGCCTCTCGCGTCGCCATCCTGGACCAGGGCCATCTCGCCTACCTCGGCGAGTTTTCCGCCATCGATCCTGAACACGAGAGCCCCTTCGTGCGCCTCGTGGGGCGCCTCGTGCAGGCCTCCGGCTGAGCTGCCGAGCGGATGGGCGCTACGCCTCCGGCGCCGCGATCGAGCTTGGTCGTCGTCGACGTCTATCGCACTCAGGGCTCGCGCAGCTCGAGTCGGCTGCCCGCGGCCACGCCGCTGCGCGTCGTCACCCTTCCGTCTGGCCAGCGCACGCGCACCTCCGCGCGCGAGCCCCTGGGCACACCGAAGAAGAGACGCCGGTCGAAGTTTCCCAGGTAGCCTTCGCCGACGAGTCGATCTCGAACCAGCAGGCTGCCCGCCACGCGCACCTCGACGTGGGCGAGCGCGGCCTCGGTGTTGGGAGGTCGACCCCTGAGGGTGATCACCAAGGGCTCGCCGACGGGCTCCGCGATGTTGTGCAACACGGCCGGGGAGCCGCTGCCAGGCGCGAAGACCACATCGGGTCGCCCGTCGTCGTCGAGGTCGATCACGCTCAGACCGCGGCTCACCCGTGGCGTGAGCAGGGCGTCGCCCGGCGCCAATTCGGGCAGGCTCAGGCGCCCGTCGGGCGTGCCGAGGTAGAGGTTGGCGGGCTGGGCCTGGGGGCCGTGGAGGCCCTCGGTGGCGCGCGCGCCGGAGGCTAGCTCCGCGTCCGTAAAGTAGTGTCCGGTCGCTTCGATCAGATCGGGCCGGCCGTCGAGGTTCACGTCCAGCAGCGCCGCGCCGTAGCGGAAGCTCTCGCGTCGAGCCGGGGTGCCCATGGCGCTCGAGGAGTCCTCACACGGTCCCGTCGCGCCGCACAGGTAGACCGCGGTGGGCTGGTGCTCGAAGCCCGTGATGACGAAGTCGAGCTCTCCGTCCTGGTCGAGATCGGCCATGCTGAAGGCCATGGCGTCGACGCCCTGCTCGTCCGCCGTCCAGTCCACGCCCAGGGCCCAGGCTCGATCGCTGAACTGGCCGCTCGCGTCCCGCACGAGGGCGCGGTTCGGGAAGGCCACCCCGAGGTCGTTGGCCACGAAGAGCTCGGGTCGTCTGTCGTGGTCGAGGTCTGCGATGGCCACGACCAGCGCGGGCTCGGAGCGCAGCAGGTCAGGGGCGAGGCTCGCGGCCTGATCTCGAAACACGCCGTCTGGGCCTTGGATCAGCAAGAGGTCGGCGATGAAGGGGTAGCCGAAGACGCCGCTGCGGCAGATGCTCCAGTCTGGGGGCGCGGCGTCGGCGCAGACGTTGGGGTCCACGAAGGCGTAGCCCGCGACCAGCAGGTCGAGGTCACCGTCCCCGTCCACGTCGCCCGCGGACGCGCCCGCGAAGAAGTCGAGGGGGTCGGCGTCGAACACCAGCCGCTCGGCTCGCTCCACGAAGCGGCCGGCGACGTTCTCGAAGAGTCGCGGCCCGCCCAGACCCGTGACCAGCAGGTCGTCGTCTCCGTCCGCGTCGACGTCGAAGGCCAGGCAGCCGACGGCCCGC
Source organism: Deltaproteobacteria bacterium (assembly GCA_013151775.1). Taxonomy (GTDB): domain Bacteria; phylum Myxococcota_A; class Polyangia; order Polyangiales; family Houyiibacteriaceae; genus JAADHO01. Next base: position 7,107 of record JAADHO010000239.1, on the reverse strand, counting down.
ACGCCCAGCAGCCCGGCCTCGCGCGTGGCGTCGTGAAAATGCAGCGCGCCGTCTGCCAGATACAGGCGGGAGTCCCCCTCGAAGCCATGGGTCAAGGCGAAGAAGAGGTCGAGGGGCGGAGCTCCGTCCACGTCGATGGCGCAGACGCCTCCAGCGAAGCGCTCGGGTAGGTCGACGGGCCATGGGCGATGATCGAAGTCGATCCCCGACGACGCCGTCACGTCTTCGAAGAAGCGCGTCGGCCCTCCGGCGTCCACGGGCCTGGCGCTGGCGTCCGCGGTGGCCGCGTCGAGACCGGCCTCGACGGTACCGCTGTCCATGGGCGGAGGCGGAGTCGCGTCGACGCTGGCGTCGGGCGCCCCCGGGCCGCCACAGGCCACGAGCCAGGCACACGCGAGCAAGCTGACGCGAACGACGCCTGGCCTTTCCGAAAATCGACGGGGATAGCTCCTCGCTCGCACAGCGACATGCTAGGGCGCGCCCGCACGCGCGACAATGGGCGCGCTGCCTGAGGGGCGCGGAGGCGGCGTTGAAACGTGTTCTGGCTCGGTCTACCTTTGGGCCATGCGCTGCCTTCGCGTTCTCTTCGCTCTCTGCGTCCCGCTCAGCGTCGCCTGCGGGGGCTCGTCCTCGGGATCCGACGCGGCAGTGGACGCGGGCGACGCCGCCGTCGACAGCGCGTCGCCGGATGCGGCCGACGATTCGGCCACGGACGCCGCCCTCGACACGGGCGCGCCCACCGGAGACGTCTGCGACGCCATGGGCCTGCCGCGCGCGGAGTTTCTCGCCAGCACAGGCTCCGGCTTCGGCGACGTCGCTGGGGACTTCACCGTCGACACCCTCTCGGGTGATCCGTGGACGCTGAGCGAGCACTTCAGCGGATGCGAGAGCTACGTCTTCTTGAACTACGCGGCGGTCCCCGACGGCGACGCCCTGTGGCGCTCCTTCGCCGACGGACTCGTGGAGAACTCGCCCCAGAACGTGCAGTTCTTCTTCACCTCCTACGAGTCCGACGCCGCCGCCGCGCGAGCGCGCGTCGAGGCCATGCGCGCGAACATCGAAGACTCTCTGTCCAGGATCGACGACGCCGCCGCCGAGGCGTTTCGTGCGCGCGTCCACTACGTCACCACGCCTCTGCTCGAGCTCGTGGGCAGCGTGGGCGACCGCGCGCGTGCGCAGCCGGGCATCGCGCTCGCCTTCGCCATCGCCCGCGATCAGCGCTTCGATCCGGTCGGCTCCTTGGCGCAGGTCACGTCGGTGGGCTTCGTCAGCCGCTTGGCCATGGCCGCCTACGTCGGCCACTACTACAACTACCGCGCCGCCTTGCGTGAGCGGCTCGCGGCCGAGCCGACGCCCACCCTCGTGCCCGTGATCAGCGCCGAGACCCTCAGCGAGCGCGTGGTGGACCGCCCCATCGCGCTGCCCGACGCGGCGGCCATGGCCGGCTTCGACACGCTCGAGTTGGACGTGCAGCTCACCTGCCACAGCGGCGCGCGCGACTGCTCCGAGTGGGATCGCATCGCCGGCATCGAGCTGTGCATGAACGACGCTTGCGACGATCGGCGTGAGCTGGTGCGCTGGATCACGCCGTATTCGCGCCCGGGTCGTCGGCGCTGGGTGATCGACGCCACACCCTTCCTCGGGCTGCTCGCGGACGGCGGCGCGCGCACGCTGCGCGTCGTGATGGGTCCGAGCTGGGAGCGCGCCACGGAGCGCGAGGTGAACATCAGCATGCGCCTGTTCGTCGCTGGCGCAGCGGAGACCTCCATCGATGTGCAGCGCGCCTTCACCGGCGGCGCCTTCGACGCGAGCTACAACGCCAGCCAAGCGCCCTTTCACTTCACGCCTCCGGCCGGGACCACGCGCGTGGAGTTGGTGATCTTGGTCAGCGGTCACGGACAGACCGACGGCGACGGTTGCGCCGAGTGGTGCAACCACGAGCACGAGTTCACCATCACCGGCAAGCCTCCACACCGCGTCTCCTTCGAGGGCGAGGCGGGCGTGGCGATGGGCTGCGCCGACAAGAGTCGTGAGGGCGTGATCCCCGGGCAGTACGGCAATTGGGCGCCCGGTCGCGCGGGCTGGTGCCCCGGTCTGCCCGTCGCCGCGCGGCGCATCGACATCACCTCCGACGTGGACCTCACGGCGGACAACGAGCTCACGTATCGGGGCCGCTTCGCCGGCGGCGAACCCCGCGGCGGCAACATCGACCTCTCGGCCTACGTCGTCAGCTATCGCTAGTGCCTCGAACTTACGCTCCGAGGCACTAGGTAGCGCGCGGGCTGACGGGCGCGACGGCCACGAATTTGACCCTGCGCCCTCGGCTCCCCATCTTGAAGGGGTGTTGCGCACGCGAATCCTGAGTTCTCCGTTGACCACCCTCTTGCTGGGCTGCGGCGTGCTCTCGAGTTTTACCTGCGCCTACGGGCACGCCGCCGGCGACTCGCCCCATCCGGTGGCCGACGTCCACACGAGCGGCGCTTCGACGCCTGCCATCGAGAGCTCCGCGCACGTCGCCGAGCGCGCGGTCGTCTCGCCTGCGGTCGAGCCGCCCCCCGCCGTGGTCGCCGCCGAGCGCGAAGGTCGCCTGCTGCACATGCCCGACCTCGAGCAGCACCCCTTCGGGCTGCCGATCCGCATCGAGGACGCCGACGGACACTCCATGGATCACCTGCACGCAGCCTTGGCGCGTGCGGCGCGTGGCGAAGGTCAGGCGCGGCTGCTCTTCTGGGGCGCCTCGCACACGGCGAGCGATCTATACACGGGCTATCTGCGCCGCGCCCTGCAGGCACGCTTCGGCGACGCGGGTCATGGCTTCGTGCTGCCCGTGCAGCCGTGGCGCAGCTATCGACAGGATGGCGTGCGCGTCGAGAGCAACCGCACACGCTGGGAGCCGCATCGCATCCGCGCCCACAGCCGAGACGAAGATCGCTTCGGCGTGGCCGGTGTCTACATCGAGACGGATCGCGCCGGCGCCTTCGGCCGCGTCTCCACGGCGGACCATGGCGACATCGGTCAGCACGTGGGCATCTTCGATCTCTACTACCTCGAGCAGCCCGAAGGCGGCAGCTTCGACGTCTACATCGACGGTCGTCGTCAGCGTCGCATCCGCACGCGCGCCGACTCCGCCCGCGACGCCTACGCGACCTTCCACGTCGAGGACGGCGCCCACAGCTTCGAGGTGCGCGCCAATGGCACGGGCAAGGTGCGCATCTTCGGTGTGGCCATGGAGCGAGAGCGGCCCGGCGTGGTCGTCGACACTCTGGGCATCAACGGCGCGCGCGCGCGCTCGCAGCTCTTGTGGAACGACGAGACCTATCGCGATCAGCTGGCGCGACGTCGTCCCGACCTGGTGGTGCTCGCCTACGGCACGAACGAGAGCGGCGACGACTCGCCCATCGAACGCTACGAGCAAAAATTGAGGCAGGTGCTGACGCGTGTGCGCGAGGTCGTGCCCGAGGCGTCCTGCCTGCTGATCGGACCTAGCGATCGACCGCTGAAGATCGAAGACGGCGTCTTCGAGGATCGCCCTCGCACGGCCCAGGTGGTCGAGGTGCAGCGGCGAGTGGCCATCGAGCTGGGCTGTGGTTTCTACGATCTCGTCGCGTTTCAGGGCGGGCCCTTGAGCATGCTCGAGTGGTCGGCAGCGGATCCCCCCTACGGCGCGCCCGACCACATCCACTACACGCGGCGCGGCTACCAGCGCCTCGGTCAGACGCTGCTCGAGGCCTTGATGGACGGCTACTCGGGGCCCGCGTCGAGCGCGCCGGCTGCTCCCGACTCGGCACCCGCGTCTCCGGCGCCCGCGTCTGCAGGAGCCTCTGCGTCTGCAGCGCCCGCGTCTCCTGCGCCCGCGTCTCCTGCGCCCGCGTCTCCCGGCGCTGGCTGATCCTCCGGGCGCACCTCTAGCCAGCGCGCGAAGCCCTCGAGCATCGCCTTGTAGAACATGTGGGCGATCACCTCGTAGCCCGCCGGGGTGGCGTGACGGAAGTCGCCGAGCGCCAAGCGCGGGTGGGCGCGATACCAGCGGCCCATGGCGCCCTCGCCGCCCATGGCCTGCCAGGTGTCGAAGAAGGCGCAGCCCCGGCTGCGCGCCGCCGCCCGCTGCGCCGCCACGATGTCCGGGATGCTCGGCATGGTCACGACGCGGCGCCGGCTGCCCGTCTCGCCTTGGTCCAGAGGCGCGAAGATCACGCAGCCGAGGTCCTCACGGCCGGCGCGCATGCGATCGATCACCTGCTCGTAGCTCGCCTGGTAGCGCTCGCGTTGGATGCGGTCCGAGGCCTCGTTGCCGCCGAATCCGAGCACGAGCAGGTCGAGTCGGCGCGCCCGGATCTGGGCCTGGATGTGCTCCGGGTCGAAGTTCAAGAGCCGGGCCGCGCGCGCGCCCACGAGGCCCAAGGAGTCGTACACCACGCCGGGGCCGTCGCGCTCCATCACCACGCCGTAGAGGCGCAGGCTGCCGTGGCCTCCGAAGCGCAGCTCGAGGCGATGAGGGCCGTCGGGCACGGCGAAGGTGACCACGCCATCCTCCACCTCGTCGCTGCGCGTCGGCGTGAACTGCCAGGGCCCGCGGTCGACCCGTGTCTTGATCAGGCCGCCGTGGGGGAAGCGCTGAAAGAGCAGCTGGTAGCGCGACACGCGTCCGCCCACGGGGCCGTGGTCGTCCGTCTCGAAGGTCGCCCAGGAGGTCGGCCGAGGGCGAAACTGGATGCCGCCGTAACCGTAGAGCCCGCCGCGATCTTGATTGCGCATGATCTCGCGCAGCATCCAGTCGCGACTCGATCGCGTCTTCACGTCGCGGTGCATGTAGGGCAGGTAGCCCTTGCTGATCAGCACGAAGCCGTGACCGCCGTCGCCGAAGCGCGTCTGGAGATCGCGGCGCAGGGTGTAGGTGATCAGGTCCGTGGCGATGGACGAGTCGCCGTAGTGGCCGACGCGCGTGAGGGCGCCTGGCTTACCCAGGGCCGTGCGCCGCAGCGCCTCGTAGAAGGGCGCCATGCCGCGGTCGCCCAGATCCTCGAGGTGCACGTCGATGCCCGCGTACTCGCTCGGGTCGATGGAGAGGCCCGTGCCGCGGGGACCGTGCTCGTCGCCGAGGTTGTCCGCGACGCTCGAGCCGAGCTCGTGGGCCACGCGCGCCGAGTCGTGCCCCGAGCTCTCGTCGTACTCGTCGCCGGCGCCGGCCCAGGCGGGCAGCCCCACGTCACCCCAGCGTTGGAAGACGCGCACCAGAGGCACGGGCTCGCCGGGCTTCCACGGGCGCAGATCCCAAGCCTCGGGCAGCACGTAGGTCAGCGCGATGCAGGCCATGAACACCAGCGCCGCGGTCGCGAGATGCAGGAGCGCGCGCGGCGTGAGGTTGGCGGGCTGCTCCGGTGCTGTGCGGTAGGGGTCCATCAGAATTGGAAGTAGATGTAGGGGACGGCGTCGCTCGAGGCGACCAGAGAGAGCAGGTAGACGACGCCCGCGAGGGCCAGGCCTTGGGACCAGGCGGGGATGCGCACGAAGGCGCGCTCGAGGTTCTGGAAGTGGCGCTTGGGCAGGTAGTGGAAGAAGAAGGTGGCGCCCAGCATCAGCCACAGGCCCCAGGTGATCTGTGCCAACGAGCGCGTGCCGCTGAAGATGCGGGCGGTGACCTCCCAGGCGTTGTCGAGGCCCTTGGCGCGGAAGAGGATGCGCGAGAAGACCACGAACTGCAGGCAGGCGAAGATCTTCAGCGCCGTCAGCCAGCGCCCGTCCGTGGCGTCGCGCGTGCGTCCGCTGCGCTTGTAGAAGAAGCGGTGGACGACCATGGCCGTGGCCTGAAGCACGCCGTAGACGACGAAGGTCCAGGATGCGCCATGCCAGATGCCGATCAGGAACATGGTCAGCCAGAGGTTGAAGTAGGCGCGTCCTTCGCCGCGCCTGGAGCCGCCGAGGGGGAAGTAGAGGTAGTCGCGCAGCCAGCTCGAGAGCGTCATATGCCAGCGACGCCAGAAGGCCGCCGGGTTGGTGGTGGCGTAGGGGCGGTCGAAGTTCTCGGGTAGCTCGAGGCCCATCAAGAGCGCCGAGCCGCGCGCCATGTCGGTGTAGCCGGAGAAGTCGCAGTACATCTGCATGGTGAACCCATAGAGGGCTACGACGACTTCCGGGCCGGTGAACAAGGAGGGGTTGTCGAAGACGCGGTCGACCAGGTTCAACGACAGGTAGTCGGCGATGGCGACCTTCTTGATCAGGCCTGTGCCGATCAAGAAGAGCCCGCGGCTGACGCGCTCGGGGTCGAGGCGTGGGCGATGCTTCAGCTGGGGTAGAAACTCCGAGGCGCGGACGATGGGTCCGGCGACCAGCTGCGGGAAGTAGGTGACGAAGAAACCGAAGTCGAGGAAGCTCTTCCGCGCCTTCAATTTCCCGCGGTAGATGTCGATGGTGTAGCTGAGGGTCTGGAACGTGTAGAAGCTGATGCCCACCGGCAAGAGCACGTCGAGGTGCGCCGTGGGGATGTTCAGGTGGGCCAGAGCGAAGCCGTCGTGCAGCGCCTTGGCGAAGAAGTTGAAGTACTTGAAGGTGCCGAGGAGCCCGAGGTTTCCCGTCAGGCTGACCAGCAGCCAGGCCTTCTTCCGCTTGGCCGAAGTGGCCGCCTCGATCTGCCGGCCGGCCACGTAGTCGAGCACGGTGGAGAAGAGGATCAGCCCGATGTAGTAGGGCCGCCACGCCATGTAAAAGACACAGCTCGCCAGAAAGACGAAGAGCAGGCGCGCGGGTCGCCGGTCGCGCAGGAGCCAGTAGCCCACGAGCGCGAGGCCGAGAAAGATCGCGTAATCGGGGCTATCGAACTGCACGGGGACCGGCCGCGCTCATAGCAAGTGCGGACCACACGATCCACCGGTCGGTCTCTCGGGCATGAGCTGTGGACCCTCACGGACGCCGAAGGGACGGCGCGCTACATGACCGCCATGCAGATTTCAAACGACGTGGTGTTGGTGACGGGTGGTGCCTCCGGGCTCGGTGAGGCGACAGCGCGTCGCTTCGTGGCTGATGGCGCCAAGGTCGTCGCTTTGGACATGAACGAAGAGCGCGGCGCGGCGCTCGCCAAGGAGCTCGAGGGTGAGCTGCGCTTCGTGAAGG
>JAADHO010000118.1 GCA_013151775.1 Deltaproteobacteria bacterium | reverse complement strand
GCATCGCGCCCGGCGTCACGCGACGCTGCGTCCCGTCCGCCCGCGTCGCTCACGCCCGCGTCCAGCGACGCGCCGTCGGACAGGTCGCCGTCGCTCGCCGCGGCGTCACGCGCGTCAGCGTCGCTCGTGCCAGTGTCCCCGGGCACGGAGGGTGATGAGCCGCAGGCGGCGAAGACGACGACGAAGACGCTGAGAATGGACGCGCGCATGTCTGCTTCGTGGCTCTCCAGCATGCAGACATTCAATCTGAGCCATCTCATGTCGGCCAAGGGCGAGCCCAAGCGACGGACCGCGCGAGCCCGCGTTCCGCATGATGTAAGCTCGTCGGCGCGGAGCACGACGATGATCCAAGACAGAGTATCCCACGATCCACGGGCGGCGGCCTGAGTGGCGGCGCGTCCCAAGGCGGTGGTGGCTTGGAGCTCCGGCAAGGACAGCGCGTGGGCCCTGCACGTGAGCCAGCGCTCGGAAGCGTTCGAGGTGGTCGGCGTGCTGACGACGCTGACCGAGCCCTACGAGCGCGTGTCGATGCACGGCGTGCGCGAGGAGCTGCTCGACCTGCAGCTCGCGGCTCTCGGTCTTCCCTGCACCAAGGTGCGCATCCCGTCGCCCTGTTCCAACGAGGCGTACCAGCGACAGATGGCCGATGCCCTCGCTGAGCTGCGCGCCGAGGGCGTCAGCCACGTGATCTTCGGCGATCTCTTCCTGCAGGACATCCGCGCTTATCGCGAGACACAGCTCGCGAGCGTCGGCATGCAAGGCGTCTTCCCCCTGTGGCAACGAGACACGGAAGAGCTCGTCCGAGAGATGCTCGGCTCCGGGCTGCGCGCCGTGATCACGTGCGTGGACCCCAGGGCGCTGAGCCAGGACTTCGCGGGCCGCCTGCTGGACGAGGCGCTGCTGGACGAGCTGCCTGACGCTGTGGATCCATGCGGCGAGAACGGCGAGTTTCACAGCGTCGTGATCGCCGGGCCCATGCTGACCAGTCCGATCGCAGTGGAAGTCGGAGACGTGGTCGAACGCGAGGGCTTTGTCTTCGCCGACGTGATCCCCGTGGAGGCGCCAGACGCCCAGGCGAGCCTACTCGGAGAACGCCCATGAACCCGAAGAAGACCCCAGCGAAGGTATCGGACACTGACATTCGCTACGTCATCCAGCTCTCGCATGCGCGAGCGGAGCTGTTCAGCGAGACCTTGGTGCGAGCACACGTCGCACACCTGAAGCGACTCGAGAGCAACGGCCAACTCGAACTCGCGGGCCCGTTCACAGACGCCGCCGGAGGCATGCTGATCCTGCGCGTGTCCTCGGAAGATCAGGCACGCATGATCGCCGAAGCGGATCCCTTCGTGTCCTCCGGCGCAGAGAGCTACGAGCTGAGACGTTGGGAACTCTCCCATCGCGGGAACAACCATCAGGGCATGGGGTAGGCCGAGCAGAACAGGGTTGGTGCGTCTACCGAGCGGCCCGCGCGCGCCCCGCGATGATTCGCGGGAGAGAGCAGACGAAGGATGGGCGGGTGTACCAGCTCACCGCAGCTTCAATGGGGCCCGCGATGATTCGCGGGAGAGAGCCGAGCCGCGAGCTCGGGATGCGAGGTAGAGCATGAGAGCTTCAATGGGGCCCGCGATGATTCGCGGGAGAGAGAGAACCAGCGCCAGCGGCTCCTTCCTCGTGCCGACGTGCTTCAATGGGGCCCGCGATGATTCGCGGGAGAGAGTCGAACCACATCTCCGTGCGCAGATTGTGGTCGTGCCGCTTCAATGGGGCCCGCGATGATTCGCGGGAGAGAGTCCGCCTGTCGGTGATAGCACGCCCTGCGGATTGCAGCTTCAATGGGGCCCGCGATGATTCGCGGGAGAGAGGGTCATGACCGAAACAACCATCAAGACCTCCAGGCACGCTTCAATGGGGCCCGCGATGATTCGCGGGAGAGAGGAGTGAGACGATATCCATACCTCTAGTCTCCCCGCACGGCTTCAATGGGGCCCGCGATGATTCGCGGGAGAGAGGCGGAGACCACGGCGCATATCAGCCCCGTGCGCCCGCTTCAATGGGGCCCGCGATGATTCGCGGGAGAGAGATGGCTCACCCCGTAGCTCCGCGATGCTGAGACCGCGCTTCAATGGGGCCCGCGATGATTCGCGGGAGAGAGGCAAGCCCCGCGCGCGCCCCTACGCGCATGCGTGGCTGCTTCAATGGGGCCCGCGATGATTCGCGGGAGAGAGATGGCGCCACCCCGATGCGCTCGCGCAGTTCGGCCACGCTTCAATGGGGCCCGCGATGATTCGCGGGAGAGAGTGAGCGCCAAGGCCAGAGCGCTGGGCGGGCGCTGGCGCTTCAATGGGGCCCGCGATGATTCGCGGGAGAGAGCTCGGCGAGCGCCCTGTTGCCTGAGAGCTCCCCGCCACCGCTTCAATGGGGCCCGCGATGATTCGCGGGAGAGAGGCCGGGTCACCTGGCGCCTCCCAGCCCGCACGTGTGCTGCTTCAATGGGGCCCGCGATGATTCGCGGGAGAGAGGGTGGATGCGGCAGGCGCGGCCGTGGCCTCCTATGGAAGCTTCAATGGGGCCCGCGATGATTCGCGGGAGAGAGCTAACAGCGGTTCAACGTCTCTCTTGATCAAGGAAAGGCTTCAATGGGGCCCGCGATGATTCGCGGGAGAGAGATCGCCGCGTGCGCAAGTGCCTGGAACTGCTGATGTTCTGCTTCAATGGGGCCCGCGATGATTCGCGGGAGAGAGGACCTCAAGGCGCGACTCTCCTTCGCCGAGACGCAGGGCTTCAATGGGGCCCGCGATGATTCGCGGGAGAGAGGCCCAACAACTGGCGCGGGCGCGCGGCCGAGCGTCATGGAGCTTCAATGGGGCCCGCGATGATTCGCGGGAGAGAGTGGGAGTACCACACCGCGCAGGACCCGCGCGTGCGTCTCGTTTCAATGGGGCCCGCGATGATTCGCGGGAGAGAGCTCCGTAGCTTCTCGTCTGTCCGCAGCATGTGCGAGCAGCTTCAATGGGGCCCGCGATGATTCGCGGGAGAGAGGATCGCTGCCACGCTGAGCACATCGAGCAGCGCGCAGCTTCAATGGGGCCCGCGATGATTCGCGGGAGAGAGTCAGCCTCCTGTGCCGGCGCGTAGCGATCCTGGAAGCGCTTCAATGGGGCCCGCGATGATTCGCGGGAGAGAGCGCCGCCGAACTGCTGCGACTGGCAGACAAACTCCAGCCGCTTCAATGGGGCCCGCGATGATTCGCGGGAGAGAGGGCTCTTCGCTCGCCGCGGCCACGGCCTCGGGCCCCTGCTTCAATGGGGCCCGCGATGATTCGCGGGAGAGAGGGTCGAGGTGTGGGTTGTCCTCCATCGTGGCCGGCATGCTTCAATGGGGCCCGCGATGATTCGCGGGAGAGAGTGCGTCGCCGCATCGGTCCGCGCCTGCTGCTGAACGCTTCAATGGGGCCCGCGATGATTCGCGGGAGAGAGGTGGTCGAGAGGGCCTGCGTGGTCGCCTCGGCCTCCCGGAGCTTCAATGGGGCCCGCGATGATTCGCGGGAGAGAGTCTGGTTCAAGCTCGACGATGGCTTCTGCACGCACGAGCTTCAATGGGGCCCGCGATGATTCGCGGGAGAGAGTCCGAGTCAACCTCGACCACCAAGAAGGCCGCGCCCAAGCTTCAATGGGGCCCGCGATGATTCGCGGGAGAGAGAGAGTTGGTAGGAGGCCGCTTTGACTGGACAGCAACCGCAGGATTGCTTCAATGGGGCCCGCGATGATTCGCGGGAGAGAGCCGTAGGTCGCCTCGCCGAATGTCAGCGTGCCCACCTTGCTTCAATGGGGCCCGCGATGATTCGCGGGAGAGAGATGCATTAGTAGTGGGTATGGCAGCGACGGACGCCGCCGCTTCAATGGGGCCCGCGATGATTCGCGGGAGAGAGGTCAGATCAGAGATGCTCGTCGAGATCCCGCCGCCGACGCTTCAATGGGGCCCGCGATGATTCGCGGGAGAGAGTCGCAGGCTTCGCTGAGGAGGCTCAGCAGCTCGGCGGGCTTCAATGGGGCCCGCGATGATTCGCGGGAGAGAGCGGTGTCCTACCTAGCAGCATTGACCTGGAGTTCCTGCTTCAATGGGGCCCGCGATGATTCGCGGGAGAGAGGACCCAGGGGAAGAGGTAGCCGGATTGCATGTAGCAGCTTCAATGGGGCCCGCGATGATTCGCGGGAGAGAGCGTCAGTTGTGAGCGCGATTGTCGACGTCCTGGCGTGGCTTCAATGGGGCCCGCGATGATTCGCGGGAGAGAGAATGGCCGCATGGTCAATGAGTGCGCGCTGCTGCGGCTTCAATGGGGCCCGCGATGATTCGCGGGAGAGAGCCGGCGAAACCCCGACGCGGCCATTCGGTTCAAGCTCGGGCTTCAATGGGGCCCGCGATGATTCGCGGGAGAGAGTAGGTTGCCTCGCCGAACGTCAACGCGCCGACCTTGCTTCAATGGGGCCCGCGATGATTCGCGGGAGAGAGCATCGTCCCGGTGATCGCCCTCGCCCAGGGCTACGCGCTTCAATGGGGCCCGCGATGATTCGTGGGAGAGAGCGGCGAGTCGAGCTTGCATCGATTCGACGTCAGAACGGCTTCAATGGGGCCCGCGATGATTCGCGGGAGAGAGGGGCTACAGCGGCGCGCATGGGAGGCATATCCCCAAAGCTTCAATGGGGCCCGCGATGATTCGCGGGAGAGAGGCCCCATAAGCGTAGGGCCGCTGTAACCCAGCTGTTGCTTCAATGGGGCCCGCGATGATTCGCGGGAGAGAGGATCGCGACCGGCGCGCGCAAGACCGACGGCAACCCGCTTCAATGGGGCCCGCGATGATTCGCGGGAGAGAGTCCTCGAGCCGGTCCCGCCGGTGGTGGCGTACGGTGCTTCAATGGGGCCCGCGATGATTCGCGGGAGAGAGGACACCGTGAAAGGCCACCCCGGCTGCCCCACGTCGCTTCAATGGGGCCCGCGATGATTCGCGGGAGAGAGCTGACCAACGTGGCTATCGCGCACGCCATGGACACGCTTCAATGGGGCCCGCGATGATTCGCGGGAGAGAGCTACGCGAGATCAAGAGCATCGCAGGAGACGTGATCACGCTGCTTCAATGGGGCCCGCGATGATTCGCGGGAGAGAGCTCGTGGCTGACGCGGTCTACAAGAGCTCTGGCACGCTGCTTCAATGGGGCCCGCGATGATTCGCGGGAGAGAGTCGCTCGTGTAGTGCGCCTGCGACGTCGTCCCCCAGGCTTCAATGGGGCCCGCGATGATTCGCGGGAGAGAGATCAGGCCCCCCAGACGCGCGCGTTGCGCGGCGATGCGCTTCAATGGGGCCCGCGATGATTCGCGGGAGAGAGAGAGCAGAGCGATGGACAGGATCGCGTACGGATGGGCGCTTCAATGGGGACCGCGATGATTCGCGGGAGAGAGCACGAGAACGTCGTGATCAAGGTTCTTCGTCGAAACGCTTCAATGGGGCCCGCGATGATTCGCGGGAGAGAGATCAGCAGCTCGGGCTCAGCCATTACTCACCTCCCGATGGCTTCAATGGGGCCCGCGATGATTCGCGGGAGAGAGGTCTCGTCTACACGGGCGATTGGGCGCTTGTTCTCCATGCTTCAATGGGGCCCGCGATGATTCGCGGGAGAGAGGAGACGCTCTTCGCCGACTTCGCCGCGCGACTGCGGCTTCAATGGGGCCCGCGATGATTCGCGGGAGAGAGCGGGATGAGGTCAGGCGTGCTCTGCGGATTGCGCTGCTTCAATGGGGCCCGCGATGATTCGCGGGAGAGAGGACCTGGCCTGGCACGCGGGCAACGCTCGCCCGGCGGCTTCAATGGGGCCCGCGATGATTCGCGGGAGAGAGCACGCGGGCGGCGTACTCGCCGAAGACGTAGCCTGGCACGCTTCAATGGGGCCCGCGATGATTCGCGGGAGAGAGATCCGTTCAGGGATGCGGTCCAGTCGGTGTGTGGTGGGCTTCAATGGGGCCCGCGATGATTCGCGGGAGAGAGCGCACGGGTCGCGATGCGTTCGGGACGGCGGTCCCGGGCTTCAATGGGGCCCGCGATGATTCGCGGGAGAGAGTGTCCTTCCGGATTTCGAGGATGGCGTCTAGGACCTCCTGGCTTCAATGGGGCCCGCGATGATTCGCGGGAGAGAGCCAGCTTGGTCGGCGCGCGTCCGCAGCTGATCATCACGCTTCAATGGGGCCCGCGATGATTCGCGGGAGAGAGGGCCCATCGGTACGCGGAGCAAGATAGACGCGCGCGCTTCAATGGGGCCCGCGATGATTCGCGGGAGAGAGCTGATTTGACTGCTGCCACGGTAGCCAACATAGGGGAGCTTCAATGGGGCCCGCGATGATTCGCGGGAGAGAGCTGCGCAGGCTACAGCGGAACATCGTCGACGCCTCCGCTTCAATGGGGCCCGCGATGATTCGCGGGAGAGAGCGTGCGGACACGGGCATCAGGAACAAGGTGGCTGCCGGGCTTCAATGGGGCCCGCGATGATTCGCGGGAGAGAGTCTCCAGCTGCTCAAGCCACCTGCCCACGGCGGCGCGCTTCAATGGGGCCCGCGATGATTCGCGGGAGAGAGCCTTCCGCGCCATCGCGAAGGCTGCGCTGAAGGTGGCGCTTCAATGGGGCCCGCGATGATTCGCGGGAGAGAGTGAGGCAGGCCCTCGACGTCCTACGGCGCTCGAGCATGCTTCAATGGGGCCCGCGATGATTCGCGGGAGAGAGGAGCATGGCCAGCGAGATAGCGGCCGAGACCGCGATTGGCTTCAATGGGGCCCGCGATGATTCGCGGGAGAGAGGATTCGGCCGCGGTACGCATGCGACGGGGCAACGCGCGGCTTCAATGGGGCCCGCGATGATTCGCGGGAGAGAGGCGGCGCACGCGCTGGCCTACGCGCACGTCCACGCGGCTTCAATGGGGCCCGCGATGATTCGCGGGAGAGAGGCGTAGTCCGGCAGCATGCGCCGCGCCTGCTCGCTGCTTCAATGGGGCCCGCGATGATTCGCGGGAGAGAGTGGCTTGTGGGGGCGCGGGCAATGGACCAAGTACCCCGCTTCAATGGGGCCCGCGATGATTCGCGGGAGAGAGTCGACTGATGGCCGAGCGCATCGTGGCAGCGGCGCTGCTTCAATGGGGCCCGCGATGATTCGCGGGAGAGAGGCGCGTGTCTTGTCCGCGTAGCGGTGAGGAAGTAGAGGCTTCAATGGGGCCCGCGATGATTCGCGGGAGAGAGGACGCCTCCGGCCATGGCCTTGCTCATGCGAGCCTTGACGCTTCAATGGGGCCCGCGATGATTCGCGGGAGAGAGTTATTCGAGCGTATGGCAACATAGGGTCATGACTGAAAGCTTCAATGGGGCCCGCGATGATTCGCGGGAGAGAGTCGTTGGAGCCTGGCACGGCGTTCGCGAGGCTCTGGTAGCTTCAATGGGGCCCGCGATGATTCGCGGGAGAGAGATGAGATCGTCATCTCGAGCACCGCGCAGGTCGGCTGCTTCAATGGGGCCCGCGATGATTCGCGGGAGAGAGTCATGACTACAACCATCAAGACCTCCCGACACGAGGTGCTTCAATGGGGCCCGCGATGATTCGCGGGAGAGAGGCGGAGCAGGAGCGGGCGGCGGCGGCGGACGGCGCATGCTTCAATGGGGCCCGCGATGATTCGCGGGAGAGAGTCGCAATCGCCAGCGACTGCATACAGCCGAACATCCGCTTCAATGGGGCCCGCGATGATTCGCGGGAGAGAGTGACCCATGACGCCTGTGTAGTGCTTGCTCAAAAACGCTTCAATGGGGCCCGCGATGATTCGCGGGAGAGAGATGGCTCACCCCGTAGCTCGGCGATGCTGAGGCCGCGCTTCAATGGGGCCCGCGATGATTCGCGGGAGAGAGCAGATCAGAGATGCTCGTTGAGATCCCGCCGCCGATGCTTCAATGGGGCCCGCGATGATTCGCGGGAGAGAGATGCGCTGAGCCGATGTGGCAGCCGCGGCAGAGGGCGCTTCAATGGGGCCCGCGATGATTCGCGGGAGAGAGTAGCCGCCGGAGAATCTCATGTCCTACGAAATCGCGCTTCAATGGGGCCCGCGATGATTCGCGGGAGAGAGTCGCGGCGCGACGGCGGTTCATCGCGGCGAAGGAGACGCTTCAATGGGGCCCGCGATGATTCGCGGGAGAGAGAGTGTCCGCACGTCGGGGCCACCTGATGGCCGCCGTGCTTCAATGGGGCCCGCGATGATTCGCGGGAGAGAGGGAGGCCATGGTTGCGGCCGCGCGCACGGTCATGCAGCTTCAATGGGGCCCGCGATGATTCGCGGGAGAGAGTTCGGGTGACGATCGATATCCCGGCTGGGGTGGACGGGCTTCAATGGGGCCCGCGATGATTCGCGGGAGAGAGCAGCCTCGACAATGATGGTCGCCGGCCCCCTAACAGCGCTTCAATGGGGCCCGCGATGATTCGCGGGAGAGAGACGACGTGCACACCCATGGCGCCGGCAATCTGACGTACGTGCTTCAATGGGGCCCGCGATGATTCGCGGGAGAGAGGGGATCGCCACCCGTTCCAACGCGGATCGAGCGTCCGCTTCAATGGGGCCCGCGATGATTCGCGGGAGAGAGGTGGTGATCGGCTACCTCTCCGGGCGCCACGACGCGCTTCAATGGGGCCCGCGATGATTCGCGGGAGAGAGAGGGGGCGTTGTAGGCGAGTGGGTAGGCGTCAGTGGCGCTTCAATGGGGCCCGCGATGATTCGCGGGAGAGAGTAGATCATGAGCATCACATCAGAGGCAGCGGCGGCGAGCCGAGCTTCAATGGGGCCCGCGATGATTCGCGGGAGAGAGGCTGATCCGCGGCCTCGGGCGACCGGGGCACGAAGAGCTTCAATGGGGCCCGCGATGATTCGCGGGAGAGAGATCCGCGCGTGTGCGACGCGTCTGCCAGCTCTTGCACGCGGCTTCAATGGGGCCCGCGATGATTCGCGGGAGAGAGGCATCACGGATATCAGCATCGCGACGGTGTCCCAGTTGCTTCAATGGGGCCCGCGATGATTCGCGGGAGAGAGAAACCAAACGGCAAAGGGCAGCCTCAAGAGCCCGACCCTTCAATGGGGCCCGCGATGATTCGCGGGAGAGAGGGCGCCGCTGAGGTCAGGGTCATCTGATGTGCGTGAGCGCTTCAATGGGGCCCGCGATGATTCGCGGGAGAGAGGTGCCGATCCACTTGCGATCTGTGATGATTGAGATCAGGTAGCTTCAATGGGGCCCGCGATGATTCGCGGGAGAGAGCACGTACCTACGCCTGGCCGACCTGCCAGACCTAGCCGCTTCAATGGGGCCCGCGATGATTCGCGGGAGAGAGACCGTCACGCAGTTCAGCTACCTCAAAACGCGGCGGCGGCTTCAATGGGGCCCGCGATGATTCGCGGGAGAGAGCCGTAGCTTCTCGTCTGTCCGCAGCATGTGGCTACAGCTTCAATGGGGCCCGCGATGATTCGCGGGAGAGAGCTCGTAGCTGAGCATGATCGGGTTGATCTGCGCGTCGCTTCAATGGGGCCCGCGATGATTCGCGGGAGAGAGACGTCTACTCGCGCGGATGAGTCGTCGCCTCAGTTCGCTTCAATGGGGCCCGCGATGATTCGCGGGAGAGAGTGCCGTAGTCGCTGACCTTGGTGATCTTCCACTCGCCGCTTCAATGGGGCCCGCGATGATTCGCGGGAGAGAGCAGCTCCGTGGCCGTGTCCGGCGTGGCCTCGAGCAAGCTTCAATGGGGCCCGCGATGATTCGCGGGAGAGAGAGGCGTGAGGGCTCGTCGCGCTCACTGCCGTCATGTCGCTTCAATGGGGCCCGCGATGATTCGCGGGAGAGAGATCAACGTGGACCTCGGGAACGCGGGACCGATCGTTGCTTCAATGGGGCCCGCGATGATTCGCGGGAGAGAGGCCCGCGTTCGATCGACGCTCCGGACGCTACTGATCGGGCTTCAATGGGGCCCGCGATGATTCGCGGGAGAGAGGCCTCCGGCCATGGCCTTGCTCATGCGCGACTTGACGCTTCAATGGGGCCCGCGATGATTCGCGGGAGAGAGGTCGCCGGGAGCAGACGCGAATTCGCTCGTGACCGCCGAGCTTCAATGGGGCCCGCGATGATTCGCGGGAGAGAGAATCCAACAATGGCTCGCTTGACGTCGATTCGAGGCGCTTCAATGGGGCCCGCGATGATTCGCGGGAGAGAGCGGCTGGGCAGCGGCACGTGGGAGATACTGTGCGGGCTTCAATGGGGCCCGCGATGATTCGCGGGAGAGAGGAGCACAGCGCGCACGCGACGTCACGCGCAGCCGTGGCTTCAATGGGGCCCGCGATGATTCGCGGGAGAGAGGCGGCCCTCGGCTCCGCGCAGCACCGTCACCTCGGAGTGCTTCAATGGGGCCCGCGATGATTCGCGGGAGAGAGTTCCTGGCGACCGATCACCTTGGAATCGTCACCCAGCTTCAATGGGGCCCGCGATGATTCGCGGGAGAGAGGCATGGAAAAGCGGGCTCTGGATATCTACTACAAGAGGCTTCAATGGGGCCCGCGATGATTCGCGGGAGAGAGTTCGGAAGAGGATCGAGAGAATGTTCCCCTATCACAAGCTTCAATGGGGCCCGCGATGATTCGCGGGAGAGAGGCGTGTAGATACTCTCATGGAAGAGAAGGAGGAAGAGGCTTCAATGGGGCCCGCGATGATTCGCGGGAGAGAGCGTCCTGCAGGTCTTCCTCCGCAACAGCCCCTACATGCTTCAATGGGGCCCGCGATGATTCGCGGGAGAGAGCTCGTGGTCGACCGTCACGGACGCGGCCGGAACCGTGCTTCAATGGGGCCCGCGATGATTCGCGGGAGAGAGGCTTGCTGGCGATTCATGACCGCCCAAGCAATCCCGAGCTTCAATGGGGCCCGCGATGATTCGCGGGAGAGAGGTCTGATGGAGGGCAAGGCGGCGGCGATGATGTTCCTGGCGCTTCAATGGGGCCCGCGATGATTCGCGGGAGAGAGTTTCAAAAGAAGGGCTGGCGCGGGCTGCTCGTACGTGTGGCTTCAATGGGGCCCGCGATGATTCGCGGGAGAGAGCCCTCCATCAGACGCCCGAGTCGCGCACGACGAGCGGGCTTCAATGGGGCCCGCGATGATTCGCGGGAGAGAGCCAGATCCTCAAGCTCGACGAGACTTCCTACTGGCGAGCTTCAATGGGGCCCGCGATGATTCGCGGGAGAGAGGCGATAGCGGTCCCATCCAACGCAGTCACAGTGTTGCTGCTTCAATGGGGCCCGCGATGATTCGCGGGAGAGAGCACCCTGCCACCCGCGCATCTTGTTCCATACGTCAGTGCTTCAATGGGGCCCGCGATGATTCGCGGGAGAGAGGACTCTGGCCTTCACTGCCCCTGGCCCTCCGGGTGCGGGCTTCAATGGGGCCCGCGATGATTCGCGGGAGAGAGACACTGATCGCAGGTATTCCGGGACGTTCATTGTCGAGCTTCAATGGGGCCCGCGATGATTCGCGGGAGAGAGTCGGTGGGCGGCGCGTAGCAACGGTCGCCGCCGCACTCGCTTCAATGGGGCCCGCGATGATTCGCGGGAGAGAGCGCGCCAAGACGCCCGGCAGACATTGGCGCAAGGAGGTGCTTCAATGGGGCCCGCGATGATTCGCGGGAGAGAGGTGGTGCAGCTGCCCGAGGAGAGCCTTGCGCTGCTCGCTTCAATGGGGCCCGCGATGATTCGCGGGAGAGAGCGCGCACGGTCAAGGCGCTGAGGGTGTTCCAGTCCGAGCTTCAATGGGGCCCGCGATGATTCGCGGGAGAGAGGTTGCTGTTGCGGGGGTCCCCATCTTTCTACAAGGAGGCTTCAATGGGGCCCGCGATGATTCGCGGGAGAGAGGACCCAGTCCGCCCGCGATGCACTCAGTCGAGCCCGGCTTCAATGGGGCCCGCGATGATTCGCGGGAGAGAGCCGTGATGCGCACCAGGCTGAGGTCGTCACTCGCGAGCTTCAATGGGGCCCGCGATGATTCGCGGGAGAGAGCGGGAATCTGATTCTCGACGAGTGCAAGACCGGAACGGCTTCAATGGGGCCCGCGATGATTCGCGGGAGAGAGGTGGTTGCCGTGTCGAAGGCGCTCGCAGCGCTCTAGCTTCAATGGGGCCCGCGATGATTCGCGGGAGAGAGTCTATGGAGAGGAGTTTGCCCGCGCGCTGGACTTGACGCTTCAATGGGGCCCGCGATGATTCGCGGGAGAGAGTCGGCTCGAGCGAGTAGCTGGGTCGCGTCGTGGGGGCTTCAATGGGGCCCGCGATGATTCGCGGGAGAGAGCTATCGGGCGAGCGATGCGCTCGCCTCTCACCACCATAGGCTTCAATGGGGCCCGCGATGATTCGCGGGAGAGAGCACGTTGAGCGAGCGCTGTACGTCGTACTGCACGGCGCTTCAATGGGGCCCGCGATGATTCGCGGGAGAGAGATGTGGTTGACCTGGCGGGTCGAGCGCGTGCGAATAGCGCTTCAATGGGGCCCGCGATGATTCGCGGGAGAGAGCGGCCTACAGAGCTGGGTGCTCTTCGTGGACGCGGAGCTTCAATGGGGCCCGCGATGATTCGCGGGAGAGAGGCGCGCGCGCCGGGTCACAGCACACCCGAATCGCGCAAGCTTCAATGGGGCCCGCGATGATTCGCGGGAGAGAGATGGGGGTCAGGTCGAGCTACGAGCCCGAAGAGCTGCGGCTTCAATGGGGCCCGCGATGATTCGCGGGAGAGAGCGGCGCAGCGCTCAAGGACTCGCTGGCGTCGTGGCTCAAGCTTCAATGGGGCCCGCGATGATTCGCGGGAGAGAGGCGCAAGAAGACCGCCTCACCAAGGCAGCGCAGATGCTGCTTCAATGGGGCCCGCGATGATTCGCGGGAGAGAGATCTCGTCGGGCAGCTCGCCCCACTCGCTCTCGTAGGTGCTTCAATGGGGCCCGCGATGATTCGCGGGAGAGAGTTGCCCAGCGCGGAATCGAGGTAGAAGCACGCCCAGCTTCAATGGGGCCCGCGATGATTCGCGGGAGAGAGTGTGAGACGTCGACGATGATTTGTTTTTCATGGCTCAGGTAGCTTCAATGGGGCCCGCGATGATTCGCGGGAGAGAGGGAACCACCGGCAGTTCTGTCAACGTGATGAAGTAGCTTCAATGGGGCCCGCGATGATTCGCGGGAGAGAGACCAGCATCAGCAGATAGTATCACACTGCTGAATGCGCTTCAATGGGGCCCGCGATGATTCGCGGGAGAGAGCGAGGCGTCGCCAGCGCGGATATCGATGATGGGAACGCTTCAATGGGGCCCGCGATGATTCGCGGGAGAGAGATATCACTGCCTCTTCGCGCTGGTAGTACCACCCATCCATGCTTCAATGGGGCCCGCGATGATTCGCGGGAGAGAGTTCCATGGCGGATCAACTTGCCTTGGTCGAGGAGTCTGCTTCAATGGGGCCCGCGATGATTCGCGGGAGAGAGCTGCGATCAAGGGCACCTCGAGCGCCTTGTGGCATCCGGTCTGCTTCAATGGGGCCCGCGATGATTCGCGGGAGAGAGGTTGATCTGGTCCATCGCCAGATCGAGCAATCGCTTGCTTCAATGGGGCCCGCGATGATTCGCGGGAGAGAGATGCCGTGGTTCGTGATCGACGATGGCTTTCTGGACCATCCGCTTCAATGGGGCCCGCGATGATTCGCGGGAGAGAGCGCACCAGGGCAGCGAGTATCACTTCATCGGATACGACGCTTCAATGGGGCCCGCGATGATTCGCGGGAGAGAGGGACTGCTCAAAATCTAAGTGATGTCGGTGGGCTAGCGGTTGGTTTGCGAGGGGTGAGTCGTGGTGGCGGCCTCCGGCCTTGCTGGTGCTGTGGGTCGGGCCTCCACCATGACCGAATTCGTATACGGTTTTCAAGGACTTAGCTGTTATGCGAGCGGTGCCAGTAGATTTTGCGCCACTGGACCTCTCGCGGCCGGCGGCGCGCTCATGCGCGTCACACCACGATGGCATGGCGCTCCGGATGAGTATAGGGCCGGCCCAGCGCTTCGAAGCAATCCTTCCCGCGCCCATCCGCCGGACCCAGGTCGATGACCAAGACCTGATCCTCGCCATGATGGATCGCGCCGGTCAGTCGTTCCACCATCTCCACGCGTTCGCGTTTGTCTAACTCACACCGAAACACCGAGAGCTGCAGGTGGTCCCCGTAGCCGCGGAGCACCCGGAACACCTTGCGCAGCCGCTTCGGGTCACACACGTCGTAGCTCACGATGTAGGCTTGGCGGCTCATCGCGTCCGGAACTCCGGGTACTCCTCGAGTTCGCCCAGCAGCACGCGGCCCAACAGGCGCGCCTGGATCTCGAACACGCGCCGGTAGCTCACGCGGTAGCCGAACACCGGGTGCGTCACCAGCTGATCCATCCGGCGCTCATACGCCGCGATGAAGCGCTTGCGCCCTGGGCGACGCATCGCCACGCCCACATGGCTGCGCACGAAATCAGATTCCGTCAGCACCCCGTTGTTCAGCGCCGCTACGACTACCGAATCCGCCACGATCGGCCGAAACTCCTCCATCAAGTCCAGCGCCAGGGCCGGCCTCCCATAGCGGAGCTGATGATAGAACCCCAACATCGGATCGAGCCCCACGTTCGCGCACATCAGCGCCAGCTCCTTGGCGAGCAAGCTGTAGGCGAAGGATAGCATCGCATTGATCGGATCCCGCGGAGGGCGGCGGTTGCGGCCGTGCATGTCGAAGGCGCCCACAGCCGCCTGGCCCTTCAGCATCTGATTGAACACCGAGAAGTAGAGCCGCGCCGCCGTGCCCTCGTAGCCCAAGAGCGACTCCAGAGACACCGCCTCGCGTGCAGCCTGAGCGAGCCTCTCCAGCTCGCCCAGCGTCGTCGCGTCGGGTGACTCCGCGTTGCGCCGATAGAGGGTGCGGCAGTTCAGGATCTTCGACGCTACGAGCCCGCGCGCGAGCTTCACGCAGAAGCTGCGGTCCGCGGCGCCCCGGTGTTGTGCCACCCGCAGCTCCACGTTCTTGCTGCCGTGGCCCACGAGCCGGCCAAGGAACCAGCCGCCGTAGGAGAAGAAGGTGAGGGGGATCTCACGGTCGAGCAGCGCACGCATCGCCGGCGTCGTCAGCTGCACGTTGCCGAAGACGGCGAGCTGCGAGGTGTTCGGGAGCCGTGCCTCTTGCTTTCCCTCGGGCGTCTTGATCACCAGGCAGTCGCCGCTCAGCCCGATGCGCGCCGCGTGCGCCTGCACGTAGACGGGCAGCCGCTCGTCACGTGCGGGGTGCAGGCGGCGCAGCTGCGGCTCGGTGGCCTCGCTCGCGCTCGGCTCCGATTCGCCGATGGAGAGCAAGTTGACCTCGTCGGGCAGACAGATGCCCACCAGCGAGCAGCCGCTGCATTTCGGGCTGTCGAGCAGCGGTTCGGGGATCGCGCCTGCCTCCGTCAGCTCTTTCGCTCGCGCGATGGCGCCGCGCGTCTCGGCCTCGAGCTCGGCTGACAGCTCGATGGGCACGCGTTTCCGATCCCCGGCGAAGTAGATCTCCGCGCGCTCCACCGTGTAGCCGTGGTCCCGCAGCAGCAGCGCTTGCGCCATGAGCTGTGCCCGCTCCGGCAGCCACGCGCCGTCTGGCAAGTCCGGCGCCTTGCCGCGCTTGTACTCGATGGGCACGACGCCCTCGCGATCGGCCTCGACGATGTCGATGCGCGCCGTCAGGCCCAAGCGGGTGGACGTCAGCCAGACGCTGCGGGCGGTGTAGGGCAGGTCCTCTTGCTCGGCCTCGGACGCCTCGTCCTGCTCTGGACTCGTCTTGCTCGCGGCCTTCTTGGCGCCGGGCTTACGAATCGGTTTGCCGGGCTTGTCGGCCCGCTTGTGCACGACCCGCCCGTGAACGGTGTAGTGGTTGTCGGCGAACTCTCCCTGCGCCCACTCGAGGTACATGAGGCGCTCGCAGTAGAGCACCTCGTTGACCATGCGCGCCGGCACCGCGTCGGGCGCGGCGCTCGGAAGTGCGAGGGGATGGCGGTCGGGGCGCAGGTGCTTCGCGCGCGGAGGAGCTGGCGAGTCGGGCTCGGGGTCGGGCGCGGCCTGGTCGTCGCCGCTCACGACGACTCGGGCCCGAAGATTCCCAAGCCAAAGTGAGCACCAAAGCCGACGGCGATGGGGCCCCGCACAGCCTGCGCGAAGACGACCCGGAAGCCGAAGCCACGCGAGTCACCGCGCGCGCCTCGCCCATGTCGCGCTCGCCAGCGGTAGAAGTCGAGCCAGCGCACGATGCGCCCGCCGAGCTTCACGCCCTCGGTGGGCTCGATGTGCTCCACAGCGGGCAGGCCCGCCAGTTCGAAGAGGCGCAGCACATCGTGCTCCGGTGAGCCGATGGCTCGGCCGTGAGCATCGAACTTGGGCGCGCCGCTGCGCTTGCGCTTGAGGTGTCGCGTGGGGATGAAGGGCGTCAGGGAGCACCACTCCCGCGCCTCGGCGAAGAGTGGAGCGCCCGTGTTGCCGAGCTCGTCCCTTTCGCCAAGGCCGATCAGCGTCAGCTTCATGGGGTGGGTGGCGTCCTTCTCGAGCCTGATCTCGCCCGAGACCAGCTTGTCGATGGCCGCCTGCGCGTTCGCATCGAGGCCCTCGCGAGCGTACAGGGAGAGGTGCGTGATGCGACCCTCGTGGCCGTGGGACTCGGGCAGGAAGAAGGCGTGCTCATGACCGAGTAGAGGTCGGCCTTCGTCGTCCTTGCCGTGAAAGACGCGCAGGCGGCTCTGGCCAAGCGCGCCACGCACCGCCTCGCCAAAGCGCAACGCCTCGGTGAGCCGCGGCAGTACGGCCCCGCTCACGGCGAAGCGCGCGGCGCACGGGCTCGGCGCGTTCGCCTCGTGTTTGGGAGTGCGCGGCTGCGCCAGTGTGGGTCGCCGGTAGCTAATCCAGCGTGTGCCCGGCGGCGCGCTCCAGCCCTGCTTGCGCAGCAGGGTGGTGTCGACGTGCAAGGCCGCGAAGAGATCTGCGGGAACGCTCGCCTTGATGCCCTCACGCTTTCGCTTGGAGAGTCTGGTCTTCTCGGGAGGCTTTCCCTTCGCGATGTCCTTGCGACGCTGCTGCTCGAGTTCGAGGCTGAGCTGCCGGTCGACCTCGGCCTCACGCCAACGCTCGTACTCTGCGGGGGTGTAGGCGCAGAGCACGGGCACGATCTCTCCTGTGTCGAGGTGCTCGACAGGCGCCGCGTTGAGCCGCTCCACGGGGCGCTCGGCCACGCGCGCATCGACCCAGCTCTCGGCACGGCCGAGGTAGCTCAGGCGCTGCGCCAGCACGCGCAGCGCGTCGAGCTCGGGGTCGTCGAGCTCCACGTTTGGCCAAGTGATCACCAAGATACGCGAGGCGTCGATCCGAAGGAAGGCGTCGAAGATCTTGCCGGTCTTCGTTCCTCCGAGGGGCATGTAGTGGCGCGTGTGTGCCGGGGTGACATCTTCCGGCAGCTCGTAGATGGGTAGACTCGACGCCAAGGACTCGCACAAGCTTCGCACGGCCGATTCGGAGAGCTCGTCGCGCGCCTTGAGGTGCCAGGTGGCCAGCAGAGCGCGCGCGATGCGTAGGGGAGAGGGGGGCCACTCGACCACTCCCTCGTTGACGTGGTGATCCCACGGCGTGGCGTGATAGCGCCCGCCGGGGAACCGGATCTCGAGCGTGACCATGGGTCAGTCCTTCTTGGTTCGGGCGGACTTCTTGTCCTTGTCGTAGGTGAGTTCGAGCACGCGTGGATCGTTGAAGAGAGGTGCGCACTCGGAGATCAGCGCCGGCAGAGCCTGCTCCAGGGCTTCCGTCGTGGGCAGGGCGAAGCCGTCGGGCCGCTGCACCTCGACCTCGCCCACCACGTCGAGATCGCAGGCCGTGCGCAGGCGCAGGCCCGCCTCGAGGAAGCGCCGGATCTTGTAGAGCGCCAGCGTGGTCATCAGCCGCAGGGCGGCGTCCTTCAGTCCTAGGCCCCGCAGCAGCGCGAGGTCGAGATTGAAGTAGGCGACGATCCTCTTCGCCGTGTACTCGTCGCGATGATACGGCACATTTCCGTAGCCCTCGTTGGCTGAGCCGTACTTGGTGTTGGTGCCCGCCGAGGTCGGCTGCACGCGGTCGAACTTCACACCACCCGCGGCCGCGACGTGGACGTCTTCGGCCTCGACGAACGCTGAGAGCGCGCGCGGCAGGCGCACGACGCCTCCGATCTTCTCGAGGAAGATGCCGTGCAGCAGGCTGTTCGGGTCGAAGCGCAGCAATGCTGTCGCCAGCTTGCGGCGGTCGAAGGGCGCGTCCTTGATGAAGCCTACGGCGTCCTTGATCACCTCGTAGCCCGTCGCGTCGCAGAGGTAGGGAGAGTTGAGACGATGGGCCTCCAAGATCGAGCTGGTCACCGTCCCATCGGGCAGCGTGGACTTGACGTAGGGCAGGCCCTGAAGCGCGGGTACCAGATCACCCTGGCCTTCGTCCCAGCAGGCGGCCTCGAGGCGGTTGGCCATGCTCTGGGCGGACTCGAGCAGCAGCATGTTTCGCATGTTGCGCCCGTCGGTCACGCTGTACTCGGCCGCGCCGAGGTCGGGGAAGCCGGTGGGCTGAAAGCGGGTGCCCTGCACGGGCTTCAGCTCGGCCTGGAGGAGGAGGCGGGGGGATTCGTTCAATGCTTCGAGGTTCATGGGCTTTCCGTGGGTTGATGGGACAGGGGCGTGTTGGTGCCGGCGCTGAGGTAGCGGCCGGCGAGGCGTTCGGTGTCTGCGTGGGAGATGGGAAAGAGCAGCGCCGCGGCGCAGCGCCGCATGCGCTCACGATCGGCGTGGACTTCATGCGTGGTGGGCGCGAGCCCGCTCGCGCGAAGGCGGCGCGCGGTGGCCTGCATGGCGTCGACGGCACGCCCGGTGCGCATCAGGCGGAGGATGCGCGGCGTGATGGGGATGTGCTGGTCGCCGACCGGACCGGGCGCGAAGGTGAGCTTGGGAAGGCCGTAGCCGGCGTAGGGTACCGGCCGCTGAGTGCGCGCTGGGGGGAAGGCGCGCGCCTCTGGGCGCTCGAGCAGCAGGCAAGCTCGGAACCAGCGCTCGAGCAGCTTGTCATCCGTTCGGCCCAGGATGAAGGCGTCGATGTCGCCGAGACCGCTGAAGATGCGGCCTCGATCGGCGAAGCGCGCTTCGGATGTGCTGGCGAGCAGCACGCGGCGCTCGAAGACGCTGTTCATCGAGCGGACGAGCGAGCCCTGATGCCAGAGCACCTCATGCGTCGTCTTGGCGAAGGTCCAGAAACGGCCCCGTCGTTCTACGGGCTCGACCTGCGACCGGATGGGCAGATCGAGGCCGCCGTAGCGGTCTGCCACGCTGGCGAGGGCGTCGGCGAGGCGCATCTCGGGCGAATCCGATCGCGTCGCCTCGATCCATGCGCGACGCAGGGGCGGCAGCGGCGGCACGAAGCTCTTGCTGCAGAAGGTCAGGCTCGATCCCAGGGCGGCCTCGAGGGAGCCCAGGCTCAGCAGCGCTTCACCGACGCTGGTGACGTCGTCGCGTGACGCCATCAGCATGGCCGCCGTCTCGAAGCGGCGCAGCGCGCGGCGGACGGAGGCGGGCGCCGTGTCGCCTGCACACTTGCCCCGGTTGCGATCCAGCCAGGTGTCGAGGTCGCGCAGCAGGCCGACATGTTGGGAGGTCCCGACCTGATAGCGACCCAGCGTGGTGGCGAAGTAGGACAGCCCGTTGCGCACATGAAAGCCATAGCGTTCGAAAGACTCGATCCCGCGGTCCACGCCGAGCGACGACACGGCCTGGGCGAAGTCGAGGCCTGTGCGCGCGCGCCGGCCTTGGATATCCGCGCGACCCTCGCCCATCAGGGCGCGCAGCTCCTGCGCGCTCGTGGGCTCGCTCCACAGCGGCAACCAGAGCTCTCCTCGTGAGTCCCCCTCGTCCGCGCTCGCGGCGCTGGCGTAGCCCGACGCCGTGGCTCCGACCGCGAACGGGAAGGCCGCGCGGCCTCGTGAGCCGCTGACATCATAACGGCGCACGGCGCTGCCGCCGAGCATCAGCGCGCCCTCGATCATCAAGACGAAGTCCCACGGGTTGACGTTCGCCTTGCCTTCGTAACCGGCGGCGGCGTTGGGGCCACCGGCCGCCCCGGGTTGAAATTGACCCACTGACACTGCGCGCAGACCCGCCACTGCTTGGCCCCAGAGCGTGGCCCAGAGCCATGCTCGTGCGGGTGGCTGAGGTGCACCCTCGGCATCGAGCAGCTCGGACAGCCGCTGCATCAGGTTGTTAGCGAATTCCAGTCGCCCCTCGTTCCCGCCGGTGCCCAGCACCGGAGGATATTTGGGGTCGGTGTCGCCCAACACATAGGCCGCGTCGAGCCAGTCGAGGGCTGTGTCGCTGAAGCTTCCTCGGCACGCGGCGAGCAGGCGCGGTTTCTCGTGCTTCGCGTCGGGCTTCTCGGCGAGATTCAGCTCCGACAGCAGCTTGCGAGCCTGACGGATGGTGTCGCGGTAACCGGCGAAGCGACTGGACGTGGACGACTCGATGAAGTCGATGCCGTCCTTGTTGTCCTTCGGGTAAAAACCACTGCCACCATTCCATGGTGTGACCACCGGCGTCGGCGCGTACTGCTCCAGAAAGAAGCGCTCGAGCGCTTCGCGATCCAGGCGGGTCCAGAGGGTGAAGCACTCGTGACGCCAGGCGCCTCGGGCCGTGGCATCCGCCTGCTCGCTCACCAGGCGCAGGATGCCCAGGGACTTGAGGTAGCCCGCGAGGGGTGTGGGTGAGCATCCGCCGAGCTCGTGCCTGTGGACGCTGTCATTCATCGTACGCTCCTTCGGTCTCTTTGCGACTCGCGCGCCAGTCCGCGGCTCTCAGCGCGCTCTCGAGCCACGCCAGGCGGAAGGGGCCGTGCTGCTCGAGCAGGCCTATGCTCAGCTCTCGCCAGCTGCCGGCGCCAAGCTGCATCAGATGCAGCCGCAGAGTCGTCGGCGGCACGCTCGCGCCCGCGGGCTGCCTCACGCTCGGCAGCTCGTCACCGTCCCAGATCCCGTGCGCGAAGAGGCGCCCGTCCGGAGCGGGCTCTTCTTGAGGCCCCGATCGGATGGCCATGCGCACCTTGCCGTGGTGCGCCGCGAGCAGGTAGGCGATGAGCGCGCGGTCCGGCTCCTCGTCGGGCGCGTGCGTCAACCACGCCAGCGCTGAGGCCAGCTCGTGGCGCAGGTACTTGCGCGCGCCGCTCGGCGGCCGCAGCCGGTGCGGCGACTTGGCCCACACGCCGTCTGGGGTGGGCGGAGGCTGCCCCGCGTCCACCGCCGGCTGGACGATCTTGCGTTGCCACTCCGGGTGCGCCTTGCCGACGTCATGCCAGCGTCCTGCGCGCCCGAGCACGTCGGCGGCCGATACATCCAGCCGGGCGCTCAGCTCGCGCGCCTCGGCCTCGACGTGTTCGAGGTGTGCGCTCAGCTCCACCCAGCGCTCGCCCTGGCTGCGGGCGTCACCGGCCAGCTGGTCGGCATCGCTTCGCGGGCTGGGCTCCGCGGGCTGGACAGCGGGCACGTCGCCACGGAGTTCTCCCGTAAAGCCGAGCTCCGGATCGTACCCGCCCGCGCTGACGTGGAGCAGCAAGACCTGACCCGGATGCGGCCGCTCGACGCGCGCCCACTCCCCGCGGGTGCGGTCCCAGGCGTAGGCCCAGAGCCGCTTGGTCGCCTCGCCTTTGGCCTTGGCGCGCTTGCTCTTCAGTTTCTTCTCGACCAGATCACGTGCCGCGCCGATGGACACTGCGCAGAGTTCACCGTGACCAGGCCCGGGCAGCTCGGCAGCGGGCGTGCCCTCGAAGGACCTCCAGAAGACCTGTACGTCGGTGTCTTGATCGTCGCGAATGAAGCGGGAGACGTCGACGTCGTTGCCGAAGAGATCCGGCGTGGTGTCGAAGAGCTGCAGCAGATCGCGCCGTCGAACGACCGGACGCACCACCACGGGCGGCGAGAAGCTGATCGCGGACAGGCGTGCGGGTGAGGCGTCGTCGCCAAGATCGTGCAGCAGACCACGCGCCTGCAGCATGGCGGCCGGATCGTAGGGCAGGGCCAGAGCGTCATCGTCTTCGACCCGAAGATCGACCACCCGCACTTCTGCCTGTGCTTCCTTCCCGTAGCGATTGCAGCGCCCGATGCGCTGGATCATCGAGGGCCAGGGGGCGAGCTCCGTGAAGAGCGTGCGCGCAGAGACGTCGACACCCGCCTCGATCGCCTGCGTCGCCACCACGACGCGATCAGCCTCGCCCGCCAGCATGGCCTCTTGTACGCGTCGGTCCGGCGCGCGGAATCGCGAGTGGATCAGCCCGAGCTCCACGACCTTCTTGCTCAGCAGCGCGCGCAATCCGCGAGCACGCTTCACGGAGTTGAGGATCACGAGCGTCAGGCCGCCCCGCTCCTCGTGTGCCGTGGCCACCTCATTCGCCAACGCCTCGAGGTGAGCCGCCTCGTCTGCCTTCTTGCTAGAGCCGAGGGCCAACTCCGACAGGATGACTCGCTTCTTGGCCTGGGTGCGTTCGAGCACTCGATCCAACGCCCGGTCTTCTGCCAGCAACGTGTGCCGAGGGAAGCCACCCGAGGGCGCCGGGTGGTCGACGGTCGCGAGCTGTCCGGCGCCGACGGTGGCGCTCATCCACAGCGAGCGGCTCGGGCCCTCGACGCCCCATCCGTCGCGGAAGGCCTGGAGTTGGGCGGACGTCTCGACGCCCACACCCATCAGCTGGATCTCGTCGAAGACCCAGAAGGCGTCGTTGTTCAGCCAGGCGAAGTGCATCGGCCAGCGCGAGGGCGACATGGCGAAGCCTCGATTCAAGGCGCGCGAGAGCAGCATATCCTGTGTGCCGATCAGGATGGCTTCCG
This sequence comes from Deltaproteobacteria bacterium, assembly GCA_013151775.1. GTDB lineage: Bacteria > Myxococcota_A > Polyangia > Polyangiales > Houyiibacteriaceae > JAADHO01. The sequence continues at coordinate 45,032 of JAADHO010000118.1, read as the reverse complement.
ACTCGGGCTCGCCCTGCCAGCGCTCGTCGAGCTCTCCGCCTCGCAGGACGTGGACGCTAGGCGCGGCGCGGCCGGCGTCGCGAAAGCGGGGCGCGGCGGCCTTGACCCATGCCTCGGCTGCCAAACGCGTCTGGTCCACCAAGACCCGGGTGGGCAGGCAGTAGACGAGCCGCCGCCCTGTGTCGCCATCATCGGTCAGCCGCTTGTGCAGCCAGGCGATCACGACGGCGGCCGTCTTGCCCAGGCCAGTCGGCACGTCCAACAAGCTCGGCCACGCCTCGGTGCCCAGGCGCGCCTGATAGGGAAAGGGCGCGAAGGTTGTGATGTCGGAAAAGAACTGCTCGTAGGTGCTCATCGTTCAACTGGCTCCAGCGTCCACGACCAAGACGCACGTCTCGCTCGCTTCTGACATTGTCTTCTTCATACGCAGCCCCGCTGCGCCATTCGGTGCACCCGTTGGCGCTCACTGAACGTGGATCCAGGATCTCGCCCACGCCCAGAGTGCTTCCTGTCCGGAGGGCTGGGACTTGAAGCGTCCCGAGGCCGGCGAGGCAGACTTTTTCTCGCCTCTGCGTGCAAGGAGCAACGCGAGCGCTTCAAAGGGGCCCGCGAAAGTCGCGGGAATGACCTGGCTCCCGGCCTCGGGACAGCATGAGCGTACCACGAAGACGTACTCAGACCTCGCACGCACATTTTGGTGCAAGACCAGCCTTTCGGCGTTTTCAGCCTGTGGTGGATTTCACTCACAATCCCATCCTAGCAGAATATACATTTTCTACAAGGTGCAACTCTAGCTAACACAGAAAATGCTTGTCTGATCAGCGCCCAGCTGTCACGATGCTCTCGCATGCGCTCCCTCATCCGCCCGCAGCTTCCGCCGAATCGCGCTACACTGCGATCGCGCTATGCCCTTCCCACGCATCACCATTCGACCGGACCAGCTCGAGGGGCAGCCTTGTATCCGTGGGCTGCGCATCCCTGTCAGCCTCGTCGTGGGTCTGGTCGCGCAGATGACGACGTCCGAGATCCTCGACGCGTATCCGGATCTCGAGCAAGACGACATCCGCGAAGCCCTGCTGTACGCCGCGGAGCTTGCGAGAACAGCGCGGGAGAACGACGCAGCGCAGTGAGTTCTCTGCGGCTGCTCATCGACAACGCGTTGTCGCCGCAGGTTGTCGCTGTGCTCACGGAAGCTGGCTACGACGTGGTTCATGTCCAGTCGTTGCATATGGGCGCGGCTCGGGACGAGGAGATATTGGAGCGCGCCCTGCTTGACGGCCGCGTCGTCGTCACCCGGGACTCGGATTTCGCGCAACTGCTTGCGCTGCGGGCTGCAGGCAATCCCTCGGTGGTCGTCTTGCGCGGAAGCTCCACAATGAAGCCGGTCGATCAGGCTGCCACCCTCGAGCGCTTCCTGCCCCAGGTCGCGCTTGCGTTGCGTGATGGCGCGGTGGTCACGCTGGACGGGGCCTCCGCGCGCACACGATGTCTTCCACTGGGATGATGGCTGGATCATCACACCCCTTCGACGCACGAGACGCTGCGCTTCTGACACTTCATCCACATACCCCACCGCCTTGCGCCATCTGGTGGATCGATTGGCGTTCACTGAACGGGGATCCAGTGATCGCGTTCGGCTCATAGCTTTGTGTTCCCTGCGCCAGCTCGGCAACTGCGTCTCGTAGCTCGGGTCCCGAAGGCCGGCGAGCCTCGCCGGTCCCGCGACATACAGCGTCGACGGGCGTTGTCGGCGGCACGGTGCCGCCGATCCATTCGGTGCCTGTGGACCTCTATCTTGCTCAAAGTCAGCGGCTTGGCCTCGTCTGCATGCCTCATGCCTTGCTCGCATTGGCGAGGGCTAGCCGCCCCGCCTCGGTCGTGCGGTACTGCTGCTTCGAGCTCCGAGGCTTGTCCGGGATGGTCATCTCGAGCAACTCGGATTCAAGCAGCGGTCGCAGCACTTGGTCCCGGTACTTGGTTCGGTCAGTTCGTCCCGATGGTTCCATCAGGTCCGTCGACGAGCGCGGAACGTCTGCAAGTTCGAGGACTTGCACTTGGTACAGACTTAGTGCCAACTTAGTGCCGACTTGGTGCCTGCCCGGCACCAAGTCTCTTGTCCCGGCGACCACTTCCGCCTTGAACGTCACCGTGACGGCGCCCGAGGCCTCCTTGAAGGTCGCCTCCGCGATGCCGTAGGCGCGGCATGCCTCGATGACGCGGTTGGTGCCTCGGCCCCAGACCTCGATGGCGCCGGTCCGATGGAACGCGCCCGCCATGACTCCTGCGCTGCAGGAGGCGCAGTGAGCCCGCTGCGCCTCTTGACCTGAGGCCATCATCCTTCTCGCTCCAGCATCCCCAAGCAAGACGTGCGTCGCCACCAACACTGACACTTCATCCACATACCCCACCGCCCCGCGCCATCTGGTGGATCGATTGGCGCTCACTGAACGCGGATCCAGTGATCGTTGCCGGCACATCACTCCGCGTTCTCCAGCGCGCCCCGCGCCAGCTCGGCGACGGCGTCTCGTAGTTCGGGCGTCTCGGCCTCGGCCTCGGCGCCCAGGCCCACGACGTAGCGCGCGACCTGGGCCAGACCGGCGACGTAGCCGTGGACGCGTAGGCCGCCGTCGTCCGCGGGCTCGTGGTGCAGGCCGTAGGGCAGGTCTCCCGCGACCCAGCCGGCGATCTCGGCGGTCACGTGGAACGCTAGCTCGCGCGCCGCGCTGGCGTCGTGGAAGCCGTCCACCGATTGCTCCATGAAGCCGTCCAGCACGCGCCGCTCGACTCGAACATAGCCGTCGTCGCAACCGTCCACCTCGATGCGCTCCACGCGCTTGAAGTGGAAGCGCCGGAGCGCCTTCGCTTCGTGGCACCAGGCGATCAGGTGGCGCGCCTCGGCGTCGATGCGCTGAGGCGACACGCTCCTCGCCTTGGCTTCCCCGCGCGCCGAGCGATAGCGCATGCGCAGCACTTGCTCATCGGCGATCGCCTGCGGCACGAGCCGCCACAGCTCGTCCGCGGCGGGGCCTTGCTGTCCGTGGTGTTCCACGGCGTCCGCTGGTGGCCGCTTGGCGAAGGGCGCGAGCGCGTTCAGCAGTCGCTCGCGGTCGCCGCTTGGCGGCAGGCGGATCATCAAGCCGAGCGCCATCGCGACCTCCTCGCCGCTCAGCGACACGCCGCCGGGGAGCCAGCCCTTCGGGACGCTCCAGTAGACGTGGGGGCGGTCGCGCTCGCGTTCGAGTGGCATGCCCGCGTCTTGTAGCTCGAGCAGGATCTTTCGAAGCTGACGAGGTTGCACATCCACGCGGCGCGCTAGCTTCGCCTGCGCCCAGGTGCGCTGACGCGTGAAGGCGAAGACGATCTTGGCGATGCTCTCGTAACGACTGCGAGCCCCCACTCGGGTACCCCCCAACGCTCGCAGGCTACGCCCCCCACTCCGCTACCCGCGTGACTTCGGTCACGCCGTGGACCGCGCCGCTCAGCCCTCGGCGTCGAGCAGGCCCGCCGCGCGCAGGCGGTCGATCAGCGTCGTCTTCTTGCGCTGCGCGCCGCAGAGCGCCGAGAGCTTGTCGCGGTACTCCGCCGTCGTGCCCTCGAGCGCGGCCAGATCGCGCAGGTCGCATAGCGTCGAGACCGCGGCGTCGTAGGAGCGGGCCTGCCGACGGGCGATTTGCTGCTCCACCTTGCGCCACAGCACACTCGCCTTGCCTCTCATGGCGAGGATGCGCTGCCTTCGCCGCTCGGCTGCCTCCAACTCCAGCCGGGCTCGCTCGACGGCCTCGTTGTGCGCGGCCTCCGCCGACCAGCCTGCACGCAGGGCGTCTGCCCGCTCCCGCAGCTCGGCCACGCTGCGGCGATCGCCCGCGTTCGCCGGCACCACGCTCCGACACGCGGTGGCCGCTCGCCGCCGCAGCTCCAAGGCGAGGGTCGGGGTCTCGGCTGTGATCAGCGCCGCCAGCAGTGAGTCCTTCTCCTCGCCGGGCAGCGTGTCGAGCCAGCCCGCGACGTCCTCGGTCGCCAACGAGCGCGTCGGTCTGGCGTCGCTGCCCTCGCCCGCGGCAACGACCAGGGCGTCGTCGAGACACAGGAAGTCCACGAGCTGCTCGAGGGCGTCGTCGAGGTCGGCGAGGCCAGGCGGGGGCGCCGGCTCGAGCGTCTCGTCGTCCACCGTGCCGAGCTGCACGCCGAGCAGCCAGCCAAGGTAGAGGGCGCGCTCATCCCCGGCCATCAGCGCCGCGCGCACGGGCAGCAGGGATGGCAGCCAGCCTTCGCCCTGCTCCCAGCCGCCGCCCTCGCCCTCGTAGCAGAAGGACAAGAGGGTGTGGTCCCCGGCAGCGCGCTCCACCGAGAGGACGTCACCCGCCTCGTAGGCGCGCGCTCCCTGGTCGTCGAGCAGCTGGCTCGGGACGCGCAGCATCAGCCAGCGCGTGCCCCAGTTGGTCATGTATACGAAGACGTCGAAGCAGCGGCCCATGAGGTCCCTGGGATCTCCGCGAAAATCACCGAAGTTGTAGACGTTGATGAAGCTCGAGGGCGTCACGGTGGCGCGCGACGACAGGCCGCTCAGCGTGCTCATCTCTTCCCGCGTCAGCAGCCGGTCGACGGCGCGGAACTCGTAGTACTGATACTCACTCATGCAGCCCGCCTTACCACGTTCGCCGCGGGCGCCGTGGACGTGGACGAGAGACGGGCCACGGCTCGCCGTCGTCGCGTCAGCTCAGGCTTCCGCTTCCCCGGTGTCGATCTTGGACAGACGTTCGCGGGTGTGCTCGAGGAAAAGCTGCAGGTCGTAGTCGTCGCCGTTCTCCACCGGGTACGCGGCCGCGGTCTCGAGCACGGCGAGGGCGCGCCTCAGCTCTGGCGCTGGTGTGTTCGCGCCGTCGCTGTACGCCAGGTTGCGCGCGAGGCAGACGTAGCCGGCCGCGCGATGCGGATAGGCCTCGATATGCTCGAGCAGCACACGTTCGCTGTCCTCGCCTCTACCCACGTTCGCGTAAAACTCCGCGAGCATCGTAGACGCTTGCACTCGAACGTTCAGCTCCTCGTCCGTGAACTGCGCCACCACGGCCTGATAGAACGCGACGGCTCGCTCCTCGTGGGGCCATCCGGGGCTGGCGCCTTCGGCCAGATGGAGCATGACGTCCTGCACCCAGTTGAAGAGGCATTGCGAGCCTTCGAAGACGCTCGACGCGGACTGGAGCGTGCGCATCTCGGGCTCGAGGCGCGAGGCGATCACGTCCCAGACCCGAAGCCAGCGCTCCATGGCCTCGGCCCGGCTTCCCTGCTCGAGCAGCTCGTAGCCCTCCTGCATCCAGTCGTCGAGCATCTCCACGCTCGGCCTCTCGGGGCAGTAGCGCTTCCAGAGCTCACAGGCCGCGAAGCCCAGGAAGTCGTTGTCGTGACGGTCCAGCCTCTGGCCGGCGCGCTCTCGCCACACGTCCGAGAGATCCCAAGCGGAGGTGCGATGCTCGGCGAGCTCGACGAAGGCCTCCGCCGAGGCGTCGACGCCCAGGCGCTCGAGGCGGGTCGTGATGTCGGAGGTCTCGAGGCCCGCGATGCGCTGCGTGGTCCAGAAGAGCCGCGCGCTGGCGGGGTCTTTCTTCTTCATCGTCGCGAAGATCTCGGAGCGCTCGAACATCTTGGCGATCACGTAGGCGCCTGGCATCCCCGACGCCTGCGGGCCTTCCTCGCGCGCCAGTGACTCCTCGAGCTGCGCCTGCTGGCTGGCGACACTGCCTCGCGCCGTGTCTGCGTGCAGACAGCACTTCTTGTACTTCTGGCCGCTCCCACATGGGCAAGGCTGATTTCTGCCGACCTTCGCCATCTTCGCGACCTTTCGAGTTGCGCCCCTGCGCGGCGCCGAAGGACTACATTCTGAAACGCGAGGCCGCCAGCGCAGAATTGGCGCGCGTGGACGAAGTGTATCCCCGGCTCCTCGATGAAGGCGAGGCGCTGCTCGGCTGACGTCACGCGAGCTAGAGGGCGTCGAGCCAGGCTTGGCGCTCCGATGCGGTGATCCACTGCAGGTTGTAGAGTTGCCAGGTGAGTGTGGACCGCCCGACGCCCAGCAGTCGCATGGCGTCTCGGAGAGTTCGCGTGGTCCATTGATCCGAATCGGTAGGCAGGACGCTCCGGAGCGCCGCCCGCGGCAGAAGCAGCATGGCGGCGAAGGCGTTCGCGCGCCGCTCCAGCGAGTAAGGTGCCCATGAGCTAGACACGAGCCCTACGCGACCGCTGGACGTCACGTCGAAGAGCAGATGGCACAGCTCGTGAGCCAGGGTCATACGCCGGCCCCAAGCCGTGCTCGAGAAGCGACCGGACTTGTTGACAGCGATCACCGGGGCGAGACCAGGAACGGAGATGGCCACTCCGTCCACGCCCGTGTTGTCGAGCCGTATGTCTGCCACGCGGACGCTGAGCTTCGGCAACAGGACCTTCTCCAGGTCCCACTCCTCCAGCAAAGGCGCGTCGAGTGCGATGCCGCAGGCCAACCGAAATTCCAGGGCCTTGTCGCAGCCGTCATGGGTGGTGTGCTCTGGATCGACCGGAGGTAGCGCGGGGTTCTGAAGCGGCTTCAGCGCGTCTCCGCCGACGGGCAGGTTCTTGGTGAGGCGCAGCAGCGTCGTGAGGTCCGATGAAGTCAGGCTTGGTGCAGCCGAGCGGTAGAGCATGACCGGCACCGTCAGCGGCGCGACGAGGGCGGCGCCTGGGGCGTCTTCGATGCCGAGGAGCGATCGCAGTGTTTCGCGGATGCTGCCGCCGGTCACGCCAGCGAGCCTGCGAATCTCATCGGCCACATCACTGAGCTGCTGACCGGCCGCGTACTCGAGACGCTTCAACACTCGGCTCGGGTCGGTGAGTCCCGCCAATCGCTGTGAGAATTCGGCCGCGAACGCCTGACCATCTTCATGCGCCGACATGGCCCTCAGCACGGCGGAGGCCCACCCGTGCAGCACCTCTGCCGCCTCGACCGCCGGTACGAACGCGAGGCCATGTGCCTCCATCAGGCGCACACCGCCCGGCACGCAGCGCCATTCCGTGTCGTCCCAGGAGATCTCCGCATCATCGCCAAACCTGCGGATGTGTAAGTCCGGAATCCGGTAGTCTGGAAGCGCCGAGCCGAGGCCATGTCGATGCCACCACGTATCGCGCTCTTCCAACAGCGCGTCGAGCGCGGCCTCTTCGTCAGGCAGCTGCGCGAGGCAGTCGAGTCTCCACCGTGCGGCCGACGGACTCTTCGTCTGTCGAGGAAGGCGCTCCTCATGGAGCAGTGGATCCCACGCCTCGACCAGCCACTCGATGATCCTTGCCAGGGGGACCTCGGCGGCGTCGATCGCCACCCCATCCTGCGTGGTGCCGAGCGTGAGGTTTCGACCGCCAACCCAGATCTGCAAGGCGCCCCAGGAGGCCTTGTGCTCGGGAAGACCCGCCGCGTCGGGATCCGTGCGCAATTCGAAGGCGAGGGCAAAGCGGTTCTTGTCACCAACGGTGTTCATCGGTCGAATTCTCGGCCCCAACTCTTGCGGATGGCTTTGCGGTAGACTGCGAGGTCGAGCCTGCCTGACGCAACCAGCGCGTTCTTGGCGGAGGGCGGCAACCTTGTCCAGGGGATCGGGTGGCCGTGCCAGTACGTAGCGCCGTCGCGCTCTGCGTGAGATTGGGCACGATAGCAGAGTTCCCCCTCCACGTTGAACACCGCGTCGCCAACCGAGGCGCCGCTGTCGAGGAGGTTCTGTGCCCGGCTCAGGGTGTCGTCCGGGCAGAGGGAACCCCAGCCCTTGGGCCGCTTGTGCTTCTTGTAGTCGCTGGTGTCGTATATTCGAGTCATCTCTTCGGTCGAAGCTCAACGCGCCTTCGGTGACCTCAGGCCCCCAACATGCACCGCAAGCCTACCATGGACGATCGGACTACGGCCTGGTGCCGCGCGACCCGGTGATCGCGTGCCGCGCGAACCAGAGGTCGCTGTTGAAGCGCCAGGCGAGGGAGCCGTCTTCGACGCGCAGGGCGTCGACCCAGACGGCGTGACTCTCGGCGCCGAAGGCGAGCACGAGGGCGCCGACGAGCCGCAGCTCGAGCATCTCCGTGCCCAGACCTCCGAGCATGCTGCGCCCGCCCGCGCAGACGCGCGTCTCCCACATGCGCTGCCCCTCGTCGTAGCGGCGGACCACCTCCGCGCCGCCGCCATCTCCGGGCTCGAAGGGCATGACGACGAGACCCCGATCGGTCGCGACCAGCGCGACGTGCGTCGCCCAGCGGCCCGGTGACAGCTCCAGCGCGTCGAGCGGCAGCACATGACTCACGGAGTCCGCGAGGTCCGAGGCGAGGCGTATCGCTGTCTGGTGCTCGGCCGCCTGCACATGCCAGCCGACCGGCGCGCGCACGTGGCGCTCGCCCAGCGTCGACTCGGGTGCGTAGCCGCTCTCGAGTCGCGACGGCACATCCGCGTAGCTCGTGGCGCCGGTCGCCGCGTGGTAGCGCGCGTGCGCCAAGCTCTGCCCCCACCACGCAGGCGGCGTCGCGCCCGTGCGCCGCTCGAAGAACGCCACGAAGCTCGCGACCCTGGTCGCGTCGAGCGCCTGCGGCCCGTCGCCCTCGGCCTCGAGCACACGGCGCGACGTCTCCCAGCGCGCTTGGAGCGCCAAGGAGCTGTCCTCCGCACGCGTCAGGGCTTGGCGCTCCGCGGCGTCGAGGCCATCCCAGAGCTCCAGGAAAGCGCCTCCCCGGTCGCAGTCCGCGAGGCTCTCCCGACCCGGGGCTGGCGCCGGTTCGCTCGCCTGCTCGGCCTCGGAGCGGGCCGGCGTGCTCGAGAGCTGGGGCGGAGGTCGCTCGCCGCCACAGGCGAGCAGCAGCCCACAGGCGATCAGACACAAGTCTCGATTCGCTCTCATGCGTGTGCGTACGTCGCGCGCGCACAGGACCTTCCCCATGGGGAGCCCATGACGTCTCCAGCGCGCCCGCTGTAGCATCCTGGCGGCGAAGAGCGTGGATCCGCGCCGCCTTGCTCGGGGCGCGACTTCGGACAGACTGCGGGCCCTGCGAGACGAGGACGCATGTCGGACCTAGCGGACGAGCCAGCGAGCATCGAGGACCTGGTCGAGAGCTTCGAGCTCTTGGACGATTGGCAGGATCGCTACGGCTACCTGATCGAGCTGGGGCGTGAGCTGCCCGCGTTCCCCGAGGACGCGCGCGTGGCGGAGAACAAGGTGAAGGGCTGCATGAGCCAGGTCTGGCTGATCGCCGAGCCCGTCGACCCAGAGTCCGGCGTGCTGCGCTTCCGCGCCGACAGCGACGCTCACATCGCGCGCGGCCTGGTGGCCATCCTGCTCACCATCTTCTCCGGCCACAGCCCACAGCAGATCCTCGACACGGATCCGCGCCCCGTCTTCGCGCGCCTCGGGCTCGACAAGCACCTCTCCATGGGGCGCAGCAACGGGCTGCTCTCCATGGTGGGCAAGATCAAGCAGATCGCGGCCGCCGCCTCGTGACGCAGCGTCCTCACGACGAGAAGTGGACGATCGCCCCTTGGGGTGTCATCACTGAGCCATGGCGCTGATCGAGCAGCGGGAGGACCGCTACCTCAGGTCACCACGGCTGGTGGCCCACGCCGACGGCGGCGCGACCCTCTACATGATCGCGTGGAGCCCCGAGGGCGAGCGCATCTTGGCCTGCGCCGTGGACTGCTGCGGGCAGTCCGAGGGCTTGGTCGGTGAGGGTCCACTGCGCGCTGCCATCCCCACGCTCACATCGAGCGTACCGCCCATGCCCACGGACGATCCTGCCGTCGAGCACGAGGCACGCGCCGGCGCTTGCCGGGTGTTCATCGAGCACGAGGGCGCGCGCTCGTGTGTCTGGCTCGAGCGCCCGAGCGGCCGCGTGAAGGTCTGGAGCGCCGAGGCCATGGCCGCGACCCCGGCCATCACCGAGGCCGAGGGCGGCGTCTGGGTCGCCTTCCACCACGATCTGCGCGAGGACGACGCCCGCGTGGACGTCTCCAAGTGGATCGCCCTGCGCTTCGTCGACGACGCGGGCCGCGTATTCGCGCCGGCCGAGCGCGCGCCCGACCTCGACCGCGACAGCCGCGACGTGGAGCAGAGCTTCGAGTTTCCGGCGGTGGTCGTCGGTGAGAGCGGAGGCGTGAGCCTGTTTGGCCGCGGCTCCCACAACTACTGGCGTCAAGACTTCAGCTCCGAGGGTGTCGCGGTCCGCGAGGCGCTCAGCGACGGCGAGTGGGGTATGCGCGGTCGACGCATCAGCGCCGTGCGACTGAAGTGCGGCTACACGCTCACGGCGCGACGCGAGCGCAAGGGCATCGAGCTCACGCGCCACCGCCCGCCGCAGGGAGGTCCGCCATCACTCGTGCTCGCCGAGGTGGACGTGGTCGCGCGCACAGAGCCCGCGCTGGCCGTCGATCGAGCACGCGATCCCGCCCGCCACCACGGCATGCACACTTACTTCGGCGACATCCAACAGCACAGCGCCCACTCGGACGGCATCGGCTGCGCGGACGAGCCCTACCGGCGCGCACGTCATCGTTATGGCGACGACTTCGTGGCGCTGACGGATCACGAGTCGTTCTTGGGTAAGCGCACGGGTCCCGGCGAGTGGGCCTACCTGCAGTCGGTAGCCGAGCGCTACGACGACCCCGGTCGCTTCGCCACGCTGATCGCCTACGAGTGGACGGGGCGCATGCACCCCGGACCCGGCCACAAATGCGTCTACCTGCCCGAGGCGGGCCTGCCGCTGATCAGCCGTGACGACGTGCCCGAGGGCAAGGCGCTGGTGCGGGCCATCAAGGAGATGGGCGGCATCGCCTCGCCACATCACATCGGCTGGACGGGCTGCGACGAAGAGGCCCACGACGAGCAGGGCTCGCCCGTGTGGGAGATCTGCTCCTGCCACGGTTGCTACGAGCACGCGGATCACCCCCTGGGTCAGCGCGGCGACAACGCGGATCAGGTCGCGGACGTGATGCTGCGACGCGGACATCGCTTCGGCTTCACCGCCGCGAGCGACAGCCACGGGCTGCTCTGGCACCACGGCGAGTCGCGCAAGCGCGATCCTTTCCGCACGGGGCTCACGGCCGTGCAGGCCCGCGAGCTGAGCCGCGGGGCCGTGTACGAGGCGATCAAGAGCCGTCGCTGCTACGCCACCAGCGGCGCCAAGATCCTGCTCGACTTCGAGGTCGGAGCGGCGCCCATGGGTGGCGTCCTGCGTAGCGCGGAGCCGCAGCTCGCCAAGGCAGAGGCCGTGGGCACGGGCGCCCTCGCGCGCCTCGAGTTGGTCGGTCCCGAGGGCGTGCTCGCCAGCGTCGAGGCCACGAACGGCGAAGACACGCTGCGCCTCGAGGCGCCTGTGCACGCCGCCTTCGTCTACGCCCGCGTGGTGCAGCGGGATGGCGAGATGGCCTGGGCCAGCCCCGTCTTCTTCGAGTAGCGCGCGGCCTACATCAGCGCCTGGAGAGCCTCGGCGAAGGCCAGCTCCGTGCGCAGGCCCTCGTCGTCGAGCTCGGTGGCCGCGCTGCGCAGCCCCTCCACGACCTGCGCCATGCGCGCCAGGGCGTCGTCTCGCGAGCCCGACTCACGCAGGCTCAGCGCGTCGCGCATGCCCTCGGCGGATTCGACCAACACCACGGCCTTCTGCACCGTGTCCGTGCCCCAGAACACGTCCGTGGCCGCCTCGGCCGGCAGGCTCAGAGGCTTGTCTTCGCTGTGCTCCGAGGTCCAGCCGAAGGCCGACTCGGGGGTATAGCTCAGGCCGACCTGGCCCAGCTCTTGGTCGAAGGCGCCGGACTGCTGTAGGCGCACCACGATGCCGCCGCCGCGTCGGCTGGCGAAGGCCGTGGCCACGTCGAGGGACGCGCTCGGGGCTCCCACGGAGTCACCCGGGATGCCGAAGGCGCGGTCGATGGTGAAGCCGGCGCCGAGGTCGAGGCGCATGGAGAGGTCGTAGGCCAGGGGCGACATCATGGTGTCGAAGTCCGCGCCGAAGAACTCGCGCGTCGACTGGAGATCCTGCACGTAGTGGTAACTGCCGCCGGGGGTCTGTCCGAGCAGCGCTCCGAGGGTCGCGTCGTAGCCCAGCAGGATGCCCAAGAAGGTGAAGCCGATGCGCTCCCTGGCCGCGTCGGCCACGAGCTGGGCGAAGGGCGAGGAGGCGGATGCGTCGGGATAGCCGCAGCTGAGCACGACGATGCGTCGCAGGCGCTCGGGGGAGTCGCCCGCGGCTCGCTGAATGGTCAGCGCCTGCTCCAGCGCGGACTCGATCTCCCAGCTGCCTCGCGCCTCGACGGAGAGCACGTCGCGAGACACGGAGGCCAGGTCGGTCAGGGGGCCATGCTCGAAGACGACGCGGCGACGGTCGTTGAAGGCGACGATGGAGACGCGATCGTCCGGGCGCAGCTGCTCGAGCATGTTGACGACGGCCTGCTCCGTCTCGCGCATGTCGCCGCCCATGCTGCCCGAGCGGTCCATCACGATGGTCAGGTCGAGGGGCGGGCGCTGGAAGTCCGTCAGGCCGCTCTTCATGCCCAGGTAGACCCAGTAGGTGAGGTCGCCAGTGTCGGCCGAGCGCGTGGCGCCCAGGGCCGGACGCAGGCACAGGAGATCCTCACAGGCTGCGCCGCCCGCCGGCAGGTCGTGCTGGCTGAGCAGGCCCTCCACCGTGATGGACTCGGACGGAGGCAGCGAGCCCGAGGCGACCTGCTCCCGGGCGTACTCGATGTCTTGCACACCCCCAGGGGTGACGCCGATGCCATCGGGCGCGACGCCCGCGTTGACGGGTGGACCGACCTCGCCCGGGTAGGCGACGTCTCCCATGCCGCCGCAGGCGGCGAGCAGGCTGAGGCTCAGGGTCAGCAGGAGGGCGCGGAGCTGCGTATTCGTGTGCATGCCAGTGACTTGTGCAACTCGCGGGCCAGCTTCGATCGGCGCGATCAGCCCGAGACTTGGCGGGCCGTATGTGCCAACCCGTGCCAGCTGCCGCCAGATTCGTCCGGCGGGCTCGCCCCGAGGATGCTAAGCCGAGCGCATGAGCCCAGGCATCGATCCTTCGCGCGCCTTCGTGCCGCTGCACCTCGCCATCTTGACCGTGTCGGATACGCGCACCGAGGCCGACGACAGCTCGGGTCGCCTGCTGGTGGAGCGCGCCGAGGCGGCCGGTCACGAGGTGGTGACGAAGCGCATCGTGCCCGACGAGCAGGCGCGCATCGAGCAGGAGCTGCGCGCGCTGATCGCCGACGACGCGGTGGAGGTGGTGATCGCGACGGGCGGCACGGGCATCACCGGCCGCGACGTGACGCCCGAGGCCTTCCATGCGGTGATCGAGAAGCAGCTGCCGGGCTTCGGCGAGGTCTTCCGCATGCTCAGCTTCCAGAAGATCGGCACCTCCACCATCCAGTCGCGGGCCGTGGGCGGCGTGGCGGGCGGCACCTATCTCTTCTCGATCCCGGGCTCCACGGGCGCCTGCAAGGACGCCTGGGATGGCATCTTCGCCGAGCAGCTCGACAGCCGCTTTCGCCCCTGCAACTTCGTCGAGCTGATGCCGCGCCTGAGGGAACACCTGCCGCGCTGATCCATGCAGATGCTAGCTGCGACCTGCTGGCCTCAGTTTGCTCGCACGCAGGCTCACGACCGCTACGCCGCCCTCGGTGCGGATCGCCACTCGCAGGTGGTCCGCGTCATTCGCGGGCTTCCACATCACCTCGCCCACTTCGCCCACGACCTCGCCCTCGGCCTCCCACCGGGCGCCGAAGCTCGTGTTGACGCCCTGCACCCGTACGCGTACCCGCTCACCCTCTCGGGTGGCGACTAGCATCGGGCGTGGTGGCGCGTAGAGCGCAATGGCGCGGCTGCGTTGGGCGCCCTTTGGTGCGGTGTCGCGCCATTGATCGATCAAGCGACGCGCGGGCACGTCTGGGGTCAGGGCGGCCCCTGCGTCCGAGGGCGCCGGATCCGCGATCATGCCGGCGTCACGACCTGCGTCCGGCGGCGGGGGATCGACCACGACGCCCGAGTCGGGCGGCGGGGGATCGACCACGACGCCCGAGTCCACGCCCGAGTCCGAGCGAGCCGCGTCCACCCGCGCACCCGAGTCTCTGACCGAGCCATCCCGTGCGGCATCAGGCAGACCCGAGTCGGGCGGCACGGGATCGCAGGCGGTGGTCGAGAGGGCGAGGCTCGCGCTCAGGGCCGCCGTCATGGCCATGCGTCGCACGTCCGGACCTCCGCGTTTCGTCTCTCGCGTGGCCTGCCGGGCGACGGCACGGGCGGAGGCCTCGAAGTCGTCCATGGCGTCGTGCCACTCGCTGTCCGCCGCCGCGATCCGCATGCCGAGGACCGCGGTCTCGCGAGCGATGGCGTCGGCGTCGTCGATGGGCAGGGACTCCGCGAGGGCGAGGGCCTGTTCGAGGAAGCTCACCGTCTGCTCGGCGATGGCGCGCGCGAGCAGGCGGGCGCGGCGCTTGGTCTGACGCACGCTGGCCTGCTCCGTCCCCACGAAGTGCTCCAAGATCTTGGAGGCGTAGCCCAGGCCCATGTAGCGGTTGCCGACGCCACTCGGAGCGAAATTTCGCTCTCGGAAGGCAGCGGCGCAGATGCGGAAGAGCAGCTCCGTGCGCACATCTTCTAGACCGTAGTCATAGCCGAGGTAGCTGCCCGTGAGGGTGCCGCGCGCCTCGAGGTCGCGCATCAAGGGCGTGCCGTAGTAGGGCTCGGCGCGGCAGAAGTTGAAGGGGTGGTCGAGGTGCTCGCGCACGAAGGCGATGTTCTGGCGTACGTCCTCGAGCCGGCAGTCGGGCTCGAAGACGAGCAAATTGTAGCAGGTGAAGATCCCGGCCTCGGCGCAGGCCTCGAGGGCGCGCCCCACGGCGGCCTGCTGCGTGCCGCGCCTCAGGTGCCTGCCGCCAGCCTCGGAGGCGTTCTCGACGCCGACGTAGAGGCGGATCACACCGAGCTTCGACAGCTCATGGGCGAGCTCGAGCGTGAGCGTGTCGGGTCGACACTTGCCGACGATGGCGATCTCTCCGACGCCGCGCGCGTCCAGCTCACGACGGATGGCGTGCAGGCGCTCGAGGGTGGCCGCGGGCTTGGGCAGCAGCAGGTTGTCGTCGTGGAAGCAGAAGATGCTCGGACCGGCCTCGTGCCACAGGGGCGCCATCTCGTCGGCCACGCTCGCCGGGCTGCGTAGCCGGAAGCTCGCGCCGCCTCCGTGGCTGCGTGCGTCGCGGTAGCCCGCGGTGATGGAGCAGTAGGCGCAACGACCCCAACAGCCGCGGCCGCCCATGATCGGGATGAAGGGCACGCCGAGGTGCCGCGTGTGTCCGCGATAGCGCTTCGAGAAGGGCAGGCCGTCGAGGTCAGCGCATAGCGGTCGAGGCGCTGTGCGCATGGTGACGCCGTCGTCCGAGAGCAGGGCCAAGCCCGCCACGTCGTGCAGATCACGCCCGGCGTCCAGCGCCGCGAGCAGCTCCTCGAAGCTGGCCTCTCCGTCGTGGAAGATCACGCTATCGACCCCGTGACCGCGCTCGAGCACCTCGTGGAAGGCCAACGAGGGGAACTGTCCGCCGGAGCTGATGTGCCCCTGGAAGCCCGCCTCCCGGAGCATCCTGGCGAGGCTGAGGAAGTCGTGGGCCCGGTGCTGGAATTGAATCGAGAGGCCAATCAGGTCCGGCGCCTCGTGAGCCAATCGGCGCGCAAGCGCGGGCGCGTCGCGACCCGTGTCGAAGGCGACGACGTCAACCTCGTGACCGGCTCGCTCGGCGATGGCGGCGAGCAATCCCACCCCGAGGTTCTCTTCTAGATCTGCACAGACGAGCGCAATGTGCATGCTCGACCTCCTTCCAAAATCCTAAGAGTCGGTGGAAACGCTCTGCGCTCATTGATATTGCTCAATCGCGCGGGAGAGCTGCTTCGGAGCCCATCTCCCTCGCACGTGGTACTCTCGCACCCATGAGTTCCCTTCAGCGTGCTCTCCTCTGCGTCGCCACCGCCGGCCTCTTTGCCTGCGGAGCCAGCTCGCCTCACGCCGGCACCGCCGACGACACGGCGAACGTGGGCGGCACCTCGGACGACAGCGCGAACGCGGACGACAGCGCGAGCGCGGACGACAGCGCGAACGCGGGCGCCACCTCGGACGCCTCTGCGCCGGCTTGCCCCGCCAGCTTCGCCGAGGCCCGCGGCGGCTGTGAGTCTGGCCCGGGTACCTCCGACTGCAGCTACCCCGAGGGCGAGTGCTACTGCGGCGAGGATCGCGTCTGCTCGGGCGCCGTGCGCTCGCCCATGTCTCCCGAGATGTACACGTGGCAGTGCACGCCGACGCCGCCCGAGGTGCGCGAGGATGGCTGCCCCGGCATGGCGCCCGACGGGGGATCCGCCTGTTCCCTGGACCACAGCTGCGGCTACGGCTTCTGCGGTGGGCCCATCTACAGCTGCGTGCACGGCGAGTGGCAGGTGACGGACATGGTGCCTCCGCCGCCTTGAGCCCGTGACATCGCCTGGCCCGACCCTATGCTGAGCCCATGGGCTACTTCATGGCGGCGATCTACGACGGCTTCATGGACGCCACGGAGCAGGCGTGCCTGCGCGATTGGCGTGCGCAGCTCTTGGCCGGGCTGGAGGGCGACGTGCTCGAGCTGGGCGCGGGCACGGGCGTCAACCTCGAGCATCTCCCGCGGCAGCTGGGGCGCTTGGTGCTCACGGAGCCGGATCGCCACATGCGCGCCAAGCTCACCGCGCGTGTGCAGCGGCTGGGCCGTGAGGCGGAGGTGTCGGGCGCCTCGGCCGTCGCCTTGCCCTTCGAGGACGCGAGCTTCGACGCGGTGGTCAGCACCCTGGTGTTGTGCAGCGTGCCGAGCCTCGAGCAGAGCCTCGCCGAGGTCTTCCGCGTGCTCAGGCCCGGCGGCCGCTTCGTCTTCCTCGAGCACGTGGGCGCACCCCGTGGGACGAGTCGTCGACGCATCCAAGGGCTGGTGGATCCCTTCTGGCGTCACGCGGCGGGCGGCTGTCGTCTGATCCGCGACACCGAACGCGCCATCCTCGACGCCGGCTTCGAGCTCGACGCGGTCGAGCGTGAGAGCATGCGCAAGGCTCTGGCCATCGTGCGCCCGAGCATCCGCGGCGTGGCCCACAGGCCGAGCTGACGCGCCGGCCAACATGAATTTCGCATGGACAACGCCCTCAGGCTAGTATGCCCGTCGTGCCCATCATCCTGGAAGCCGAGGGGCGATCCCTCCAGATTCAATCCGCAGACGGCGGCGCTTGTCATCTCGTCTGGGTCGGAGCCGACGGCGAGCGCGTCGATCTCGGTGAGGACGAGACGGAAGACCTGTGCGGGCGCTTGGTCAAGTCGCTCGAGCGCGCCCTGTCGGACGAGTTCACAGTGGTGGGCAGCATCCAAGGCGTGCCCATCCTTCACCTCCTCGCCCTCGAGCGCACCATGATCTACCTGAGCATGGATCAGCGCCACCTCTACGTGCAGGACGACGAAAACCGCCCGATCGGTGAGCTGCCCGTGGACGAGTCCAGCCTGCAGCGCTGGACCACGGCTCTGCGTCGAGGCTGAGGGCCGGCGCAGACTAGAAGCGGCCCGCTAGCATGGCCCCGGCTCCGTCCGGGCTGGCCCAGGGCGTCACCCGAACGCTCGCTCGCAGATAGCGGCTCCAGATCCCGTTGGTCCGCTTATCGCTCACCAGATGGGCGATGCCGCCGATCACCAATGCCAGGTCGAGTGCGCTTCCGAGCAGCAGGCCCGCGCCGAAGTAGCGTCGCCGATGCTGTCCACGCGCCAGCGCGAAGGCGCCGAGGGTGCCGGTCGCCAGGGTCAGAGCGCTGCCCGTGAGCACCAGCGCGAGGGAGGGCTTCGCCCAGGACAAGGCAGCGGGAATGGCCGCGGCGGCGGAGAGCATGAACCCGAAACCACCGATCACGATATGGGGCACGGGGCGTCCCTCGGGCCCCGCGCTGGGCAGGCTCCAGATCGCGCCACCCATGAAAGCGAGGCCGGCCGTCATGCCCACGAGCTGCGCGGGTAGGGTGCTACGCGCCCCCCAGTGCCGGCGTGTTCGCGGGAAGTGGAGCGAGGCCAGGTAGCCGCGAGTGGTCTGCTTCCGGGCGTCCACGTCGACGCTTGGGATCTCACGCGCGAGCCGCCGGTAGCGCTTCAATAGCCGCGTCCAGGCCTCTTCATCCGTGGGGCTGCGATGCCATTGTTCCCGGACCTCTTCTCGCAGCGACCCTGCCTCGACTCTCCAGGGCCCAAGGGCTCGCCGCCGGTTCGCGTAGGTCGTGGCGTGCACGCGCACGTTGGCCGCCGTCGCCTCGATGTGGTCTAGGCAGCGGGTATAGGCTGGTGAGAGTTCGTCCAGCGCCTGCATCATCTCGGTGAGACGCACCGTGAGGTACCTCGCGACGGTCGTTCTGGATCCGCGGGTCCGCTGCGCGCCGCGCTGTAGCTCTGCGTCGCGCAGCAGCGCCTCCACGCAGGCGAGGGTGCCACGCACCTCTGGCCGGAAGCTTCGAGCGGCCCGGCTCGTGAGCAGATCCCTGATCGCGTTCGTCGGCGGGCGGGCCTCGTCGGTCCGGGCGGTGGCCACAATCTCGCGCAGCGCGGGCTCTGGCGCGTCCTGAGCCGAGGAGCGCGAGCTCGTCGCCACCATCAGCGCGAGCAGGCCCGCACACAGCAGGTGGGCGTTCCCTCGTCGCATCGGCTCACGTCGTGAGAGCGGCTTGGGATGTCGAGCTGGCCTCATGTCTGGCCTGTGACGTTCCCCGACCGCTTCCATTCACGCAAGATCCACAGGTCGAAAGCTCGCGCACGCCCCGCAGCGGTTCGACTCAGCGGCGGTTCGATCAGCGGCGGCGCACGCGCACGGGCACTAGGCGCGGTGGCGGCGCGAGCAGCTGGTCGAGGGCTTCGAGCAGGCCCTGCAGGGCCTCCTTCACGCGATCCGTGATGCTCTTGTCCTGACTTTCGGCCTTGTCACTCACGTAGTTCAGTGTGAGGTCGCGCATGCCTCCCGTCAATGGCTCCGGGGCAAAACTCCTTTCTGAGCGCCCGCAGATTCCATGCGTTGCGCCCCCTGTGCTTCCGCCGGTAAGATCAGCGTCGTGAACCGCCCGTCGCAGATCCCGCCCGGTGGCCGACCGCTCAGTCCGGCCGAGTACGCGCGCCTGGTCGAGGAGATGACCGACCTCGTCGAGTCGAGCCACCTCTTCAAGTCCTTGGACGAAGCAGGCCGCGGCCGCGTGCTCGAGTCGGGCTACGTCACCACGTTCCGCGCCGGGGACGTGATCGTGCGTCAGGACGACCCGGGCGACAGCATGTTCCTGATCCTCGACGGTAAGGTGAAGGTCGAGACCCAGACACCGAACGGCCTCGTGCAGCTCGCCGAGTTGGGCAAGAGCGCCTGCGTCGGTGAGGTCTCGTTGCTCACGGGCGAGGCGCGCACGGCCACGGTCACGGCGCTCGCGGACGTGGACGCCGTCGCCTTCGCGCGGCACCGGATCGAGCGTGTGCTCGCCGATTATCCCAAGGTCGCGGAGCTGTTGCAGACGCTGGTCGAGCGCCGCGCGCGCGACACCATCGAGAAGATCATCGGCTGATTCCCCGCGGAGGCTCATGCACGTTCACTTGATCGGCGTCTGCGGCACGGGCATGGGCGCCCTCGCAGGGCTGCTGCGCGAGGCGGGCCATCGCGTCACGGGCAGCGACAAGGCCTTTCATCCGCCCATAGGCCCCGCCCTCGAGCAGTGGGGCGTGGAGACCATGCCCGGCTACAGCGCCGAGAACGTCGCGTGTAAGCCCGACCTCGTGGTGGTCGGCAACGTGTGCCGGCGCGACAACCCGGAGGCGCGCGCCGCCATCGATGGCGGCATGGCCTACGACTCCTTCCCCGGCACGCTCGAGCGCTTCTTCCTGAAGCAGCGTCCCGGCTTCGTCGTCGCGGGCACGCACGGCAAGACGACCACCACCAGCATCCTCGCGCACTTGCTCAGCGAGGCGGGCCTGAACCCGGGTCTGCTCGTCGGCGGCTTGCCCGGCAACTTCCCGCGCTCCTTCCGCGCAGGTGGCGACGACGCGCCCTTCGTGATCGAGGGCGACGAGTACGACAGCGCCTTCTTCGAGAAGAAGCCGAAGTTCTGGCGCTACAACCCGAGCCGCGTGATCCTGACCTCCGTCGAGCACGATCACATCGACATCTACCCCGACGAGGCGAGCTACCTCGACGCCTTCCGCGGCCTGATCGAGCGCATCCCCGAGGATGGCCTCTTGGTGGCCTTCGCGGGCGATCCGCGCGTGCGCGAGCTGGCGCAGGAGGCGCGCTGTCCCGTGTCCTACTACGCCGTCGATGGCGACGACACGGGGGAGCTAGCGCCTCGCTGGCTCGGCGCGCCCGCGCCTGTGAGCGGCGGACTCGTGCCCCTCGACCTGTATGGCGCGGGCAGCTTCCTCGGTCGCGTGCACTCACCGCTCTCGGGGCGACACAACCTGCGCAACATCTTGGCCGCCTTGGCCTTGGCTTCGGAGGGCGCTGGCGCGAGCCTCGAGGTGTTGATGCACGCCGTCTCGAGCTTCGTCGGCGTGAAGCGTCGCCAAGAGCTGCTCGGTGAGATCGGAGGCGTGCGCGTGTACGACGACTTCGCGCATCACCCCACGGCCGTGCGCGAGACCTTGGCCGGTCTGAAGGCGCGCCATCCGGCCGGGCGATTGATCGCCGCCTTCGAGCCGCGCAGCGCCACCGCCTCGAGGCGCATGCATCAGGCGCTCTACCCCGACGCCCTGCGTGCCGCCGACCTCGCGCTCTTGGCGCCCGTGGGCCGCAAGGAGATCGCCGAGGCCGAGCGCCTCGACGTGGCGCGCATCGCCGCCGACATCCTCGCCGCCGGTCGCCGGGCGGAGGCGCCCGAGAGCATCGACGCCGTGGTGGCGAGGATGGTCCACGAAGCGCGCTCCGGTGACACCTTGGTCTTGATGAGCAACGGTACCTTCGGCGGCGCCCACGCCGCGGTGCTCGCGGGCCTCACGGCGCGCCTGCTGGCCGACGAGCTGTGAGCGTGCCCGGGCTCCCCGGGTGATGCGCCCATTGGCTCAGGGGCTGGCGACGAACTGAACGGCTCCAACCTCCGAGTTGGCAGGCCTCACGACTCCGTAGATGTCGTAGAGCAGGCCGCTGCCAGAGCTCCTGCCGATCAGCGGAGAACCCGCACCGACTTGCACGCGCGTGCCGACCGACAGTCGGGGATCCGTGAGGCTCGCCGTGGCGTCCCAGCTCGGCGCGACGGCGCGCGTACCGCTGACCCCACCGAAGTACCAGGTGCTGTTTGCGCCCGAGATGTTGTCTAGCTCCACCCCGGCGCCGCAGCAGCCAGCGGCCACGAAGGGCTTGTCCTTCGCCGTGTGACACACGTTGTCGTTCCACAGAACGGTCACGACATCTCCGCGGCCTTGCATGCCGAGGCACGCTTGGGTGTCGGCCGCTTGGTCATCGTCGTTCCACGTGTAGATGGTGTTGTTGAAGATCGATATGGTCCCCGACAGCCCACCATCGCGTATGGAGATCCCTCCCGTGTTCGGACCGTTCGAGGTTGCAGGGTCGACGCCATCCCAGTCGGCCGCGAGACCCACGTTGATCAGGACGTTGTTGTAGATCATGAAATCGTTCGTCCAAGGGCAGCTGGCGCCAATGCTGATGCCTGCACCGCTCTGGTTGATGATGACATTGTCGTTGATCACCACAGTGTCATTCGGACTGCCGCAGAGTTCGCCGCTCTGATTCTCATCATATTGATGAATGCCATTCTTCGTGTGGTTATCGTGGAGGTAGTTCCAGCCGAATCGCCACGGATCCACTTGGATGTTCGCGCTCCCGCTGCGCACGGAGAGATAGGTCGTATGCTGGAACTTGGTGGTTCCCACGCATCCGTAGTCGTGGACCTCGTTTCCAAGGATCTGATACGCAGACACGCGATCACCGTTCAGATGGTTGCCCACGATGGCCGCCTGCTGTCCGTTGACGCAGCCGCCGGGCCTGTCCGTGACGGTGTTGGCGACGGCGCGTCCGTAGGCCGAAGCTTGAATACCCATGCTCTTGTTGCGAGATGGACCTGAAGCGCAGTTGACCGGCTGCCCGCTGCCATCCTCGTCGCAGTTCGACGCAAAGACGCTATACTTCGAGACTACCAATCCAGTTGTGCGATAGCTAAGTATCCCGGAATATCCCACTGCACTTGGTTGGGATCCCGGATATGCCACGAGTCCAAACTGATTGGCGATACCGCTGGATGCGGATGTGTTGTTCCAGTAGATCGCTCGACGAAGGCTAGCATCAGAGACCAGGCTGTCGTGGACATAGATGGTGGCTCCTGGTGCGTCGACCCGGCGCAGCACGGCGTTGACCTCAGCCCATGCGGAGCCGAAGGAGCCGTCGCCGGTGGCGGATCCGCCTGCGCGCACATGGTAGATGGCCCCATCGCGGACCGTGAACGGCAGCGTGTTTGAGCGCACTCCGCCCACCGTGACCCGAATGGTCCCGGCGCCCGTCGGCACATCGGGGATCGAGAAGGCGACCTCTTGCATCAGGTGGGAAGCGTAGAGGTTGGCGGGCCCACCCGGCAGGGCGCCGTCGGCGTTCTTCCAATAGTAGACGTGGGCCGCGGCGCTGGTGGTCCCGGAGGCGTCGGTGAATTCGATCGTCGAATCACCCTGGCTGCTGCCGAGGTTCTGACCCCACACCGTCACGATCACGCCGCTGCCCAGAGCGTCGCCGAGGCCGCGGGCGGGGCCGCTGATCAGGTCGCTGAAGTTCAGCACTGCCGTGCCCCGCGTCGGCGCTACACCCGAGTCGCCGCCCGCGTCCATGCCCGAGTCGGGCACGGATCCGTCGACAGGGCCGGCGTCTCGACCCGTGCCCGAGTCGCCGAGGGAGCCCGAGTCTCCGAGCGTGCTCGAGTCTCCGAGCGTGCTCGAGTCTCCAATGGAGCCCGAATCGTCTGCCGCGCCGGAGTCCGTGGCGGAACCGGAGTCGACGGGCGCGTCGGGGCCTCCGCCACATCCCGCGCTCGCGAGGAAGATCGCCCCGGAGGCGATGGCGATCGCGTAGAGCGGCAGGCTAGAGCGGAGCGAGGGTCGGTCTGAGGCATGCATGTTGATCATCCGGGTCGGTGGTCCGCCAGCTTCGGCCGAACACGCTCAGGCTAGACGACATGCCGCATCAGCCGCAGCAAAACTCAGCTATATCTCTCTAATCTCCGGCTCCACACCGCCTCGCGAGGTCGCAAAACGCGGGACGTTAGCCGAATATAGGCCAGATTTGAGGCCTCTCGGAGCGCAGCCGCTAGCGTGCTCCCATGGCGACTCCATACCAAGCACATCCTGCCCGCGCGGCGGCCCTCCTGTTCAGCGCCTTGGTGGCGCTCGCGGGCTGCTCCGACTCGCCGGGCTCGTCCATGCTGCCGGCTCCGGACGCCTCGCGCGTGCCGCCGGGCGACGCGGGAGGCGCCGATTCGGCGCGCCCTGACGGAGACGCCTCGCGTCCCACGACACGCGACGCTGCCACGACACGCGATGCCGCCACAGCACGCGATGCCGCCACAGCACGCGATGCCGCCACCGCACGCGATGCCGCCACCACACGCGACGCCGCCACCACACCGACGCCCTCCGCCGGCTTCTGCCCGCCCTTCGTCGACTCGGGACTGCACACCACGCCGACACGCGTCGTCCCGGTGACCGTGGCCGACGGAGACCCTCGGGCACACAACCTCGTCAGCGCTCTTCAGGACGCGTCCGACGGGGACGAGATCCTGATCGCGCCCGGCACTTACCAGATCGATCGCTACGCCATCAACATCACCGCCTCGGTGACCATTCGCGGCATGACGGGCAACCGAGACGACGTAATCATCCGCGGCGCGGGCTACGGGACGGGCGGGGAGACGCTGATGGTGCGCGCGCCGGGCGTGACCATCGCGGACCTCTCCCTCACCAACATGCGCAACCACGCCATCTCGCTCAAGCCAGGTGCGGATAACGCCACAATCTACAACGTACACATCTACGACGTCGGGACCCAACTCATCAAGGGCAGCGCCGGACCTTTTCGAAACGGACTGATCGCCTGCTCCTCCATCGGCTATTCAGAAGGCGCCGTGCGCGGAGACTATATCAACGGTATCGACATTCATCACGCCATCGATTGGGTAATCCGTGACAACTACATCTACAACATCTGGGGCGATGGCTCAGGCTGTGAAGTTGACATCGACTGTGGAACGTATCAAGCCGGCGGAGGGCCGGCGATCTTGCTGTGGAATGGCTCGTCTGGAAATGTGGTCGAGCGGAATATCATCGTAGAATCGTTCATGGGGATCGCGCTCGGATATGGCCGCACGGATCACCCCGGTGGCGTTATCCGCAACAACTTCATCTATCGCAGCCGAAGTGGCGGTGACATGGGCATCCACCTCGATTCGGCTCGAGGGACCATCATCGACCACAACACGGTCTACAATGCTGGCAGCTATCCGGGCGACATCGAGCTGCGCAGGAGCAGTGGCATCCGCATCCGCAACAACCTGACAACCGCGCCTGTGTGGGACCGTGGTGGCAACAGCTACACAGAGACTGGAAACCTGAGCACGCTGGCTATCAGCGACTTCCGCACACCCGGAGAGCCGGATATTCGCAGCGGCGCCGCGGCACAAAATTGCAGAGATGCCGTCGTGATAGACACGATCCCAACAGATATTGCAGGGCAGCCACGAGTATCCGGACCCGGTCCGGACTGTGGCGCATTTGAAGTACAAGAATAGACAGATCCTTTAGACTGGACTCGACATGAAACTCCATAGGTATAGGTCAACGGCTCTCAGGATCGCTGGATTCGCGTTTTGCGCAGCGCTGGCGACGGCGTGCGGAGGTGGCCCTTCGGGAACTCCGCGAGACGGCAGTGTGACGTCCGACGGGAGCGTGACGTCCGACGGGAGCGTGACGTCCGACGGGAGCGTGACTCCGGACGGGAGCGTGACTCCGGACGGGAGTGTGACGCCAGACGCGAGCGTGACGCCGGACGCGAGCGTGACGCCGGACGCGAGCGTGACGCCGGACGCGAGCGTGACGCCGGACGCGAGCGTGACACCCGATTCGGGCAGCGGCTGTGGCACGGGAGGCACCGCGCCGTCGGGGCTGATCTTCCAGACGAACTTCGCTGGGGACGCGGACTACCGGATCACTCGGCAGGGACTGGCGACCTACACCAACGTGCCGGAGGGATTCGATGGCGCACTCGTGACCGCGGACGGCTACATCCGGGGCATGGCGGGTGAAGGCGAGTGTGGGTCAGTGGCGCTGAAGTTCATGTGGGATCCGAACTTTGGACAACCGGTCACCCAGCTCTACAAACACCTCACGGGAGATCGGAGCACCGGCTACGACGACCTCTACATCCGCTACAAGGTTCGGCTCCCGAACGACTTCATCGTCGGCGTGCCCGGTCGGGATCCGCTGCCATACTGGAAGTGGGGGAGGCTCTGGCAGAACACCGGACTCGAGGGCGCGGGCTGGACGGAGAACAGATCAGACTCCTTCTATGCGGTCTGGAATTTTGGCGGCTCCGAGATGTGGGGTGCGGATGCGGGAGGCACGTTCGGCGCAAACGTGGGCGCGAACTTGAGTCGCGGCAGCGCCGGTGGGGAGCGCTACTCGAACGACTACTACACGGGCACGGGAGACTACTCGACTCACCCCGGGCACTTTCAGGCGGTGGGAGGTGGCGCCTGGAAATTCGACGGACCAACCCGTCGCCTCGTCGATCGTGTGAGCCAGACCTGGCACACGATCGAGTGGAGGTTCAAGCTCGCGAGCTCGAACACGGCGGGAGACGGACGATTCGAGATGTGGTTCGATGGCGTCGCGCAGGTTCCGATCGGCATCGGTGGCAGCTCCGGCACCTACGTCTATGATCCGGCGCTCGATCCATCCGCCATTCCCACGGCACGCCACGGCTCTGGCTACAATATGTTGGTCATGTTCGACAACATCAACCAGTGGCACAAACGCTGGAACGATTCCGGTGTGGAGGGCGGAATCTATGTCAACGACGTGGTCATCAGCACGACACGAATTGGTCATGAGTACGACGTTAGGTAGTGGCCGGTCCGAAAGTGCACTCTTTCGCGCGTCTGTGGGCCTCCTGCCGCTCCGGGCGAGCGGAGCACGCAGCGATCGTATACGCTGGCGCCTGATGCGCACCCTCCTCACGCTGCTGCTGGTGACCCAGGTCGGTTGTACACTCTCGTCGATCGATCTGGCGGGGAGACCGTGTCCTTGTGCTGTGGACTTGGGGTACGTTTGCGACGACGCCGCCAACCGGTGCGTACTCGACGACAACGCCTGTGAGCCTGTGGTGAGCGCCAGCTCGTTTCGGGCCCGCTGGGCCACCTCCGACGCCATCCTCTGGAAGTGGCAGCCCGCGGGGGAGCCGGCCGATTTCATTCGCTATGAGGTGCAGATCTGGGACACGGCGGATCCCGAGAACGTTCGAACAGTCGGCCCCGATGAGAATGCCGAGCTAAGTGGCTATTATCTCGGTAGAACGGGGATGCCTGATGTGGTGACCCAGACGGTGATCCATGGTCTCGAACCGGGGACGACCTACGGGGCGCGGCTGATCATCGTCGATCCGACTCTGTGTGAATTTCGCTCGGATGTCGCGGCCATCTCGACCATCGCCGAGCCGCCCGCAGAGGTCGTGATCTTCCGAGACTCGGACCCGCGCCAGATGACACCGCCCGCCTTGGTGGCCGTCGATGATGGAGCAGGGGGTCGGGTTCTCGAATACCGGAACGAAGATGACCGGCAGTGCGACGGGCCCGACAATGTGGACGTGTGTTCACAGAACCTCACCCTGCGGCGGATCGAGACGTCGCTCAGTCCGATTACCCCAGCACAGTTCGAGTCGGCGTTCCTGGAGATACGTGTCAGTTATGACGGCACGACACCCTCATACTATTCGCGAATATGGATCGGGTTCAATTCTGACTGTGATGTTGGTCCACCTCAATATGGATTCACCCCATTTACTCTCGGATCTGGGGCTGTCACGCTGCAAGTGCCGCTACGGGCGCTGGTGCTCGGCGACGGCACGGCGTTGAATTACGAGGCCGCGACCGCGGATCCCCTCTGTCGCGTCAACCTCGGTGGCCAGTTCGCGAGGTTCACGTCGACGGGTGAACGGTCGCGCATCCGAATCGGGGAGGTGCGAGTGCGATACTGAGCGCGTGCCGCGATGGGGACACACAGCTCGATGAGGTCTAGGAGCTGCCAGCGGAGCCGGGCTGCAATGGATCAGAAGCTGCCGCGCAGCGTCACGCTGCCGACGCCCACGGAGACCTGAGCGCTCGGCTCGTCGGGGGAGTCGGCGGTGACCAACTCGATAGCCAGCCACGTTCCGCCGCCAGCGGTCAGCACCCCTCCGACGACATAGAGCAGCGTCGCGATGCGGGCGAGGCTCTTGGCGCGCTCGAAGGTGCTGACTGCGCGCACTTGGCTGCGCTCGTTGTCCGCGTCCTCACGGGTGCTCCTCGCGGTCAGCCCCACGACGATCGCCGCTCCCAAGGTCGCCACGCCCACGGACGCGATCACCGTCGAGATGTGGTTCACTCTGTTGGGTTCGCGCGTGGGTGCGGTCTCGAGCTCGTGCTCCAGCCGCTGTCGCTCCGCGAGGCTCTCGTCGATGGCTCGAATGCGAATCTCGATCGCGCCGCGATCGGGCGCGTCGGGATCGGCCTCGAGGTATTCTTGGTAGCCGGCCCTGGCTTGTTCCAGCTCGCCCAAGGTTTCGTGGGCCCTGGCGATGTTGAAGAGCAGCACGGGTACGAAATAGAGCTCGCGCGCCTCGAGCAGCAAGGCGAGGGACTCGCGAACGCGCCCCGCTTGGTAGCTGCGCTCCGCTTCCATGAACAGGTCGAGGGCGCGTTGCTCATCTGCGCTGGGCGCGTCTTCGTCTTGGGCCGCGGCCACGGGAACCACGGCGACCAGAGTCAGGGCCGACGTGGTTGCGACGAGGACCCAAGACAAGTACAATTTTCCACTGCGCCTCATGTCCCGAACACTACCACGACACCTCGGTGGATATGAGATTGTCGGCAACCTGGCGATGGGCGGGATGGCCGAGATTTTGCTGGCCCGCAGGGTGGGTCCAGGAGGCTTCGAGCGGGCGGTCGTGATCAAGCGGATCTTGCCGCATTTGGCGAACCTCACGGAATTCGTCGACATGTTCCTCGACGAAGGCCGGATCGCAGCGCGCATCGGACATCCCAACGTCTCCCAGGTCTTCGCGCTGCATCAGGAAGATGACGAGCTCTTCCAAGTGATGGAGTACCTCGAGGGGGAGTCTGCCGCAGGCGTGAATCGCCGGCTGCGCTCGCTGAACGAGAGTCTCGACTACGCCCTCGCGGCTCACATCGTCGCGGAAGCGTGTGCTGGGCTTCATGCCGCGCATGAGCTCAACGGGCCGGACGGTGACAGCCTCGAGTTGGTGCACCGGGACGTGAGCCCCGAGAACCTCTTCGTCGGCTACGACGGCACGGTCAAGGTGCTGGACTTTGGCATCGCCAAGGCGGCCAATCGTTTGACCAAGACAGACGCAGGGCTGATCAAAGGGAAATTCGCCTATATGTCGCCCGAGCAGACGAAGGGTAAGGCTCTCGATCGACGCAGCGACATCTTCTCGCTCGGGATCGTATTGTACGAGCTGTCGACCCAGCGATCCTTGTTCAGGCGCGGCAATCAACCCGCCACTCTGCAGGCGGTCAACGACGATCCAGTCCTGCCACCCTCTGTCTTCGATCCGGAGTACCCGCGCAGCCTCGAGGCGATCTGCCTCAAAGCCCTTCAGCGCGATCCCGATGAACGTTTCAGCACGGCGAGGGAGATGCAGCGCGCAATTCTCGAGATCCTGCCTGCGCTTCAGGGTCCGACCCTCTTCGCCGAGTCTCTCGCCAAGCTGATGAACGAGCTGTTTCCCGACCGTATCAGCGAGAAGCAAGAGATGATGCGGCGTTTGCAAGACGGGTTCACTCCCAGCCACGTGCCGGCTGCGGAGGTCGACCAAGCCGTAGAGATTCCGTCCGTAGTCGTCGACTTGAAGAATTTCAGACCGCAGAAGACACGTCACGGGTGGATGGTCGGTAGTGCGGCCCTTGGAGTGGCGGGCGCGGTGGCTCTGGCGACCTTCCTGTGGCGCGCTCCAGAGGCTCAGATCGTGGAGGCCGCGCCAGTGGTGGATGCAGCGGCGCCGGCGCATGACGACGCGGTAGATTTGAGTCTCGAGAGCGAGCCGCCGGGCGCTCGTGTGTATGTGGGCGGAGCGTTGCAAGGCGTCACCCCCGTCGAGGTCAGCCTGCCGGCGAGCGCCGAGCCTGCGGCTCTTCGCCTGGAGATGGATGGATATCGCACCAGCGACTCGCAGGTGGTTCTGGATCGCGATCGCACCATTCGAATCGCGCTGGTCCCGATCCCCGAAGAGGTCCCGCCGCCCGAACTCGCAACCGGC
This sequence comes from Deltaproteobacteria bacterium, assembly GCA_013151775.1. Taxonomy (GTDB): domain Bacteria; phylum Myxococcota_A; class Polyangia; order Polyangiales; family Houyiibacteriaceae; genus JAADHO01. The sequence continues at coordinate 15,487 of JAADHO010000118.1, read as the reverse complement.
GAGGACTCCGCACCCGAGGTCGCCGATCCTGCTTCGAGTATGGCTTCTGGGCGGCACTCGGGGCGGCACTCGAGGCGGCGCCCAAGGCGGAATTCCATGGCGGCGTCCGCGGCCGATTCGATGGGCGCACCCGCGGCCGATAGGCCGCCCCCTGCGAGCAACAGCGACATGGCCGCTGACCCGGGTCGACGCGCCTGGCGAAGGTTCAATTGATCTGCGTGGTGGCCTGCTAGAGTTCAGGCGATGGCAGCGCGTCCCCGACTCCCGCTCCAGTTCCGCGTGGAGAACCCTCCGTCCGTGTTCGTCGGCAGGCAGGCGGAGTCCGAGTGGTTGGCCGCCGCCATCGAGCGGGCGCCGGTAGCGCTCGTGACGGGGCCCGCTGGGATCGGGAAATCCGCCCTCCTTGCGACCGTGCTCAAGAGCTCGTTTCCGGACGCGTTGCTGCGAACGGTCCGCTTCTCCTTTCCGTCAGAGGAGCCGCTGCGCCAGGCGCAGTTCGACCTGGGGCAGGTGCTCGCCCGCCTGGCGCACCAGCCCTGGAATATGGCGGAGGTCGCCGGGGATCCCATCCACCTCACCCAGGCGCTGATCGACCTCGCGGAGGACGCGGGCGTCTGGGTCGTGCTCGAGGATTTGCATCGCGTCGACGGTCTCGAGGCGGCGGAGATGCTCAGCACGCTCGGCTCGTACGCGCGCGAGAGTCGCTGGATCGCTAGCAGCCGCAGGCCGCTCCGCCTCGGGCGGCTCGCCGGCCAGACGTTGGCCGTCGAGGGTCTCGATGACGCCGACCTGATGGACCTCGCCCGCGCGCTCTACCCAGACGCGCCGGACGGCAGCCTGCACCGAGCCGTGTCCGTGGCGTCGGGCTCGCCATGGCTGCTGTCCCAGTTCCTCGAGACCGGTCACGCGGGCGTCGCCACCAGCCGACAGCAGCTCGTCGAGGGTCTCGACCAGGACGCGGGGCCGTTCCTGGGCGCGCTCGCGGTGCTTCGCGGACCCACCTCTCTCGACCTGCTCAGGCAGATCGTCAGCCTACCCGCGGACGATACCCTCGAGGCTCTGGAGCGTCGCGGGTTGATGGTCCGCGACAGCGTGGGGGTGCGCATTCACGACCTGGTCGCGACGCTCTTCTCGGGATCCCTCGGCGAAGACGTTCGAGCTGAGCTTCATCAGCGGGCGGCCGCTGTTCTTGGAGAGCTCGGACCTGCCGAGCGCGTGAACGCCCTTCGCCACCTGCTGGCCGCGGGCCGGCTGGACGCCGTCGTCGAACGGCTCGGGGAGACCTGCGAACAGCTCTTGGCCTGTGGGCAAGCGCCTCGGCTCTGGGCCGCGATCCGAGACGTGCGTGACCCACGTCTCGCCGCGTCGCAGATGCGCTGTGCGGCCGAGTTAGGCAATCCGACGGCGCTCAGCGCGGTGCACCCCGCGTCTGATCCGTCGACGCGTGATCAGCTGGCTTGGGCCCACACGCTCTACGCCCGTGGGAATCTGCCAGGCGCGCTGGCGCTGGCCGAAGAGCTGGCGGAGAGCGCGCGTGAGCAGGCTGACGAGAGCCTGGTGGAGGCCGCCATCTCGTTGCAGGCGCGCTGCTGCTTGCGTCTCCACGGCGCGGCTCGCGCGCTGGAGGTGCTGGCTACTCTGGGTGCGGAAGCTCGCTCGAGCGAGCGCGTGCAGGCCCTGAGCCTGCTCTGCCATGTTCATCGAGACGAACGCGACGTCGAGGCCGAGCTCGGTCAGCTGTCTGGCAGCAGGGATCCAGAGGCGATGCACGATCTCGCCTCGGCTCTGTATCTGCTCGGGCGAACCTCGGAGGCCATCGCGACCTTGGATGAGTTGCTGGCTACGCCTCGGGGTCAGCACACCACGCATCTGGTGAGCCGGCAGGCGCTCTTGTTGAGGGGGCGCATTCACGTCGCGCGAGGGGAGCTGCGCGAAACCAAGGAGATCCTCGACTCCCTGCGGCCTTTCACTCGCACGGCCTCGCTCTTGCGACCGCACGTCACGGAGGTCGCCGCCACGCGGGCGCTGCTGACAGGAGAGCTCTCAGGGCTCGGCGCTCGGCTCGAGCTGGCCTGCAAGGAGGCGTCCTCCATCGACGTGGTGTTGGCTGAGCGGCTCGCGAGTCTGCGCGACCGAGTCGGCATGCAGGCGGGAGGTCCACCACCCAGCGGTGAACAAGAGCGGGTCACGTTTCAACGTTGGAGCCAGCGGCACGGAGTCTGCTCGCCGCCACCACCGGCCATCGCCTCGGTCGATCGGCGGCTGTGGCTGGCCGAGCGTGCGATGATCGCCGGAGACTCGGCCGCAGCAGTGATGGAGGCGCACGCCGCGGTCGAGCTCGCACGTCGTCGAGGAGAGGTCCTCGCGCGGGTCGACGCGATCGTGGTGCTGCTCGACGCTCTGCTCCTGGCGGAGGAGACCGGTCCCGAGGAGGAGCTGATCCATCAGCTGGTGGAGCTCGGCCAACGCACCCGCTCCCGCGGCACCGCGCTGGCGGCCGTCCTTCGCGGTGGTTTCGCCGAGCCCTCGGTGCTCGAGCGGGTAGCCCAGAGCGCGAGCGCGACCACACCCCCAACCTCGCGCAGAGCCCGCGCGTTGCTGGGAGCAAACCCGCCCCTCGATCAGCTCGACGTGCTGGTGGTGGCCGCCATGCGCAGGGCCTCGGGGCTCGAGATCGCGAGTCCTCCGCAGGTCGACGCGCGCTGGCTGCCGGGCTGGGGAGTGGACGCTCGATCTTCTCGCGTCTGGTTGAGTGACGGCAGGGTCGTCGAGATGGCGAAGCGGCCGCTCTTGTTTCGCCTGGTCGACGCACTCGTCCGCCGAGGCGATATGTCCAAGGAGCAGCTGATCTTGGATGTGTGGGGCGACAATCAGTACCACCCATCTCGGCACGACCCGCGCGTGTACATGAGCGTGCGCAAGCTCCGCGAGCTGATCGAAGAGGACCCGAGCGATCCACGGCGCATCACCACCACCGAGACGGGTTACCGGATCGGAGGGGTCGCGCGCCGCGTCGTGTGCGCCGACGGGGGAAGCTCCCACTCGGCGCAGGGGTGAGCTCGGGGGTTCATGTCCGAGGGCGAGTGAGCGCCGCCTCGAGACCGACGCGTTCGAGCTGCTCGGCCGACAGCGATTCTCCGGCGAGTTTCCTCTCGTCTCTTGACGCTGAGCAGGACTGCGTTCACCTTGAGCAAAGCTGCGAGAGGAGAGATGATGAGGGTAGTCGAGGGGATGAGTATGTGGGGGATGATGCTCCCTCGCGTCAACCGCAGGTATCTCGCCGTAGGCCTGCTGTCGCTCTTGGCGTGTTGTGGCTCGGATCGGCGCGGAGCTCGCGTCCCTCCAGAGTCGCGCTGCGGCGAGATCACGGCCACGCCTCGCACGATCGAGGTGGGTGCGTGGACCTACGTCGAGTTTCGTACGCTTTGTGAGGTCGACGATTCCCTCGAGTCGCTGCGCCTCCGCTTGCCCGACCTCGACCTCGGTGTGGTGGGGACGCAGCAGCGTCAATTCGAGCCTTCCGAGATCACGCTCGAAGCAGACGGCACGCTGACGACGCGGCTCGAGCTGATGCCGACCTCGCCCACCGCCGCCGGCGGAAACCTCGGCGCCGTCTCCATCGTCGACCGCCTGCGCCCTTCCCTCGAGCTGGCCTCGGGCATGCTCTACATGCACGACGCGGATGCGACCTTGGTGGAGCGCTACGCTGCTCCCGTCACGGCGAGCTGCTTCCTGACCTGCCGCGATGGACGTGGGCGGGTTCAGCGGGGTCCCTTCGAGGGCGGCGTCTGCTCTTGTGATCCGCCCCAACTCTTGAAGCTTGGGGCGGGTCACGTCGAGCTGCACGCCAGCGTGAATGACGGGAGCTTGGACGTCCTTCGGCTCGACCGCCTACCCGACGGAACGCTCGAACGCACGGGGGTGTCCGTGTGGCTGGGCACTCGGCACACGTCGTTCGCGCGGCAGGAGCTGAGCGTGATCGAGAGCGAGTCGGGCTTGCCCTTCGCCCTCTGGTGGGGCGTCACCTCGGAGCCCGACGCGCATTTCGACAGCGTCATCGTGCCGATCTTGGAGCACAGGCTCGGAGAGTCGCGGCTCTTGAAGGAGGACGCCCTGGACGCCCACCCTCTGGCTCAACTCGCGGCGATGGAGCTGCTGCGAGGCGACTCTCCCGAAGCGCCTCCACACCCCGTCTGGCTATATGTCGAGCACGCCGCGGATGGCAGCCTACGCTGGAACGCGGCGCAGCTCTTCACGGGCAGCTCCGGCCTCGACGCGAGCTTTTCCGAACCCGCCGCGACCTGGCTTGGCGTCACTCCGGAGTCTTTCTTGGTGGGCGCCTCGTTCCTGGGGATCACGCGCTCGGGCGACGCCGCGGGCGACGCTCGGCGAGGGGTTGGCAGCGCCGAGTTCGTGAGCTGGTCACTGCGCCGCAGCGCGGGCCGTCCCGAGCAGGTGGTTCTCACGACCCTGCGCTCCGGTTCCGCGGAACAGAGCGCAGAGTACGTCGCCTCGCCGTGGCGTCATTGCTGGCAACTCGGTCCCGCGCCCGGAGGGTTCGTCTTGACCGAGCGACCGCGGACGGCTGGCGGAGGCCTCTGGGGGCAAGCCTACTTCGTCTCCAGCGCGGGCCGGGCGCTCCACCTCGCGCCTCTCCTCGACAGCACGGGGCGCCGACCCCTCGCCGGCGCGGCGACCACGGGCGCGTGCGCGCTCGGCACGCCTAGCCGATGGCAAGGCCTACCCGATTGGCGCGGCGATCAGGGGAGCCTCTGGATGGCCGCGTCGCCCAACCCGGGCCTGCCCGCGACCTGGCTCTCGTATGATCTCCAGGGGAGCGTCGGCGTGCCGCCGGGTACGGAGGATCCGATCCTTCCGCAGCTCACCATCCCGCTGACGGTCGACGCGCTCCCGGAGACGAGCTCCGGCGAGCTGAGGACATGGGCCAGCGTCGCCTCGACACGCCTGGCTCTCACGCATGTGCCGCAGGCCGCGAGCTGCGCAGACGGCCGGAGCTGCGCCTTCTCCCTCGTGCGGGCCCGCCTCGGAGGCTTCGTCGCCTACGACCTCGGGCTGGCGTACACGGGCGAGGGCTCTCCCCAGCTCGCCCTGCTAGCCGATGGAGAGGCCGATCCCGTGGCGCGTCTGGCATTGCAGGACGCGGGGCTTGCGGCGCGCACGAGCTGGGTGCTTGGTCCCGGACCACTGGGTCTCTTCGCCATGTTCGAGGACGGCGCGGATCTTTGGGTAGCCCGCCTCCAGCAGGGAGATGCGGTCGCTCCGCTGGGAGTGCGGCTCGCCACGGGAGGGGTCCCCATGGGTGTGTTCGTCGGCCCTGCGCACAGCATCGTCTGGCTCGTCGCGAATAGATCCGGTGAAGTCGAGGTGCAGGAGGGCAGCCTCGAGGATCTGAGGCGAGTCGCAGACGGTGGGAGTGACCAGGTCTCGGTCAGCCCCCTCGGCGTCGTGGACGGTCTCCCGACGGGTGCTCGCTCCTCGCTGCGCGTGTTCTCCGCGACCGCCCCTGCGTTCTCGCTTCCGGGCGAGCCTGTCGCCGAGGTGGCCGACGCCCGCTGGGTTGCCTGGGTGGAGCGTCGGAGTGACCCATGCGCTGCGCCCCGCCTGGTCGTCGCTAGCGTCGACCGCGTCGAGGGCCAGGAGGTGGACGTGTCCCGCGTGGGCCATGCGTGTGAGGGCGGAGACCGGCCCGTCGCCATGGGCCACTTCCTCGGGCGGGACGGCCAGCAATGGATCAGCGTCCGGCGTGAGGAGGGTCTGCTCACGTTGCGCCTCTGGTACCTCGGGGCACAGGGCTTGATGGTGCACGAGCTCGCCTCCCTGCCCTTGCCCGCCACCTTCCCTTCGCCGCTCGTCTGGGTGGGCGATCTCGACTCCGACGGGTTGACGGACGTGTTCGTGGATCGCTTCGACGCGGACGGTGTGCTCGTCGGGCTGAGCGACGGGCAGGGCGGTCTGCGCGGCCTGCAGCTCTTGCCCGGCGTCTCCGAGCATCTCGTGCCGACTCGCGGCAGCGTGCCCGACACGGTCAGCGAGGCGCCGCTGAGTCCAGGGGGGAGCCCGCTCGTCACGAACGCGGGGCGTCTACAGCGGCTCTGAACCACCGGCGCAGTGCCAATGACGGCGCTCGCCCCTCTGCCGATTTCTGGACCCGGCTCGGGCTTTGTCCGACAACCTGAGGGTGTCGTTCGAGCGCCATAGCTGCCTACGAATCGCGCGCGCCGGGGTCTTCGCCCTCGTCAGCGTTGGCCTCGTGTCTGCGCCCGGCTCCGCTCGAGCTGACACGGGCACGGTCGTCGTGCGACGTGGCGACGCGCTGAGCCTGTTGGCCCTGCGCTTCTCGGTCACGGTGGACGAGCTGCGGCGCTGGAATCATCTCGCGTCGGACCGCATCCTCGAGGGCCAGGAGCTGCGCCTCGCGCCCGAGGACGACGCAGAGCCGCAGGCGATCGACGCGACGCACGCCGCCACACCGGACGCCGAGCCAACGGCCGAGGCCCCCGCGCCTTCCGAGCCCGAGCCCCAGCCTGCGGCCGCTCCGGCGACTCCGCCCGCTCGCGCCCGCCACGTCGACACACTGACCTACCGTGTGCGTCGCGGCGACACGCTCAGCGGCATCGCCGTCTCCCAGGGCACGACCTTGGCGGCGCTGCGTCGCCTCAACGAAGGCCTGCGCCCCGACCGCATCCGCGAGGGCCAGACGCTGAACATCCCCGCGCCCGACGCGCCTCTCCGCGACCACGTGGTGCGACGCGGCGAGAGCCTCGGCAGCATCGCCCGGCGCTTTCATGTGCGCCCGCGAGAGATCCGGCGCTGGAACGCACATCTCCGGCGCGGACATCTCCAGCGCGGCCAGCACCTGCGCATCTACTCCGAGGTGCGCGAGAGCCGCAGCGAGTCCATCGGCAAGCCCAGCCGCGGCACGTTGGCCCACGCCGAGCGCCTGCGCCCGAACCCGGGCTACGCCATCCGCGAGCTGTCACGCGCTTACGCGACGCTCGAGACCACCGTCTGGCTCTCCGAAGGCGTGGACGCCGTGACCGAACAGTTCCCCGGCGGTCCGCGGATCGCCGTGCACGACCTCAGCAAACGCCGAGGCGGTCGTCTGCGTGGGCATCGCAGCCACCAGAGCGGCCGCGACGTCGATCTCAGCTACTACCAGCGCCGCTGCGGCAGCCGGCCCTGCCCCTTCCGTCGCCTGAACCCCGAACAGCTCGATCTGCGGCGACAGTGGGCCCTGCTCCACCACTGGCTCGAGCGCGACGAGCTCGAGTACGTGTTCATGGACTACGGCCTGTCGCGCGCCCTCTACCGCTACGCCCGCCGTCACGGCGCGACTCGGAACCAGCTCTCGCGCTGGTTTCAATACCCCCGCGGACGTCGCCATCGACTCGGCATCATCCGCCACTACCGCGGACACCGTGACCACCTCCACGTCCGCTTCGTCTGCCCCGACACCGACGAAGACTGCCACTGACCCACGACGCGGCGTTCGAGAGGCGTGCCGATCAAACGTCAGTGACTGGGCTCATCCGCCTGTGGGCGGCTCTTGGCGAGGAAGGAAGAGCCGGCTCAGCGGCAGCTCGATGGCGTCGAACGGGGCGATGCGCGCTGTGGCCGACTCGCCGAACGTGCCGGTCAGCAGCCAGTGCCCACGCTCGAGAGTGAAGGCCTCGAGCGTGCGCACCCAAGGATCCACCATCCACAGGAAGGGGACGCCGGCGTCCGCATGGATCGTGCGCTTCTCCACTCGGTCTCGGACCGCGGTCGAGGGCGAAAGGATCTCGCAAACCCAGTCGGGAGTGACGTCGATCGGTCGCAGCTCCGCTGGGTTCGCCAGGCGCTCGCGGCGCCAACCGGAGAGATCGGGCCTGAGAATATCGTGCGCTCCGAAGCGCACGTCGACCTCCAGGAAGATCCACCAACCACCAGGGCCCGCAGGGTCATCATCGAAGGGGCCGCCGATCGCCCCACCCAGCGATCGTTGGATCTTGGAGTGCTGCGGTAGGGGCGCGGGAGAAGTGACGACCTGTCCGCGCACCACCTCCGCTCGCAGACCATTCGGTAAGCCGAGTAGGTCATCATAGGTCGCGAGCTTGCGCGCGAGAGGGGCCATGCGGACCAGTCTAGCACCGCGTCTACACGCTGCGCGAATGCGTGCGCTATCGTGCGGAGAGCGTGGACGCACTTAGGTGCAGGGCTGAGCGATGGGCAGGGCGGTCTGCGCGGCCTGCGGGCACTCCGTGACATGGGGCCTTGGCCTCGTCAGTTTCCCTTGGTTGTCGGCCACGCCGATTCTCGGCATCGACCTGGCCTCGTGCTATCATCAGGATAACATGAGGCCCGTGAGCAGTGTGATCGTGGTATGCCTATTGACGACACTGCGTCGTCATGTCTATTTTGTCAGATGAACATTGGATAGCGTGGCCCGCAGATTTTCAAGATTCGAAGTCGCCGTATTGAGCGCAGTTCTTCTCTTGCTCACTACATCATGTGATGGAGGTGGGCCGAACCTCGAGCGTGCATACGTGCAGTGCACCACGGACGCCGACTGCCCAGAGGTGACGCCTGAATGCCGCGACTTGTCGGCTTCCGGCTATCAGTATCGCATCTGTACTTCGAGCTGCGGGGCCACGCTCGGATGCTATGGATGGTCGGGCAGAATAGGTGTATCTGCCGAGTGTGTAGTAATCGCCGGAGATGGCACATTCAATGTCAACGATCGCACCACAACAGTTGATGGACTCTGCGTACCGATCTGTATTCCAGGTGCAACCGCACGGTGTACGCCGTTGGAGGATCAGCAGTGTGTTCAGGTGAGCGATGCGGGACTTGGTTGGAATGTGTGTATTCCGACGTCTGCGGTTGAGGCTGGCGCAGGTGTGGGAGATGCGGGCACTCCGTGACATGCAGGCTTGGCCGGCTTTGCGCCTGGCTGCCGTTGCGCTGGCGGTTGCACTCAACGCTGTCGGCTGCGGGCGCTCCGAACTCCCCGTCGTTTCTCCGCCCCTCTCAGACTCGGGTTGCGCGCTCGAGCCCGTGATCTAGCCCTGCCCACGTGCCTTCCCCGTTGCTGCACCCTGGGGGGTGTGCAACATTCGCGTTCCCCCGGCGGCCGCTGGAGATTCCATGCGTCGTTTGCTCTCTCTCTTGATCGTCTCTTGCTCCTTGGTCCTCGCCTGTGGAGGCTCCGGCTCTTCGCCCGACGCGAGCGCTGTCTTCGACGCCGCCACGCCAGACGCGTCCTCCGCCATGGACTCCGCGCCCGCGCCCGCGCCCGACGCGGGGCCCGCTGTATGTGCGGGTGACGAGCGCCGGGCGGCGCTGATCTTCAACGGCACGGAGGCGCCGAGCTTCTTGCCGTTGTCGGCGGGTCAGGTGCTCGCCATCGGAAGCTTCGACGGCTGCAGCGGCACCTTCATCACCGAGCGCTGGGTGCTCACCGCCAAGCACTGCAGCATCCGCGCGGGCGCCAGCTTCTGCGTCGGCGCGAATCCCGCGGATCCGAACATCTGCTTCCGTGGCGATCGCGTCGAGAACAACCCCGACGCCGACACCACCCTGGTCCACGTCGACGCCGACGCCACCAGCCGCGCGCCCGAGCTCGTCCCGATCCCTATCCTCACGGAGCGCATGGACCGCACTTGGCTGCGTCGCACGGCGGAGGCTTCGGGCTACGGCCAGAACGAGACGGGTGGCTCGGGCGTGCGCGCCTTCACGGCGGAGCCCATCGTCGACATCCGCGGCAACTTCATCTCCATCGACGGCGAAGGGCGCCACGGCGTCTGCTTCGGCGACTCCGGCGGCCCGCTGATGCTGCTCGCGAGCGACGGCACCGTGCGCGTGGCCGGCGACCTCAGCGGCGGCGACAGCTCCTGCACCGGCGTCGACAACTTCACCCGCGTCGACATTCAGGTCGACTTCATCGAGGCGCTCACGGGGCCGACCATCGTACCCGGCGGCGCCTGCGGCTCGCTGACCACGCAGGGGCGCTGCGTCTCCGGGCAGGCCCTCTGGTGCGAGGGCGAGGTCGCCCAGAGTCAGGTCTGCGCTGCCGGCGAGACCTGCGGCTGGGACGACGTGGCCTCAGGCTATCGCTGCATGACCGGCGACAACGCCTGCGGTGGCCTCGACGGTGTGGGCCAATGCGACGGCTCCACGGCCCGCTGGTGTGAGCGTGGCGTGCTGCGCGAGCGCGCCTGCGGCGACTGCGGTGACGTGTGTGAGCTGGTGCCCGCCCTCGACGGCTACTACTGCGTCCCCGATCCCTGCATGGGCATCGACTACCTCGGGCGCTGCGACGCAGACGTCGCCGTGTGGTGCCAAGACGGCGCGCTCCAGCGTCGCGACTGTCGCCGCGCGGGCCAAACGTGCAGCTACGTCAACGACCGCGTCGGCTTCTTCTGCCAGTAGAGGCGGGCCGGCGGTTTAGAGCGTCGGCAGTCGGCCGATCTCTCGTTCAAAGGGCCGGCTCCGTCAGCGCTTCAGCCGCAGCCATGAAGCCGCGCAGCGTTTGGTCATAGGACACGCGCCAGCGCTTGGAGATGGGCGGCAGCTTGCGTCGGTCCGAGGCGCTTTTCCCCACGTCGTCCCAAGCGGCACCGGTCCCGGGCAGCTGGACTAGCCTAGCCAACTCCTCGAGGTGTGCCCCTCCATATCCCACGCCGCGTGCGATCAGCGTCTGCGCGAGACCCGTCAGCCAGCCGAGTCGGCGCTCCGTGAGCGCACGCTCGGAGGCCTTGGCCCAGAGCACGCGCGGACGAAACGTCGTCGTGGCGAGCACCCCGGGCAGGGCGTCGACGATTCGCGGATCCGTTCGCTCGAGCGCTTCGGCGAGCGTCGTCTCTACAGGGCGCAGAGCCCACGGAGGACTGCTCCAGTCCGTGCTGATCGGAACGCCTAGCGCCGACAGCTCGATTCTCAGCACGGCTTCGGATGGGGGCAGTCGCTCGACGCCGCGGGCCAGGCGGCTCATCGGTACCTTCAACGCGCTCGCGACTCGTTCCAGGATCGCCAGGTCCGGATCCCGCTGCCCACGCTCCCAGCGGGCGACCAGGGAGCGATCCACACCGAGTCGCTGGGCGAGTGCGGCTTGCGTGAGCTGACGCTGGCGCCGACAGCCCTCGAGGTTCTTCCCAAAACGCGCTCGCGCGGCGATGCGATCCTTGCGTCGGTGGGCCCGAGGATCGCTTGAAGTGGTCATGTGCCATTGTGCCATAAACTCGATAAGTGTGCCAATATCGAACGCTGGTAGCATGTTGTGTGATTGCCACCTGCCGTTGAATACCTCCTGCTTCGCCTGCGTCTGTTGGCGGGCGCCGGGGGTGGCGCCATCTGGTAGGATGCGATGGTTGTGGAGGACGAGCTCGTAGGAAGGCTTCTGGGAGGTCGCTATCGCGTCACGCGGCGGCTCTCCGAGGGCGGCATGGGGGTGGTCTACGAGGCCACGCAGGAGGATCTCGGCCGGCGCGTCGCCCTGAAGGTGATGCATCCGGGCTTCGCCCAGAGTCGCACGGCCATCGAACGCTTTCGGCGGGAGGCGATCTCCGCGGCGGCCCTCTCCCATCCGCACATCGTGCAGGTCACCGATCTCGCGCAGGATGCGGACGGCACGGCCTTCTTGGTGATGGAGCTTTTGAGCGGCGACAGCCTCGAGCAGGCGATTCAGGTCAGCGGTCCCATGAGCGTGGAGCGCGTGCTCTTCATCACGGGGCAGGTGCTCGACGCCCTCGGCGCCGCGCATCGCGCCGGCATCGTGCATCGCGATCTCAAGCCGGCGAACATCTTCCTCACGCAGCTCGCGGGCGTCGCCGACGTGGTCAAGCTGCTCGACTTCGGCACCGCGAAATTGCGCGAGACGGACGAGTTCGCGCGCCTCACGCGCACGGGTCAGCTCGTGGGCACGCCCCTCTTCATGGCGCCGGAGCAGGCCCGGGGCGACGCCGTGGATGGGCGCGCGGACATCTACTCCCTCGGCCTCGTGATGCAGGTCGCGCTGACGGCGCGCGCGCCTTTCCCGACGCACGATCAGGCCGCGCTCTTGATGGCGATTCAGGAGTCAGCGCCCGAGCCGCTGAGCGTGGGTCGACCTGGGCTGCCGCCCGATCTGGTGGCTCTGGTGGAGCAGGCCACCGCCAAGGATCCGGCGTCCCGCTTCCAGACCGTCGACGCCATGAGGGCCGCGCTCTCGGCCATCGGCGGCTCGCGCATGAAGGCGGAGCACGCCGCCCAGACCTCGATTCACGCGCAGGCGCCGCGTCGCGTCCGTCGTCCACGCGCTCGATCCGCGAATCTCGGTCTCTGGCTGGCCTTGGGCGCCCTCGCGTTGCTGATCGTGTCGGGCTCGGTCGCAGCCGCGGTCTACTTCGTGATGCGGAGGACGTCCGAGCCCGAGCTAGCGACGGAATCCCCGGGCGCTCCAGCGGCGTCTCCCAGCTCGGCGCCTACGCCCACCGCGGCTCCAGCGATCCCGAGCACGCCTCGGGCGGACTCGGATCCACAGCTCGGCAGCTCCAAGACTCGGACCGATCTACCCCAAGGGCGCATCGTGCCGATCCCAGCGGCGCAGGCCCCGGCGTCACACCACTCCCGTCGCGTGCCACGAGCTTGTGTCGCCGGCATTCGGCTCAGCCCCGGCCCGACCTACGGCCTCTACTCTCCCGACAAGCTCGCCTCGGCCCTCGGGCCCGTCAACTCCCGGGCGGCTCGCTGTGCGGCTCGGCTGCCACCGGGCGTGGCGTCCCTGCCGGCGCTGAAGTTCTCCGTCACCACCGACGGCGTCGTTGGAAACGTGCGCTTCGAGGGCGTGCTGCCCAGCGGCACGGGTCGCGCCGGGAGCTGTCTGCGGCGCAGCCTCTCGCGTCTCGCCCTGCGCCCGACGGAGAACGGACTCGCGGGGAACGTCAGCGTGCGCGTCGACCTCACGCCCTGCACCCCGCCTCCGTGGGATTCCGGTGGCTGACGCTCAGCCGACCTGGCGCCTGGCGTAGCGCGTGATCACGTCCTCGACCAGGGCGGGCGCCATCTGGCCTGTGCGCGAGAAGTGGCGCATGTGCAGGATGGGCTCCGAGCCGAGCTCGGCCACTTGGCGGTGAGCGACCTTCTCGGGGTAGGTGCGTGGCTCGTGGTCGCTCAGGTCTGTGACATCGCGCTCGAGCGTCGCGCGCAGGTTCGCGAGTGAGTTCATCTTCATGTAGGGGCAGGTCGCGCAGCCGCCGGCAAGCGTGCAGCCTTCGCCCGAGACCACGCCCGGCACGACGCCGAGCTCGCTCTCCGGTGCGGGGGCGATGGCCTCGCTCGCCACGGGGAAGATGATCTCCACCGCCACGTCCCGCTCCAGGTCCTGCCTCAACAGCTCCTGCACGCGGCGCACGATGGGCGTCACCATGCCGGCCTCCGTGCCCAGCACGAACTGCAGCTGCCGCGCGCCGTCGGCTTGCATCGCCGCGCGCGTCTGCGCCTCGATGTGCCCGAGGATGTCCGAGGTGGAGCCCACCACGCCGCGCCCCTCGCGTTGCGCGCGCAGCCCGAGGGCGAACATCTCGCCTGGCACCTCGAGGTGCGCCGTGATGTGGGCGTCGGGGTAGTCCGCGCGCACCAAGCCGACGACCTCGGCGCCGAACATATGGTGGACGACGCAATTGCCTTGCTCGAAATGGTGTAGGCGCTCGACCAAGGCGCGCACGCTCGTGGCGTCGTGCTCGGGGTGCAGGGCGCGGATGGCGTCGTCACCGAGCTCGGCAAGGGAGCCGAAGAGGGCGTCGAGGTTCTCGCCCATGTAGGTGTCGGGGCCGAAGAACACGGAGAGGTCGGGGATCTCCGCGTCCGCTTGCAGGATGGTCCTCACCACGTTGCTCGAGGTGCAGGTGAGTGTCGGCACGCGCGCGTGGGCGAGGGCTTTGGTGCGCAGGCTGGTGTTGATGTAGACGACGTGCAGCGCGCGCGGATGCTCCGCCGCGTCGTCGAGGTAGGCGAGGTAGGCGTCCGACTCGGCGCTCTCCGCGAGGGAGCAGCCGATGGGCTCGGCGCTGACGCGGTGCACGGGGATCGACTCGTGGCCCGCCGCGTCGAGCATGGCGCGCACGTTCTCGCTCATGAAGTCCACGCCGAGCACGACGATGCGCTCGGCGCCCTTCTCCACCATGCCGATGGCCGCGTCAGCCATGGCGAGGGAGTCGGAGACGTGGATGAAGGGCCACTCGCAGCCGGCGAGCACGCCTTGCAGCTCCGGGTCCATGTAGAAGTGCGCCACCACGCCCGTGCGCGTGCGCTCGAGCAGCGCCTCGACGGCGCTGATGGTCGCGGCGTCGGGCCGAAGATAGAGCGCTTGTGCCTCGGCGAAGCTGCCTCGCGGCACGAGTTCGCTCGCAGTGATGGTCAGTGACGGGAAGCTGCCGGGCGAGGATGCGTCGTCGGTCATGCCCCGAAGCATCCCGCGCTGTCGGCTGGAGGACAAGCACCAGTCATGGACTATGCTCGACGCCTTGTCTGACACTAGCGTTTACATCCACTTCCCCTACTGCGCGCGCAAATGTCCCTACTGCGACTTCGCGAGCTACGCCGTGAAGCGCATCCCGCAGCGTGAGTATGCGGACGCGGTCCTGCGCGAACTCGAGGCACGCGCGCCTGCCCTCGAAGGGCGTCGCCTGTCGAGCGTGTTCTTCGGTGGCGGCACGCCCTCGCTGTGGAGCGCGCCCGAGCTCGGTCGAGTGCTCGCGGCCGTCCGGGGCGTCTTCGAGTCCGAGGCGCCCGAGCTCGAGGTCACGGCCGAGTGCAACCCCGCCTCCTTCGATCAGTGCGTCGCCGCGGGCCTGCGCGAGGCCGGCGTGAACCGCGTCTCCGTGGGTGTGCAGTCTTTCGACGACGCGCGCCTCGACTACCTCGGGCGTCTGCACGACGGCGCGGGCGCGCTCGCAAGCCTGAGGGCGGCGACGGAGCACTTCGAGCGCGTCAGCGGCGACCTGATCTTCGGCACGCCCGGGCAGGTCGTGGAGGACGTGCGGCGCGAGGTCGACGCGCTGGTCGAGCTGGGTCTCGAGCACGTCTCGGCCTACGCCCTGACCATCGAGCCCGGCACGCGCTTCGGTGAGCTCCAACGTCTCGGCAAGCTGCGCGTCTCGCCCGAGGAGACCTACGCGGAGCTCTACTTCGCCGTCGAGGAGCGCCTCGCTCAGGCGGGCTTCGAGCACTACGAGGTGAGCAATTACGCGCGCCCGGGAGAGGCGTCGCGTCACAATCAGCACTACTGGCGCGGCGGCGCCTATCTCGGCCTGGGAGCGGCCGCCGTGGGCTGCCTCGACGCGGGCCCGGGGCGCGCGCGGCGCTGGCGCAATCGCGTCCTGCCTCAGCGCTACCTCGAGCACGCGGGAGCGCCCGAGGTCGAAGAGAGCGAGGAGCACCTCGGCCCGAAGGAGATCCTCGAGGAGGCCTTCATGCTCGGCCTGCGCACGGCCGAGGGCGTGGACCTCGA
>JAADHO010000290.1 GCA_013151775.1 Deltaproteobacteria bacterium | reverse complement strand
CCGGAGGTAGCGGGTAGTAGTACCAGTGGCCTCGGCTCAGGACCCAATAGCCGGCGACCTGGCGCGCCCCGGGGGTCGGCGCCGTGATCGGCGGAGCCAGCGCCTGGGCAGGAGAGGACTGCGCGGGCGCGATCTGGCTCGCCGCAGGCTGGGCGGGCGCTGGATCCACCGCGGGCGGAGGGAGCGCGCTGGGAGCTGGTGGCGTGGCCGTCGGGACCTCGAGGACAGGTAGACGCGCCATCACCTCCGTCAGGTAGACCGAGCCGTCGGCGCTGACCGCCGCGGCGACCCCGAGATGCGTCAGCTCCGCGTCCAAGAGCTGGGCGCGATGAGCCTGGCTGCTGACGATCGACGCCTGCGCGCTCGACAAGCTGCTGCCACGGGCGACGTTCTCAGCGACGCGCTGCGGATGAAGGCCCTCGTCGGCGACCCGGGTCGAGGGGTTGCCGGTGCGGGGCGAGACGTGGGTCAAGCGACCGCTGTCCGCCATCTCGGCGCTCTGGCGTGACGCCGCGCGCTGCAGCGCTTCATCCTCGATGAAGGCCGGCAGCCCCGCCTCGGCGCGCATGCGCTGAATCTCCGCCACGACCTGCCGCACGCTCGCGTCCGCCTGGGCCGAGACCATGGACGGCGCCAGCGCCATCAGGCTGACGACCAGGACTCCAATACTCCATCGCATGACACGCACGGGCTTCACATGTGCAAGCATCGATCCATTCGCGTTCCAGGGCAAACACGCGTTCAGGGCCACCCGAGCGCGAACTCGGGTTCACGAAGGCGTGACAAGCTGACCTCAGCCTTGCCGGCGGGCGAGCGCGGCCCCAGACTGCGTGTGGCATGGAGATCGAGATCCAAGCACGAGCGCTGGAAGAGTGCGTGGGAGTCTGCGCCCTCGACTCGCGCCGCGTCCTGCGCGTGGAGGGTGAGGACGCACGCAGCTGGCTCAACGCCGTGCTCACCCAGGACCTGCGGTCGCCCCTCGGGGCTGGCATGACGTTGGCGCTCTTCGTGGACGTGCGAGGTCGCGTGCTGGCCGACGCCGACGTCTTCCAGGCAGGCGACGCCATCAACGTGCTGATCCCCGCGGCCGGCGCCCCCGCCCTCATCTCCCGCCTCGAGGAGCGTATCGTCATGGAGGACGTGACGCTCAGCCTGCCGGACATGGCGGTGTTCACGGCTCAGGGACCGGCGGCGGCCGACATGCCCTCGGCGGCGCGCGGGCTGGCCCACGACAGGCTCGGGCGAGGCGGCTTCGATCTGGTGTGTGCGCCGCCTGCCGCCGACGCCCTGCGGGACGCCCTGGCAGACGAGGCCTTGGCCTTGGGCGGCGCGCTGGTCAGCGGCGAGGCCTACGAGCGGGCCCGAGTACGCGCGCGCAGACCACGCTTCGGCGCGGACTTCGGCCCCGACTGCTACCCGCAGGAGGCGGGCCTCGAGTCGCTGCGGGTCTCCTTCGACAAGGGCTGCTACGTCGGTCAAGAGGCCGTGCACATGCTGCAGGTCCGCGGACGACCTCCCCGACGCCTGGTGGGGCTGGCGATCGAGGGTGACGCCCTGCCCGCCCTCGGGGCCGACGTCCGCACCGCCGACGGCCGATCCGTGGGCGTCGTGACCTCGGCGGCGCCGGCGCGCGACGGCCACCCGCTCGCGCTAGCGATGCTCAAGCGCGCCGCCGCAGAAGCGGAGGACACCCTCGAGCTGGATCAGCGCGTCGCCCGACGCATCGGCCTGGTGGGCGCAGAGGCGTAGTGCCTCGGACCGTGCTGGACGAGCCTCGCGGCTCAGGCGAAGCTGGGTTCTTCCTGAACCACGGCGCTCTGCTCGGCCTCGAAGCGCTCGGCACAGGTGCGGCACGCGAGCACCTCCCTGGCGATCTCGTAGCCGGCGCCACC
This sequence comes from Deltaproteobacteria bacterium, assembly GCA_013151775.1. Classification (GTDB taxonomy): domain Bacteria; phylum Myxococcota_A; class Polyangia; order Polyangiales; family Houyiibacteriaceae; genus JAADHO01. The sequence goes on along the minus strand of JAADHO010000290.1, from coordinate 10,783 downwards.
CGGATCGTCGAAGTTCTTGATCTTGCGGCCGATGCGGCGACGCTGAGCCTTGGGGCGGCTCGGGTACTCGGTGGCCCGAGTCTCGATCACGACGCGGTTGGCGAGCGTGTTCGACTGGGAAACGGTCTTGCAGAAATGACAGCGGTACATGTTGAGTTCTAGGGCTCCGGCGCTATGGGGTCGCTTGATCCGACCCGGGCCGGCACCCTAGTGACTCCGCGCACCTGCCGCAAGCCGGCGATCCGAATCCGAACGCGAATCGGCCTGTGAGGCTGGCAGCCTCCCGTCACCGGCCCTATAGTGGCGGCGTCCGAACGAACGCAGGTAGGTACCCTTGAACGTCAGCCTTACGGAACGTGCAGCAGTAAAAGTCCGAGAGATCCGCGAAGCGGAGGGTCTTGGCGAACAGGGCCTCCGGGTCCGGGTGATCGGCGGCGGCTGCTCCGGCTTCAGCTACGACCTCTTCTTCGAGGACGAGCACACGGAGATGGACCAGACCTTCGAGTCGCATGGCATCCCGCTCTACGTCGACATGATGAGCAACACCTACCTGCAGGGCACGGAGATCGACTACGTCGAGGGACTCCACGGCGCGGGCTTCAAGTTCGGCAACCCGCAGGCGAAGACCACCTGCGGCTGCGGATCCAGCTTCTCCGCCTGATCCGCGGCGGATCGCCCTCCCGCGCTCCTCACCCCACTGCCCCGACGTAGGTCTTGCTCGGCCTGCGCGTAACGTCCGCACCGCGGCGAACGTCCGAGGTGCGTCAGGAGGGTTGACTTTTCGCTCACCTGACTTAACGTTACGTAACGTTAGGAGCCTGCCGTGGCTGAGTCAGATGCAATTCTAGAGCGCTACATCGAGCGGGTCCGCGCGATCCCGAAGCTCACACGCGAGCGCGAGCACGAAATCGCGCTCTTGGCGCGGGACGGAGACGAGGGCGCGCGGGGGGAGCTGATCGAGGCGAACCTGCGCTACGCCGTGGCCGTGGCCCTGCAATACCGGCGCTACCGCATCCGCCTCGGGGATCTGATCTCCGAAGCCAACCTCGGGCTCGTCACGGCCGTGAGCAAGTTCGATCCCTCCCGAGGCACGCGCTTCGTCACCTACGCGGGCTATTGGATCCGCGCCTTCGTGCTCGAGGCCGTGGTGCGCTCCACCACCCTGGTCGGGGCAGGCTCGGGACCGCTGCGGAGCAAGCTCTTCTTCCGCCTGCGCCGCGAGCGCGCGCGCCTCTCGGGCCTGGTGCGAGACGCGGACGAGCTGCACGAGCGCCTCGCCGTGCGCTTCGAGGTCACGCCCGAGCGCATGCGTGAGATGCTGCGCCGAGTGGAGGGACGCGATCTCTCCCTCGACACGCCCACGCGAGACGACGCCAACACGACGCTGCTCGACAACCTCGTGCACCCGAGCGAGTCCCATGAGGAGTTGGTCGGGCGCCACATGAAGAACGAAGCCGTGCGGGCTCAGCTCGGCCCCGCCCTGTCGAGCCTCGACGCCCGTGAGCGCTTCATCGTGGAGCAACGCTTGCTGGCCGACGAGGGCGCCTCCCTCGCGTCCCTGGGTCGCACCCTGGGGGTCAGCCGCGAGCGCGCGCGACAGCTCGAGGCCCGCGCCAAGCGCAAGCTCGCCACTCGGCTCTCCGCTTTCGCGCCTGCCGCGTAGTTTCTCGAACGCTGTAGAATTCCAGGTCCGCGCATTTTCGACGATTCGCCCTGTGGAAACGCCGCCGCTCGGGGCATGATACTCGTCTCGCCCCCCTGGGTGAGAGGAGGCCTACTTGGCGGAGCACCCCAGCGAGCAGACGCGAAACGACTCGACCATGGAGGTCCTGCTCGAGGAACTCGAGGCGGCCGTGGACTCCGAGGTCGCGCCTGCGCCGCCGCCACCCGTGGCGCCAGCGCAGGGCACACCGGCGGCGGATCCCGCGCCCGAGGAGGGCCGAGCCTACGAGCGCTTGGCCCGTCGCATGCTCGAGGAGATCGCCGCCGAGCTCAGCCGCTGCACGGACGGACTGCACGCGGCGGGGCTGCACTACGAGGCCGGTCGGCTGCACGAATACCCGCTTGACGAACCACGGGAGGCCCTGCGCCACTACGCCCGCGCCCGCGCCATGTCCAAGGATCACCTGCCCACCCTACGGGGTGAGCGCCGAATGCGCCTCGCCACCAAGGGGTTCCGCGACGCCCTGGGCCTGATCGAGGAGGAGGCCCGGCTGACGCCTGCGCCTGGGAAGAAGGCGGCGCTGCACCGAGAGCGCGCGCGGCTGCTCGCCGACGTCTTGGGACAGGCGGAGGAGGCCGAGCAGGCGCTGCGCACGGCCCTCGAACTCGATCCCGGAGATCTGGGTGTGCTGCGCGCCCTCGCCCGCAGAGCCCATGACGCCGGGCGCTTCGACGAAGAGGAGCGGCTGCTCGGAGAGCAGCTTCGGACCGTGGCCAAGCAGGACCCACTGCACGCCATCTTGCTGACGCAGCGCGCCCGCGTGCGCGAAGATCGCCTCGACGACGCCCCCGGGGCGGTGGAGCTCTACGAGTCCGCGCTGGCCTCGAGGCCCGACGCGACGGAAGTCCTCGACGCGCTCTCGCGCCTGCACGAAGAGCTGGGACGCCCTCGAGACGCCACCCGTGTCCTGCGATTGAAGGTGGCCCAGAGCGCAGACGCGGGTGCGCGCGCGGCGGGCCTCTACCGCGTCGCTCAGCTCGAAGCCGAGGCCCTCGGGGCCGAGAACGACGCCCTCGAGGCCCTCGACGAGGCCATCGCCGGTGGAGACGTCGAGCCGCTGGTGCACCAGCGACGCGCACGCCTGCTGTCACGCGCCGGACGCCACGAAGAGGCGGCCCAGGCGCTGAAGGCGCGACTCGAGGCCATCGAGGACGCAGACGCACGGGTCGGCTGCCTGCTTCAACTGGCCGAGCTCGAAGACCAGCGACTCGACGCACCCGAAGAGGCCGCGGCACACCTCGAGCAGGCCCGTGACCTAGCCCCCCTCGACGCGCGGCCCACGGCTCGGCTCAGCGCCCTGTGGACACGCCTCGAGCGCTGGGACGCCTTGGCGCATCTGCTGATCGAGGTCGCCCGATCCAGCTCCGATCCCGAAGAGCGCGCGAGCGTGGAGCTGCGTGTCGCAGGCCTCTTCGACCAGCGGCTCGACCGCAAAGCAGACGCCATCGTACATTGCCGTGCCGCGCTCGCGGCGTGCCCGGGGCACGGCGCCGTCGGTGGCCCCACGCGAGGGGCCGCCTTCGAGACGCTCGCCCGGCTGCTGGCCGAAACCGAGCGACACGACGAGCTCATGACCCTGCACCGCGAGGCCGCCGAGGGCACGACCCACGACGAGCAGGCCATCGTGCACCTCTTCCGCGTCGGCCAGCTCTACGAGGACGCTCTGGGCAGGCCCGCCGAGGCGGTCCACACCTACCGGCGGATCCTCTCCCTGGCTCCGGGCGACATGCGCGCGATCCTCTGCCTGCGACGCGCCGCGGCCCGCGCGGACTCGCCCGAGGACCTGCTCGAAGCCCTGGAGCTCGAGGCGGATCTCACCTCCGACGTGGAGCGGGCGGTGGCCCTCACGCTGCGCGCCGGGCTGCTGCTCCGAGATGAACTCGGCGACCCAGCGGGCGCCATCGCACGTTTTCGCAAGGCCCGAGACCTGGACGGCAGCTCCCAGCGCGCTCTGGGGGAGCTCGCGCACAGCTACCGGGACAGCGGGCGCTACGAGGAGCTGCGCGAGATCCTGGCGCGCCAGGTCAAGCTCGCGAGCACGCCCGAGGAGGCCGCTGCCAAGGAGCTCGCGCTCGGCGAGCTGTGTCGCGATCAGCTGGGCCGAGAGCAGGACGCCACCGCCGCCTTCCGGCGCGCACGGGAGCTGGCTCCGGCCGATCCCCGGGCGCTGCACGCGCTGATGCAGCAGGCGCGAGCCCGGGGCGACCACGAGGAGCTCGCCGATACCCTGCGCATGGCCGCCGAGGCGTGCGCTTCACCCAAGCGGCGCGCCGAGCTGCGCCTGATGCTCGGCGAGGTCCTCGAGGATGCGCTGAAGGATCTACCGCACGCCAGCGAAACCTACGCGGCCGCCCTCGAGGACGACCCAGAGAGCTCCATCGCACGCCACGCGCGAGCTCGAGTCCTGGCACGCCTGCGTCAGCCCCCGAGCCCCGACGAGGCCACGGACCAGGCGACGCGCGCCACGGCCAACCTGCGCCTGGCGCGCCACCTCGCGCGCACGAGTGGAGAGGAGAAGCACGCCATCGAGGCCCTGGCGTCCGCGCTCGTGGAGCGACCCGACGAGATCGGCGCACTGCTCAGCAAGGCCGATCTCGAGCGACAGGTGGGCGACCTAGGTGGCCTGGCCCGATCCCTCGCGGCGCTGTCGCGGAGCTTGACGGATCCGAACGCCCGGGTCACGGCTCTGCGCGAGCTGGCCGAGGTCCAGACCCGTCGCGGAGACGACCCAGCGCTAGCGCGCGCGACCTGGGAGGCGCTGCTGAGTCTGCGCCCCGGCGACCCGGACGCGGTGGACGCCCTGACGCGGCTGACCCTCGCCAAGCAGGACGACGCGGCCCTCGAGCGCAGCATGCAGAGGTTGAGCGCGGATCTGCCCGCCCCGCTGGCTGCGGAGGCGCTGGTGCGCGTGGCCGAGTCGCACGAGTCGCGCGGGGACGTGAGCGCGGCCCTCGAGCTGTTTCAGCGCGCCGTCGGGCTGGACGCGGGCTCCCTCAGCGCGACCTGGGGCGCCTACCGCACGGCGGCAGCCATGGGCGCGCCGGCGGCCCACGCGGAGGCGGCGAGACGCCTGGCCTCGCAGGTGGAGGACAAGAGTCGAGCGGCCAAGCTCTGGCTCGAGAGCGCGAGGCTGCGGGTGGAGAACCTGAACGATCCCGAGGGAGCCAGCGAGGATCTCGACCACGCTCTGACACTCGATCCCGACTCTGGCGAGGCCGCCCGGGCCGCGGCCCTGTGGCTTCACCTACGCCCTGATCGAAAGATCGAGCTGCTCTCACGCGCCGCGGCGGCGGCCCAAGAGAGCGGGCGGCGCCGGGACCTCTGGCTCGAGGTCGGCCACACCCAAGCCGAGGGGCTACGCGACGCGGTGGCCGCCTTGGGGACGTTCCGACGCGCGCTGACGGAAGATCCCGAGCACGTGGAGACCTTGTCTGCGCTGGCTCGGCTGGAGTCCCAGGCCGGACGCCACGCGGATGCAGCCGCCCGCTGGACCCGCATCGTCGAGCGCAGCCAGGATCCGAGCGCCAAGACGCACGCCCATCTGCAGTTGGCCACCATCTACAGCGACGCCCTCGGTGATCCCATGCGCGCACGACTCAGCCTGCAGGCCGTGCTCGCCTTCGATCCGGAGAACGCCGAGGGGCTGAGGCGACTCGCGACCCTCGAGGCCGCCGAGGCTCGTCCGAAGGAGGCCGCGGAGACGCTCCAGCGGCTGATCGACGCCCTCGCCGAGCGTCCCGAAGAGCAGGCCGAGGTGCTGCTCGAGTTGGGCCACGCGCGGGCGGCGACGGGGGACATGGCGGCGCGGGACAACGCCTGGATCGCCGCCGTGGCTCTGGCCGGTCCGGAGAGTGAGAGCGCGCGGGCCATCGCCGCCTCGAGCCCATCTCCAGAGCTGAGCGAACGGGAGGTCGGCGCGGCGCGAGCGTGGACCGCGGCGCAGCGCTCGCCCATCGCCATCGCCAACGGCTGCCTCGGCGTGGCGCGGCTCTTGAGCGAGCGTCTGCACGATCCCGCGCGCGCCCTCGAGGTACTGAGGGCGGGCATCGACGCCACCCAAGGCCTGTGGAACCTGCGCCTAGCCTTCGCGCAGACCGCCCTCGACTCGGGGCGAGTGGAGGAGGGCCTCGAGGCCTTCGCCCAGGTGATCGAGCAGCGCCCCGCCCACGTGTCGGGCCACCGAGGCGTGGTCCAATGCTTCGAGGCCATGGGCCGCCACGAGGAGGCGGGGCTGGCGCGGCAGTGCGTGCACGTCCTCGACCATACGTCCCGGATGGAGACCAGCACCGGGGACCTGCCCCAGGCTCGGGCGGGCAGCCTCACGCCCGACGTGCTCGAGCAGCTCGGACAGCTCGACCCCGCCGAGACGGCCGCCGTCGCCCTGCTGCGCGCCCTCGGCCCCGCTCTGGCCAAGATCCACGCGCCGGATCTCGAGGCCTTCGGTTTGGTCCCACGGGACCGCATGACCACTCGCGGCGGCGAGAGCCTGCGACTCGAGGCCGACGCCCTGGCGGCCGCCGTCGGGGCGGGCTCCTTCGATCTCTTCGTCCACCGAGTGCGTGGCCGAGGCGTCGCCCTCGAGCTCGGTCCGACGCCAGCCCTGATGGTGCCCGCGGCGGTCTTGGACCTCTCCGCCTCCCGGCGCAGCTTCCTGTTGGCGCGCCCGCTGGTCGCCCTGGCTCGAGGTCTGGGCAGCCTCGAGCGGCTGACACCGCGAGAGCTCGAGGTGCTCTTGGCCTCGGCCGCGCGCTTCGTGGAGCCCGAGTTCGGCCGTGGGCTCACCAACGAGGAGCTGCTCGACTCCGAGCGCAAGCGCATCCACAAGGCCCTGCCTCGCCGCTCCCGCAAAGCCGCGGAGGACGCCGCCCGGGCCTACGTGGACGCGGGCTCCATCGACGTGGAGCGTCTCTATCGGCGCACGGCGCGCAGCGCACGGCGGGTGGCCGCCCTGCTCGCTGGAGACCTCACGGAGTGCGTGCAGGCGGTGATGGACGAACACCCCGAGTGGGCCGCCCTCGACCCCGAGACTCAGGTCCGCGACGCCGAACCCATCCGGGATCTGGTCCGCTTCTGGGTCTGCCCCGGGGCCCTTCACCTGCGCCGTCACGCAGGCCTGTTGAACAACGCGCCATGAGCGCTCGCGTCCTGCTGGCCGAACGCAGCCCCACGGTGCGCCGCGTGACCGCGGCCACGCTGCGCGAGCGCGGCCACATCTGCATCACGTTGGAGGATCCGGAGGAAGTGATCGAGCGCGCGAGGCGACATGCGCCTGACCTCTTCCTGATCGACCAACACCTCGGCGGACGCGGCGGGCTCGCGCTGCTGCGGCGACTTCGAGCCATCGACAACCTGGCGCAGGTGCCGACGGTGCTGCTCGCGGCCCGGGCGCGAGACATCGACGACACCCTCGCGCGAGAGCTGGGCGCCGACGTGATCCAGAAGCCCTTCGCACCCGAGGCGTTGTTGGCCGTGGCGCAGCACGCCCTCGACAGCGAGGCCGTGGCATCCACCACGCCGGTAGACGTGGAAGGCCCCTCGCCAGACGTGGAGAGGCGCGAGGCGGCGGCGGCGATCCGCGCTCGCCTCGCCCAGACGCTATCGAGTGCCCTCGCCCCCCTGACGCGCGGCGCGACGGCCGAGGGCCTCGCAGACACCCTGCGCGCGGGTCTCGAGGACCACGCCCTGCTCAGCCTGATCGACGAGCTGGCCGATGGGCTCCCCGGGACGGGCGCGTCCGCGTCCCTCTCCGCCCGCCTCGAAGACGTGGCCCTCGGAGAGGTCCTGCAGATGCTGCAGCACGAGCGACAGACCGGCGTCCTCAGCGTCGGAGACGGCCGCCGGCGGGCTCACATCTGCTTGCGGGACGGCATGGTCGACCTGGCGACGGCGCGGGGCATCTCCAGCGAGCTGCGCCTAGGCCGCTATCTCGTGGAGGACGGGGCCATCGAGGCCCGCGAGCTCGAGGAGCTCTTGACGCGCCGCGGCGGCTCGGGTCACCTGATGGGGCTGCTCCTGGTGAAGCTCGGCTACGTCACGGCTGAAGACGTGCGCGCGGCGCTGATCCGCCAGAGCAGCGAGATCCTCTACGAGACCCTGCGGTGGGCCTCCGGGACGTGTCAGTTCAGGCGCTTCGACCGCAGACCCGAGGCCGATCAGGCGCGCCTCGGCCTGCCCGTGGGCGCGATCCTGATGGAGGGGCTCAGGCGCGTGGACGAGTGGCGGCTGATCGAAGAGCAGCTGCCTGGCTTCGACGTGCGCCTCAGGCCCAGCGCCGACGCCCTCGCCGGCGTGGGCAGCGACGCCCTGTCTGCGGAAGACCGCGAGGTGCTCGACGTCCTCGGCGCCGAGTCCAGCGTAGGCGAGGTGGTCGCCGCCTCCGGCCACGCCGCCTTCGACACCTGCAAGATCCTCTTCCGCCTCGTCACCAGCGGCCTCGTCCGCCGGGTCTGAGCGTCAGAACGCCACTTCTATGCCCGCCGTCAGATCGATCACCACCAAGAAGGTGGGGAAGAGCATGTGAACCTCCGGCGTGAACTGGACGCCGAAATTCTTCACGAAGCGGTAGACGATGACGCCGCCGACCTGCACGCCGTTCAGACCGCTGATGATGTAGGGCTCGTCGGCGCCGTTCTGCGGGGGCTTGAGCTGAATCTGTCCGTAGCTCGCCCCGAGGAAGGCCGAGGCGTCCAGCCCCGTGGCCATGGGCTCGGTGATGCGGTATTGGGCGCGCGCTCCCAAGAGCAGGTTGGCCAGGGCACCCTGACCCGCGTCGAACTGAAAGCGCATGGTCGCCGCCAGGGCCAGGCGCGGGATGATCCAGTAGCCCATGGTCAAGCGCATGGCCAGGGCGGGCAGCAGCCCTCCGCTCTCGAGGCGTACGCAATAGGAGCCGTCCGCTGCGCCGCAGCCCTCGGCCGCCGCCGGCTCGTAGGAGGTGTTCGCGCTCAGGGTCGCGCCGCCCGCGCCGGGCGTTCGGCCCACCAGGCAATCCGTGAATTCCTGACCGCCGAGGCCATCACAGACGCCCCCCGGATCGCTCGGCACGCTGTCGGCCGGACTCCCGGAGGAGGCGAGACCGAGACCGAAGCTGAAGCCCACGTCGGCGAAGAAGCGCGGCGCCTCGCCGCCGTCGTCGTCGCCCGCGTGGGTGTCCGTGACGCACAGGTCGTCGTCACACGTCAGCCCGCTCGCGCACTCGCTCTCGGAGCGGCAGGTGTCGCCAAGACCGGCGCTGCCGTGGGACTCGCAGCCGGCCATGCCGGGGGGACATTCGGTCTCGCGGCATTGGTCGGGCGGAGCACGCCCCGGCAAGGCGGGAGGCGGCTGCGTGCGCTCCGAGACGATGGGCACGCCGAGGGGATCCTGCTGCGTGCCGGCGAAGCCGAGGGGCGATCCGTCGGTGCCGAAGGCGACGATGTAGTAATTCACCTCCGGCTGGAACACATCGGAGCAGGGGATCTCGTAGCCGTAGCCCCCGGTCATCTGCTGCATCTCCACGCGGTGAAACTCGCGCATGCCCGTGCTCTTATAATACAGATAGATGTGCGCCACGGGGGCGTCCGCGGGCACGGCCACGAAGACCGGAAGGGGTGTGGAGACGAGCTGCTCTCGGGCCGGGTTGTGGGGAATGTTTCCGGAGCCCTGGCTCGATGGCGCGGGCCCAGGTCCAGGTCCAGGTCCGGGCCCAGGTCCCGGTCCCGGTCCGGGTGATGATCCCGCCCGGCGCTGAGCCAAGGTGAACACCGACTGGATGTCAGGCGTGCTGGTCAGCGGGTCGAGCTGCACGCTGGGATCGGCGTGCAGTGCCTGGACGAAGAAGTTCAAGCCCGAGCCGTTGTCCTGGAAGCCGCCGATGGCCACCACACCTTGGTTTATCCGCGTGCGTGCCAAGGGGGCGCCGGTGATGCCGGCTCCCTGGGCCACCTCGAGGGCCTGCGCCAAGAGCCGCTGCGCGGCGTCGAGGTCGAGGTTGTTGTAGGCATCCATCCCCTGACGGTTCAGGTCGAGGACCTGCGCCATGGGCCGCTGCGCGCTGGCGGCGGCGGGTGCCAAGGAGAGGCAGAGCAAGAGCAGAAGGCCAGTCGAAACGCTTCTCATCACAATCTTCCTCGTATTGCTCGGCATGCGAGCGGTGCCCCACTAGGGAGTCTGAGCAGGAGCGGCGGCGGCGTCCGTGCGCACGAACTCCACCCGACGGTTCGCCGCGCGACCACGGCTGGTGCGGTTGCTCTCGATGGGCTGAGACTCACCGTAGCCACGCGCCGTCATGCGCTCCGCGGAGATGCCCTGCTCGATCAGGTACTGACGCACGGCGTCCCCACGCTGCTGAGACAGGCGCATGTTGTATTCGTCACGTCCACGACTATCCGTGTGCCCCTGAATCTCGAGGCTGATGTCGGGGAAGTCGTTCATGACCTGCGCCACCGTGTTCAAGATGCCGAAGGAGTCTGCGCGGATCACCGCGCGGTTGAACTCGAAGTGGATCTTCTGGTTGATCTGGATGTGGGTGGAGGTGACCTCCACGTCCTCGTAGACGCGCGGGCAGCCGTCGTTGTCACGGGGTCCGGCCTCGTTCGGGCAATGATCCTCGGAGTCGCTCATGCCGTCGGTGTCGTTGTCGAGGTCGGGGCAGCCGTCCTCGTCGTTGAAGCCGTCCATGTCCTCCGGGTCGTTGGCGCAGCGATCCACCTCGTCGAGGCGCCCGTCCATGTCGTTGTCCGGCTCCGGGCAGCCATCGGTGTCGAGGTAGCCGTCCGTGTCCTCCGGGTCCACGGGACAGATGTCGCGCGAGTCGGGAATGCCGTCCCCGTCCGTGTCTTGATCCTCGGGGCAGCCATCTTGATCTTCGTAGGCGTCGAAGTCCTCGGGATCGTCCGGACACTGATCGTCGGGATCGAGGAAGCCGTCACCGTCCCGGTCACCGGGCGCGGGCGGGGGCGGGGGTCGATGGGCGATCACCACGCCGCGGGGCGCGCAGCGATCCGCCGGGCTCAAGCGCAGGGCCGCGCGGGCGTTCGGCTCGGCCACCTCGAGGTGCTCGGCGGCGCGCACGGCGTCGCC
>JAADHO010000048.1 GCA_013151775.1 Deltaproteobacteria bacterium | reverse complement strand
GGCTTGGGCGCTGGCGGAGCCGCGGGAGCTTCCGCTCCGGGCAGGGCCACGGGCGCAGGCGGAGCCGACGGCCGGGCCAGCGCGGGTACGGCGTCGGCGACCTGAGTCGCGGCGTCATCCTCCGCGCCGACGGCTCCGATCTCGACCTCTACGCGGGTGTCCCCGAGCAGGATCTCGTCGCCGTTCTCGAGCTTGCACTTGTTGACCTTCTTGCCATTGACCACCGTCCCGGACGCGGAGCCCAGGTCAATGATGAAGATCTCATCGGGACCGCTGACCTCGATCACGGCGTGCATGCGCGAGACGTTGTCGTCGTCGATGCGCAGATGGCTCGACGGCAGCTTGCCCACCTTGATGATGTCTTGCTGAAGTTCTTCGGTCCGAACCAGCTCCTCACCGGAGAAGATTCGGAAGGTCATCGGGATCTTGTTGCTCACGATCGCCTCGACTGCTGGGTGGCCACGTCGCTGCGGCTCACCTCGAAAAATGCTCTTGCGGGGACGGGCTCGTCATCGAGCCAGCACGGGAACAGACACCAGGGATGGGTCGCAGGTTCCGCCCCGAGGGGACAAAAGCAGCCGCGACGCCAGAAATTAACTCACAGGTCCTCGACCGACTTGAGCATCTCGGGGATGAAGTGCTCGCGAATGCGGATCAGAGACGCGCGCTGACCACGCCGGCGGACGTTCAGCATCTCGCCGTCGGGTCGAACCAGATCACCCGAGACCACGTCGTCCTCGAAGTCGTAGGTCGTGGAGTCTCCATTGCTGCCACTGTTCGCGTCCTGGGCCGAGGCCACGCTCGGCAGCGCCAAGGCCATGCTCGGCAGCGCCAAGAGCACGACCGCGTAGAAGAGGATCAGTGATTTCGTCAGTATCTTCATGGTTCTGTCTCTATCATCTCGAGCCGACGGGGGCGGATCGATGGGTGCGATGGCAGGGTAGCGCGCCGGGACCGGCGTGGTCAACGCCCTCCGCCGAAGGATCTTGTCTGCTTGTGCAGGGAGCGTTCAGTTTCCACCACCCTCGGGAGCCGCAGCGCCGCCTTCGGGCGTTGCTCCACCCTCCCCTTGCTGTTGCTGTTGCTCCATCTGCTGCTGCTGCGCGTCGGCCTCGCGCTGCATCTGCTCGGCCTCGCGCTGCATCGCCTCGCCCTCGCGCATGGCGGCGATGGTGAAGTCGATCAGCTGGATGCGGCCCATACGGCAGGCGTTGCGTCGACGGCTGCGACGCCGCGCGCGACGCCCGCGACGCCCGCGTCGACGACGGTTGTTGCGCTCCTCGCGGCAGTGGTGCTGCACCAGATCCAGAGGCGCGGCGTAGCGTCGGCGGCTGCCCGCCTTCTCCACGAACTGCTGGAAGTAGCCCTTGGCCCGCTCGAGCATCGGGACCGTGCCGTCCATGTAGTTGTGATAGAGCACACCGAGGTTGTAGTAGGCCTCGGGACGGTTCGAATCGAGCTCGATGGCGTGCTCGTATTGGGCCTTGGCCTGGTCGAAGTGCTCGAGGCCGCGCTGAGCGGCGCCCAGACCGATCACGGCGTCGTAGCTCTGGGGCCGAAGCGCCACAGCCCGCGCGAAGGAGCGACGCGCGTCCTCATAGCCTCGGAAGCTCAGCGTGATCTCCGCAAAGTTCATGTGCGCCTCGAACATGTCGTCGTCCAAGGCGACGGCGCGCTCGAAGAGCCGCAGGGCCTCGATGATGTCGCCCTTGCGCATCTTCGCCAGACCCCAGGTGTTGTAGATGGGCGCGTAGTTCCGATCGATCAGCTGCGCCTGCCGGCACACGACCTCGGCGAGATCGAGCGAAGACTGACGCACCTCGCGATCGTTGGTGCGCGACTGGTCCAGATAGAGCAGCGCCATCTCGCTGAAGGCGGGCAGGTAGTTCGAGTCGATGGCGAGGCCTCGCCTCAGGTTGCTCAGCGCCTGGCGCAGGTTGTCAGCGCCGCCCGCGCGCCGCTGCACGATGGCGAGGTTCACGTAGCCAGAGGTACACTGGGGATCGTCGTGAATCGCGCGCTGGAACGCGCCGCGAGCGCCAGCCACGTTGCCGCGCGCGAGATCCAAGAGCCCGAGACCCACCCGCGCTCGACAGAAGGTCTGGTTCGCCTGCAGAGCCTGGTTGTAGAAGCGCCGCGACTTCTCGCCGTCGTGACAGCGATCTGCGCTGAGGCCGGCCATGTAGAGGGCCTCGGCGAAGTGCCCGCCCTGGGCCTCGTTCGCGGCCTCGAAGCTGGCGATGGAGGCGCCGCAGGCCTGCTCGTTCCAGCCATTCGTTTCGTAGCCGTTGAAGGCCTCCATGCCGCTCGTCCAGCGGTTGTGGGCCTCCTCCGTCACGCCTTCGCCACCCGCCGTGTGGATCGTGCGACCGCTCTCGTCGGTGGCCGCCGGCGTCGTGCCGCCGCCACCCGAGCCGCTGCCACCTCCACAGGCGATCAGCCCCAAGAGACTCACGCCCACGCCGGCTCGGACGATGCGGTTCCAGATTACATCGCGCCTATTCGTCCGCTGCTTCACGACTCACCTCCTGCCGCCGCGGCGGCATCTGTGGGCTCCGCCTCTTCGTCCTCCCCCGTGCTGAGCTCCACCGCTCCGGGGTCGCCCACCGGCGCGTTCGTGTAGCTCGGCGCGCCGCGCAGCTCCGCAGCGATCGGGTATTGCCTCGGGTTGAGGCGGTTCAGCTCGCTCTCACAGATGCTCGAGTACTCGTTGAACCAGCGCACGTTCGTGGCCGTCCTCAGACAGAATTCGAACTTGCTGATGGCCTGCGCACGCACGGGCTCGAGGGGATCGTCGAAGGCGCCGACGTAGATGTCGAAGAGCTCGGGGTCCGACTCGATCTCCTCGGGTATGGGCGCGTCCTGCACCGCGTCGATGATGCTGATGTACATCTGCCCGATGCGCGCCGCAGCGGCGATCTGCCATGGCGGCGACTCGAGCGTGACCGCGTCCGTTACGGGCACACGCAGTGTCGCCACCTTGTTGTACTCCGCCTCGGTGGTCTGCAGCGCCGCCTGCTTGGCCTGGATCCACTCCATGAACTCGCTCTGGGCCCAGGCGTTCACCCGATCCAGACTGCGGCCCCCGCTGTAGCGCGGGAAGCGGATCCGCCCGAACTCGACGAACTTGTACTCGGCGAGGTGGAAGAGGCTCTGGGCCGTGCCGTCGAGCGCCTCCCGCAGCCAGCCGATCTTCTCGACCTGCGTGCCCTCGAGGGCGTTGATGCGATCCGGCGCGGTCTCCCATACGCGGACCGCCGCCTGGAAGAAGCGCTTGGCATCGTCCTTTCGATCGAGGCTCCAATAGGCCATCGCGATCTTCACGTTCGCGCTGATCAGCTGCTGAGGCATGGCCGCACGGCGATACTCGCGCAGGAAGCGCTTGTAGTGGTCGATCACGCGAGACCAGCTCTCGGATCGTTCGTAGATGGAGCCGAGGGCGAAGACGACCTCGGAGGTCTGACGCGGCAGCCTGCGTTTGTAGCTGCGGGCGAAGAGCCGCACGTCGGCCTCGGCCTTGTCCGGTTGGTTCAGCCCCAGCCGGAAGAAGATGGCGTTCTGCAACGCCTGGGAGGCGATGGCGCACAGCCCGGCCTCCCGCTCCGTGTCCGTACAGCTGCTGCCGTCCTCCCCGGGGAAGCGTCTGGCGAACTGCTCGTAGTAGTCCGCCGCGTTCTCGTAGAACGCCAGAGCGTGGAAGTTCGCGCCCACCAGGTAGATGGCGCGCTTGGCCTGTTCGCTGTCCGCGAAGCGCTCGATCAGCACCTTGCGCACCTGGATCGCGCGACCGAGCAGATGGGCCGCCTCGAAGTTCAGCGCCGCGTTGTAGAGCACCTCGTCGAGGCGTCCGCACTCGCGGAAACGCCGGAAGATGCGCACGTAGGTCGACGCGGCGCGCCGGTAGTTCTGCTGCTCCTGCAGACCCTCCGCCTCCTTGCGCAGGACGTCGCAGCGGAGCTGCTGCAGCGTAGAGCAGAGCTCCTCGTGATCCGCGAGCTTGTCGGGGGTGCTGCAGTAGGCGCCGAAGAGCGGCTCGATGTTGTCCTTGATCTCCAGGATGCAGCTGAGCCGATGGGGCTCACGCATGGCGCCCATCACGTTCAGCGAGTCGAGGTAGAGGTTGGCGGCGTACTCGGCGAGATCGCTGTCCGTGTGGTTCAGCGCGATGTCGCGGAAGAGCACGGCCGCTTCCTCGTAGTGGTTCGACTCGTAGTAGATGCGCGCCTCGCGATACATGATGGTCGCGAGATCCTCGCTGTCGGGCACGAAGCAGCGGTAGCGGCGGAAGGCCTGGAGCATGCCTTGCTCGAGCTGTGTGAAGTCCCGCTGCCGGTACTGGGCCTGCGGATCCTCCGGCTCGCGGTTGCGACCTCGCCGGCCTCTTCGACCTCGCCTGCCACGACTGCGTCCACGCACCTCGCGCTCACGGCCCTGATACTGCTGCTGGTAGAGGTTGTTGTAGCAAATCACCGAGGCGTAGGCAGCGTCCGAGGTGAACTCACCCTGCGGATCCATCTCCACCACGGCGTCGTAGGCGGGTCCGCAGCGGGCCCAATCCTCCATCTTCCACAAGAGCTCTGCGTAGTAGTAGGAGACCTTGTAGGCCGTGGGCCAGTCGCGTCGATCGATGTCGGGATACTCGAGGTCGCCCATGTCGGGGAACTTCGACAGCAGCAGCTGATACAGGGCCGACGCCAGGTTCATGGTGTTGCGGTCGTTGGTGCCCGGCTGGGTGTCCGTGCCGATGGCCTCGCGGTGCCAGGCCGTGGCGAGCCAGGCCAAGGTCTGGGCCGTGGCCGCCTTGCACTGGTTCAGCGCCTCCTGATCGTGACCGCCCGCCGCCGTATAGGCGTCGTAGACGTCGACCAAGCGCTGTAGCTCGCGGCTCTGCTCGGGCTTGGGCCGCGAGGAGATGATCGCGTTGGTGACGCGAGACTGCCAATAGCAGAGCTTGTCGCTGTTGCTCTTCTCGCTCATCAGCTTGTGATAGACGGCGATGGTCTCGGGCCACTGACCGGTGTCGAAGTAGAGTTCGCCGAGGTGTTCGAGCATCTCGATGGCTTCGTCTTCGTTGGTCGCGTAGCGCCGGAAGAACTCCAGGGCGCGCCCCGGAGTGCCCACCTGCGCGTAAGGTAAGATCAGCTCGCGCCGAGACTGCCTCGCTAGGTTGGCGGCGTCCGTGGCGTCCGGGTTCTGGGTGGCGAACTCGATCACCTCCACGAACTTCTGTAGCGCCCCGCGGTAGTCCTCGAGGTTGTAGGCGGCCCACGCCGTCTTATATAGCGCGTAGCCGTAGATGCGGTTGCGCTCTGGTGGGAACTCCGTGACCTTCTGATAGAAGCGCTGGGCCGCGCGCATGTCTCCGTCTTGGAAGAAGAATTCCGCGAAGGAGAGGTAGGCGTTGGGGATGAACCGGCTCTGGGGGAAGCCCTTGATCAGGCGGTGGTAGACCTGCCTCGCCCGTTCACGCTGATGCAGCTCGTCGAGCGCAAAGGCGAGGGAGAAGAGCACCTCGTCCATGCGCCGGAAGTTCGGGTGGTCCCGAACCAAGATGGCGTAGGTCTGGATGGCCTGCTGCCGCGACTCGTCGAGGGCCGCCTGGGCGCGCCGCTGACGCGTGCGCGCCTGACGACAGTTCTGGGCGTTCTTCTGCACGCGGCAGCTCTGGTAGATCGGGTCATCGAAGGAGCGCACGCGAGCCGTCAGAGACTGCTGCATCTCGAAGTAGGTCTCAGCGAGACGCAGCAGGATGTCCGGGCGCTGGGGGTTGTTCGTGCGCGTGTTCTGCACCAGGCGACGGAGGATCTGCACCTCACGCTGCAGGATGGTGAAGGCGCGCGCCTGGGACTGCTCGCGGTTTCGTAGCGTGCTGGAGTCGATCTCGATGGAGGGTCCCGTCGGACCTTCGTTCTTGGTCTCCTTGGTCTGCACGTCCGCCGTGCGCAGATGCGAGCGCGGCACGCGCCCCGCTGCCGCCTGCTTGGCGTGCTGCGGAGTGTTGCTCGGGCACTCGCTCACGCTCGAGCGGGAGGTGTCCGTGATGCAGACGCCATTGTCGACGGCGGGCGCGCTGGCCCCTCGCTCAGGCGCGGCCGTCGTCTCTTCGGTCTGGGCGGGCTGAGCCTGCCGCTGACGCTGGCGCGCGCGCCGACGACGACCTCGACCTCGACGCTGGCCCTCGGCCACGGCGGCGCTGCCGAGGCAGATGATCATGATCACGCTCAGCGTGCTCAACAATGTCCGCAAGGAGAATCTGCTGCTTCCCATCTTCTTCATCTCCCGCACTGGCCTCAACGCCCGCACTGGTTGGTGACCTGCTGGCGGTAGAAACCGAGCTCATCACGCCAGTACTCTCCGTTGAAAGGCCAGAGCTGATGCTCCTCGTCGACCTGAACATCGCCGCGACCCGTTCGGCTCGCTGCGGTCATCTGGTTCTGAGTCTCTTGGTCCAAGGTGCCGCGCTGATAGGTGGCGATCTCGAGCTCGAGCGTGTCGACCTGGTTCGACAGATCCTGCAGCTCTTGAATCAGGCGCGTGTAGCGTCCGCGCGCCAAGTCGCCGGTCTGGTCGATGGCGAAGCTCTTGGCCACCGCGATGTCCTGGAGAATGCGAGCGCCCAAGGCGGAGTTGCGGAACTCGGCGGGATCCTGCGCCAAACGCGCCTCTTCGGCGTCGAGCAGCGAGACGTATTCCACGTTGCGCAGCAGGGTGCGATCGGAGAGCGCCGTGGCGACGATGCCGCGGATTTGAGGCGAGAGGTTCGCTTCGCCCGAGCGCACGCGCTTCAGAAACTCGAAGAACTGAGTGTTGTCGTCGAAGCCGCCGAGGACCTGCTCTAGCTCCGTACGGACTGGATCGTAGCGCTCGTGGAACTGCCCGACCATCGCCAAGGCGTTGTCGATCTGACAGTTGACGAAGAACGTCACACCCTTCAGCACCAGAGCCTCGGGATAGTACGAGTCGGCGAAGTAGGGCGAGAAGAGCGTGTGGATGTTGCCCAAAGCGCGCGAGTACTCGTCCGCGAGGAAGAAAGCCCACGAAGACTCGAAGAGGCCGTCGAGCCAATACTCGCTGCCCTGATCCACCTGCGCCCAGGCCTCCACGGCCTGACCGAGGATGCGGCCGTCGATGCTGCGCTCGCCGGTGTCGCTGTCCGTGCGGTTAGCGGCCGTGTAGTAGACGCGAGCGAGGGAGATCCACGCGAGGTTCTCCATGCGAGCCTCGTCGTCCACGCCCGAGATGTCTCCGCCCTCGATGCCATCCACGATGGCGCGGAAGGCGGCGATGGCGGGCCGCGCGCGGCGCATGCGGATGTAGGCGATGCCCTCGAAGAACTTGGCCTTGACGTAGATATTGGAGCCGGTCTCCACGCGACCGAAGAGGTCGATGGCCTGCTCGAACTCGCCCTGCCCATACTTGTAGCGGCCCATCATGTAGACGAGCTGGTTGTAGAGTTCGCTGGTCTCCGCCGTGTTGAACTGATCGAGCTGATCGACGCCGTAGCGACCCACCTTCTCGATGATCCCGGCGGGCTCCGGTAGCTGGGACGCGAGCTGCGCGAGCCACTGCAAGGTCTGGGCGAAGTAGAGGTGGCCTTCTCCTCGCTGGCCGATCTCGTCGAAGAGCGCGAGGGCCGACTGGTAGTAGTGCAGATGATAGAGGCACTTGCCCAAGAAGAACTGGGCCTTCTGCACGTTGGCCGGCGCGTCCTGGCTCTCTCCTCCGACCACGCGCTGGAACTGCACCGCGGCCGCCGGGTAGTTCTCCTGCTGATACAGCCGGAGGGCGTTGGCGAGCGCCTCGGAGGGCGGACCTTCCGCGGGAGGCGCGGGCGGCTGGCCCGTCTCGTCGATGCTGAAGTCCATGTCCTGAGCGCGCAGCGTCCCGGGCGCGAACAGCGCGCTGGACATCACCACGGCCACTGCGAGCAGCCCGGCGGCCGCCACACGACCCGCGCGAGGACTCGAAAAGGGAACGGTCATCCACAGATGCTTGGGGCTCATGGTCTGACTCCTCATGGGGCTCTCGCCCATCTCGACTGAAGGCATCGTCACTCCGTTGGCGGGCAGCGATCGCGTGATGGCTGCGCCCAAAAACACCGATTTGTGCGCTGGGAAAACCCGCGCTGTGCGAAAAAACTCAAGAATAACGATAGCTTGCGACCCAATTGACCCGCGATGATAGGGACGGCCATGCGCGAATGTCAAGCCTCGTCTGGATAGTCGCCGAACCGGCGTCCCGAGAGCCCTCGCCCGCGACCCATGTTGGACGCTCTGGCTTGACACCATGCCGTGGGCCTGAGTAGGTTCGCGCGGCGTGGAAATTCTCCGCATTGGGATCGACGATGAGTAGAACCCGGCGGCAGGCGGATCTTGGCTCCCTCGCAGGACCTCGACGCCTGAACCCACACCGACCCCTTGGAACCTCATGGTGAACGACATGCAGCGTGTGCTCCACCTCGTAGCCCTTGCCTCCCTCCTGGCCTTACCGACGATGATGTCGGGCTGTGCCTCGGGCGGTGTCGGAGATCCGTGCGACCCCGAGAACGTGCCCGCGGATGGCTTCAACGCCTCCGAAGCCTATCTCGAGACCAGCTCGGTGCAGTGCCGCACCCGCGTGTGCATGGTGTATCACCTCAAGGGCGACACCAGCGACCCGAACTGCAGTCCGCGCGACGATCCGAACTGTCCCACTCCCAGCGACATCGAGCAGCGCGTCTACTGCACCTGTCGCTGCGACGCCCCGGCGGACTCCAACACCCCCACCTGCGGCTGTCCCGGCGGTTACACCTGCGCCGAGGTGTTGCAGCTCGGCGGCGATGGAATCCGCGGGAGCTACTGCGTGAAGGACGACACCATCGACACGCCCTGACCGATCGACGACAGCAGACGGGGAGGCTCGGTGAGCAGGCGGTCGCGCGCTGGCTGGAAGAGCGCGGCTACGTCATCGTCGGGCGCAACGTGCGCGTGGGCAGGCTCGAGCTCGACATCATCGCTCGGAAGAACAGGCTGTTGATCTTCTGTGAGGTGCGCTCGCGTCGATCGGCGCGCTGGGTGCACCCCGCGGAGACCTTCGACGCCGGCAAACGCAAGCGTGTACGCCGAGCCGCGGCCCTGTGGCTGGAGCGAGAGCGGCCGAGCCGGGACGGAGTGCGCTTCGACGCCGCCGCCGTGGTCTTCGATGGCCCCGACGGCAGCCCGCGCATCGAGTACTACGAAGGCGCCTTCTAGCGCGGCCTCAGTCGAGGGTGGCCTGCATGCGATCGCGCACGCTGACGATGGACGCGAGCGCCTCGTCCTCGATGCCGCGCTCGCGGGCCGCAGCCAGGGCCGCGTCGAGGGCGGCCACCTCTTGGCTTTGCGCCTCCCGTAGCGACTCGACCATGACCGCGAAGGCCTCGAAGAGCTCCTGCAGCTCGTCGCCCTTGCGCAAGCCTCCGACCACCTTCAGCTTGCCGTCGGCCACCTCACGCAGCAGCCGCCGCATCTTGTAGGCGGGCCCCACGAGCTTGTGCGTGACGATGATCCCGGTGAAGCCGAGGGCCAGGGCGAGCAGCAGGATCCCGCCGATGATCGACATCAAGACCTTCTGGTCGAGCTCGCGCGCGAAGCCCTCGAGATCGCTGGCGACCTGGGGATCGAGATCGGGCTGCATGGCCATCTGGATGGTCAGGGCCTCGGTCTGTCCCTTGGAGTAGTCGTAGGCGAAATACCCGAGCACGGACGCGATCACGACCGAGACGCCGACCACCATGCCGGTGTATTTCAGCTGAAAGCGTGGGTCGAGCAGGTAGTTGCGCATATGCCGCTTGATCGGCGGCTTCGTCTGGGTCGAGATTTCGGCGTTCGCCCCCATGATGCACTCCTCGAGTCGCCAGCTGGCGGCTCTAAGCCAGGATCCTACGATCTGCCCCGCGGCAGGTCCAACTTGCGGCCAGACGCGTGCTCGCGCCGCGCTCCCCCGCAGGTGTGATGCGAGGGGCCGTTCATCGCGACGCGCGACCTCCGGAAGCCGCCAGAGCCTGCGGCAGGCGGCGCAGGGCGCTGCGCAAGGCCGCCTCGATGGCGATCCGGCGGGCCGAGGCGCCGGCACCACCCTGCACGGTGGCCGCGCCGCTGAGCATGGCGCGCATGTCACGCCCCGGATAGGTGCCAACGATCACCGAGACGGTGACGCGCAGCCCTCGTGAGCTCTGCTGGACCTGCGTGATCGCGCTGTCGACGAAGTAACCCGCGAGGTGACGGCGGCGGATCACCCGAGCGGCCGCCCTGCGGGTCTCTCCCTCGGGAGCCAAGGCCACGCCGCCGATCGCCCTCACCTCCCTCACCACGAATTCGCGGGCCGCCGCCAGCGCCACAGCGTCGACGGTGGGCACGCGCGAGCCTGGAGTACCGACGCCGACGTAGTACTGGGCGGGACCGCTGGGTGCGGCGGAGCCACTCGTGCGCCCGCTGTTGGAGTTCGCTGGCGTGTGCCGTGGGCGGCTGCGCGCGACGCGCTCGAGCGCCCGAATGGCGCCCTGGATGGTGCGCCGTGCCCCCGAGTCCGCGTCACGGCCGTGGGCTCTCAGAGCGACCAGAGCCGCAGGATCTGCGAGCCGCTGGAGGCTCGACGCAGCCGCCGTGCGCACGGCTGGGTGGGCGTCGGACAAGGCCTCGGAGAGGGCCGTCACCACCGCGGGATCGCCCTCCACACGCCCCAAGGAGAGCGCCGCCTGGGCGCGCACGCGGAAGGTGCTGGAGGTCGAGAGCAGCCGAACCAGGTAGTCCGTGCGACCGTCGGCGGAGGCCCTCGAGAGGAAGGGACCCGAGACGAGCACCGTCGACACGAGCGCCGCCGAGCCCAAGACCAGAGCGCCACAGACGAAGAGCCGGCGCAGGAGGCTCCCGCCCCGCATCGCCCCCTCTCTTCGCCGTCGCCTCCGCATTTCGCTACCTCCGCATGTCTCGCCGTCAACCCGTTGGACGGCCGAGGGCATGATCGCTTCACTGTCTCTCGCATAGTATCGCAGGCGGTCGCTCCTGACTCAATGATCCATCGTACGGACGCTGGCCCCGCATCTGAATCGGGCAGCGACAGACCGGATCCACTCGAGGGCATCTCGCGGCCTTGATTCTCCTCCCGGCGCCGGGCACGGTCTCCCCATGCGAACGTCGTCGTCTCTCGCAGCGAAGATCTGCGTCACGGCGATCGCGATCGCTTGGCTCGCGACGCCGACGTCCGCCTCGGGCCAACCGACTCTGCGTGTGCGCGCCGAGACACGCCTCGAGCTCTCCGCGCGAGGGACGCCGGACGGGATCGAGGTGCGGCTGACCCTGCGCGACGACCTGGGCGCCTCGATCTCCGGAGCGAGCGTTCAGCTCTCGCTCCGCGGTCCGCGGGAGACCGGTCCCGCTCACGTGATCCGCACGGGAGACGACGGCCGCTTCGTCGGCACACTACGCGCCCGCGGGACGATCACCGAGGTCGACGCCAAGGCGACGCCACCCACGCGGCCACGCAGGCGCAGCGCAACCTGGACCCCGGGCAGGCCGAGACTCGCCTGGACCTCGCCCTGCCCGAGGGCTCCCGCCTCGATCTCGACCGCGAGGACCACCCATTCGATCTGCGCGCGCGCTCCGCGGCAGGCGGCGACGGGCTCTCGGTGGAGATCTTCGACGAGCTCGACCGCTCCCTGGCCCGGGGTCACACGGACTCCGAGGGACGCTGGCGCGGGTCGCTCCCGAGCGCGGCCCTAGGACCTCCCGGGGCCGGACGACTGCGCGCGCGCAGCGCCGGGGACGCCCGCCGAGCGGACGCGCAGGTGGAGCTCCCGGTGATCCGCTTTCGGCCCATCGAGTTGACCCTCGAGACGGACTCGACGAGCGTGGAGCAGGACTCCGAGGTGCATCTCCACGGCCGCCTCTTCGACTCCACGGGGGGCCTCGGGCGACGCGCCGTGGGCCTCTTCGCCGCCGGGCACCATTGGGCCACGCGGCTCACGGACGAGACCGGGCACTACGCCGTGACCCTGAGCGTGCCCCCTGATCTTCAGGGGTCCTTCACGGTGCGGGCGCGCTACGAGAGCGAAGGTCCCGGGCGTCCCGACGCGGCCTCGGCGCCCGTCGAGCTGCTTCTGGAGCCCCACACCTCTTGGTCCTGGCTGGGGCTCGCACTCCCCTTGCTCGCCATGGCTCTGTTGCTGGTCTGGGGGACGCGTGGCCGCGGTCGACGTTCGAAGCGGCCCCCTGCATCGACCGAGGACTCGGGCACGCCAGCGTCGAGGGTGAGCGCCGGCGAGACGCGGGGGCGGCGCCGAAGCTTCCACGACCTCGGAGGCCTGGTGGAGGACAGCCGAGACGCGAGGCCCCTGGCCGATGTGCGCGTGCGCGTGCTCGATGGCGCCGCGCTGCGTTGCGAGGTGCGCACCGACGAACACGGGGAGTTCCAATTTCAGAGCCTCGCGGAGGGCAGCCTCACCCTGCAGGTGGACGCCGACGGCTACGAGTTGTCCAGCGCCCAGCTGGTCGTCCCACACCGCGGCGAGTGGAGCCGGGCGCACGTTCGCCTGCGCAACCTGCGCTGGCAGGTCGCCGAGGCCTTCGCTCCGGTGGCGGCGGGGGTCCTGGGCTCTCCAGAGCGCGCGGCGACCCGGACCCACCGCGAGACGGCGGCGGCGAGCCAGGGGCCCCTCGCGCCCGAGGTCCATCAACTCGCGGCCGCGGTGGAGCGCTTGGCCTACGGCGCCGACGTGCCCGAACGCCAACGCGCAGCGTCGCTCACGCAGCGCTCCGAGGACGTCGCGAGGTCGCTCCAAGAGACGAAGCCAGCGGACGATTCGCAGAGCTGAGCTGCATTTTTTGGTCGACGCTCGTGAGGTCCTCGTTGACGAAAAGACACGCGAGTTCCTATAGTCCGCGCCGCCACACGGTCGGGGCCGTCCACTCCCCGAACGAGGATCGATGTCGCCCACTCTCATCATCGTCATTGCCGTCGTCGCCGCCGTCCTCGGACTCGGCTTCGCGCTGCTGCGCAAGCGGCCCGAGAGCCTGCCCGCAGAGACCCCCAAACCGAAGCCGAAGACGCTGGAGAAATCCGCGCCCGACGCGCAGGCAGCCACGGACGAGGTCTCTGCTCCGGCGCCTGAGGCCGACGCTCAGGCCCAGGCCGATGCCCAGGCAGACGCCCAGGCTCAGGCAGACGTTCAGGCCCAAGCCGACGCTCAGGCCGACGCCGACGCTCAGGTCCAGGCCGACGCCGAGGCGCCTGCACGCAAGGCCCCTTCGGCGGAAGAGGTCGCGGCGCTCAAGAAGGGCCTCGCCTCCACGCGCGGCGGCTTCATCTCGCGGCTGGCGCGGCTCTTCGGCGGCAAGCGCGAGATCGACCCCGCCCTGCTCGACGAGGTGGAAGAGGTGCTGATCGGCGCGGACATCGGCGTCCACACCACACAGCGCATCCTGGACTCACTGCGCGAGAAGCTGGCAAAGAACGAGCTCGCCGACGCCGACGCGGTCTGGGCGGCCATTCAGGCCGAGGCCGAGGGCATCTTGAGCCAGAGCCGACCGAGCCCTGCGAAGCACCCTGCGCCCACGGTGATCCTGGTCGTCGGAGTGAACGGTGTCGGCAAGACGACGACCATCGGCAAGCTGACGAAGCGCTTCACGGGTGAGGGCAAAAAAGTGCTGCTCGCCGCCGGGGACACCTTCCGAGCAGCGGCTGTGCTGCAGCTCGAGGTCTGGGGACGACGCACGGGGGCCGAGGTGGTCAAGGGCAAGGATCGCGCGGATCCTGGCTCGGTCATCTTCGACGCCATCAAGCGCGGGCAAGACGAGGGCTACGATCTGGTGATCGCCGACACGGCGGGGCGTCTGCACACCAAGACCCCGCTGATGGACGAGCTGCAGAAGGTGGGGCGCACGGTCGAGAAGGCCCTGGGGCGTCCGGCGGACGAGATCCTCCTGGTGCTCGACGCCACCACCGGCCAGAACGCGATCCAGCAGACGGAGCTCTTCAAGCAGGCGCTGCCCCTCTCCGGGATCGTCCTGACCAAACTCGACGGCTCCGCAAAGGGCGGCGTCGTGCTGGGAATCATGGACCAGCATGGCCTCCCCATCCACTATCTTGGCGTCGGCGAGAAGGTCGAAGACCTGCGCGAGTTCGACGCTCCGAGCTTTGCCTCGGCGCTCTTCGAGAGACCCGAAGAGCCGCCCGAGGCCGGCTAAGCGTTGATTGCTTGACGAAGTGCGTGATATAGTCCGGCTCGCTCTAATCGATGGAATGAATTTCTCTGTAATTCCATGGGTTTGCCGGCGATGCGATGTCCTCCTCTCGGCGGATCTCACTCGAAAAGGTGAATGATGAAGAAGTCCTTTTCAGCGCTCGTGGTCCTTTTGACCGTGGTGCTCCTGCCCTTGGGTGGGGCGGCGCCATGGCTCTCTGTGGCACGTGCCCAGATGGATTTCAGCCTCGACGAGGCCGAATCCGACACCCCTCCGGCCGATGACAGCCAAGGGGACGATGGCGCGGACATGACCTTCGACGAGAACCAGTCCGAAGGCGGCGAAGGCGCGGACTTCGGCGCGGGCGGTGGCGACATCATCGGCCAGCTCGCCGCCGAGGACGAGGGTGCCCAAGCGGGCGCCACCGAAGGCGCTCCACGGGTCACAGCCTCGCAGGAGGAAGTCTACGCCGTGCAGCAGGTCTACGCTCTGCGGATCAACCGCGTCGAGTTGCTGCCCTCCATCGCCTTCACCATCAACGACCCTTACGTCAGCCACACGGCCTTGGGCCTCGGCCTCAACTACTGGTTCACGAACGTGCTCGCGGTCGGCGTGAACTTCCTCTGGTACCAGGGGTTGTCGAGCGAGTCGGACCTGAACTTCTTCGTGCGCCGCTCCACCCGCCTGGCCGTGCCCATCACCCAATGGCAGATGGGCGCTCACCTGAACTTCACCTACGTCCCCCTGTACGGGAAGTTCTCGGCTTTCAACCGCTTCATCTTCCAGTGGGACGCCTACGTGGTCGGCGGCGTCGGGCTGATGCGCACGCGCCCGGTGCCGGTCATCGACCCGGAGATTCGTCAATTCGACTACGGCATGCGCGTCGCCTTCAACGCGGGCCTCGGGCTGCGAGTCTTCCTGTCGCGCTACCTGACGTTCTTCACCGAGTTCCGTGACTACGCCTACCTCGAGAAGTTCGAGAACCTCGAGGTCGCCCTCGGTGACGGGCGGACGGACGCCAACACCTGGTTCGCGAGCGGCTCCACCTTGGTGAACAACACCACCGTGCAGGTCGGCTTTACGCTCTTCTTCCCGTTCACCTTCGAGTACCACCTCCCCAAGTGATGCGAGGAGCAACCACTATGAATCATCGACGAACGCTCCCCTCTCCTTCCGGGTCCAAGCTGACCTGGGCGCTGGTGGCATGCTTGGCCCTGGCGGCCAGCCCGCTGATGCCTAGCCCGGTCTCTGCACAGGACGTGCAGGTTACGGGTCCCCTCGCGGGCGCGCCGGCCGTGCGCCGCATGCGTGTCTACCGCGAAGGGCGTCTGCAGCTTCAGCCGGGAGTGGCCATCTCGCTGCTGGACGAGTACGACAAGGCGATCCTCTTCACGCTGCAGGCCCAGTATCACCTCACGGATTGGCTCGGCGTCGGTGTCTGGGGCGGCTACGCCGGTATCCACCTGAACACCGATCTAACCGACCAGATCAGCTCCCAGGGCGTGTCCACGCCCCGCAACCGGCTCAGCCTGCCCAGTCGTCAAGGCTTCGATCAACAGATCGGTCAGATCCAATGGACCGCCGCCCTGCAGGCGACCTTCATCCCGCTGCGCGGAAAGCTCGCGCTCTTCCAGAAGCTCTTCATCGACGCCGATCTGCACCTCTTCCTCGGGGCCGCCTTCGTCGGGCTCGAGGAGCGCGCCGACTACGACGCGAGCGCGCCCTCGAGCGACTGCGATATCGACTGCTCCCAGAGCGCCCGGGCGACCCGCGTCGCGGTCGCGCCGACCTTTGGCTTGGGCTTGACCATGTACATCAACGACTACTTGGGCCTGTCGTTGGAGTGGCGCGGTATGCTCTTCGCCTGGAACCGGTCGGGGACGGACGAGTCCGGTTCCCCGGACGGAGACTTCCCCGACGGGAAGATCAACTCGAACGACCGCTTCTTGGCCTTGAACCACTTCATCCAGATCGCCCTCACGGTGTATCTGCCGACCGAAGCGCACATCACCGAATAGCCCGCGGATCCAGACGCGCCCGAGGGCTCTGCCTGCGGGCGCGTCGACGCGTCTGCGCGCGTTTGCCGGCTGCAAGATGCAGCTCGCTGTCCGGGAGCGAAGTCCGCGCCGTAGGCTGGACTCAGCCGCGAGCTGGACCGCGGGGCTTGCCTCGCGCGTCGATGGCGTAGCCCGAGGGGAGCTGCTTGCGCACCTCGGCGGAGGCCTCCCCGAGCTCCCAGCCCGCGTCGATGAAGCCGTCGAGGATTCGCGCGCGCACGCGCATGCTCTCCTCTCCCACCAGCACCTCGAGCAATCGCTCGCGGTGCTCCTCGGCGTCGGCCTGAGCCAAGACGGCGCCCACGGCGTTGAAGCGGGCGGTCTCGTTCACGTCGTCCACAAAGCGTAAGGCCGCGGGGGTGATGCGCGGGTCGACCGTGTCCTCGAGGATCGCGAGCACTTGGTTCTTCTTCTGGGGATCGCGCTCGTAGTCCGTGTCCATGCCCTCGAGCAGCTCGAGCAGCACGCCCACGACGGCGTCGGGCTCGAGCAGCCCGCGCAGCATGCGCAGACACCAGGAGAGGGTGTCGCTCTTGCGCAAGAACTCGCGGATGGGATCCACGGCTGGCGCGCCGATGGCGATGATGGCCTCGCAGGCCGAGTCCTTCTCCTCCTGATCCGTGATCGAAGGGTCCGTGGTGTAGGTGAAGCGCAAGAGCAGCGCCTCCACGGCGGCCGAGCTGGCGATCCCTCGGAGGATCTTGATGGACTCCCAGCGATCCTGAGCCTGCGCGCGCTTGTTCCGCAGCCGGGCGGCGTGTTTCTTGATGACCTGCTCCGGAGAGCGACGACTGAAGAGATCGAAGAGTGCCATGGGAGTCTGGCGCGTGATGATGCGCTTGCCGGCGGCTTACCAGAAGCGCTGGTGCGGGTCGAGGCGCCATCGAGCCGCGGCCATCGAGTCAGCGGCGCGGCCGCGATGGACGTGCCGGCACGCACCCGAGGGTGGGTCTGCGACTCAGCGCAAGAGCACAGGTCGCAGCACGACCTGCGCGCCGCGAGCCTCCACCTGGAAGCGCACAGCCGCGCAGCCGTGCTTCTGTGCCAGCGCCTTGCCGTTCGCCTCGAGCCGCTTCAGGAAGCGCTCCTGGGGAATACCCGACACATCCTCGCCGGCCGCCTGCTTGGCGGCTGTGTACTCTGCGTAGATCCGCGTGCCATAGGCCTCAGCGGACTCCGCAGCCAGGGGACCGGCGATGTTTGGATCGTCGATGGGGCCGCTGCCTCCAGCCGCTGCAGGCGCCGCTGCAGGCGCCGCGGGGGACTCCTCCGAGCCGCCCCAGCCCGCGCCGGCGGGCGGCGCCTGTGAGGCCGCGACGTGTCCCTCCTCGTCGGTCTCGCTGACTCCCGTGAACACGTTGATCAGCTGGTTGATGCGATAGGCCAGACCCCCGAATTCTGCACTCTCGATGTCGATCCGCAGATCCGTCCGGCCGTTGATGACCGCGAGCACGGACTCCTCGATCTCTTCCAAGGGCCTGAGGAAGCTGCCACCGATGATGAAGCCATAGACCAGCACGCCGACGACCCCCAGCACCATCATCATCAAGATGATGTAGGCCGCGCCGAGGAGCTCGAGGCTCGCGCTGCGATCGATCATGACCGCATAGCCCACGGGCACGGACGGCGTCAGGGGCAGAGGCGCCACGATCACCGCGTAGTCGTGGCCCGCGAGGGATGCGTCCCTCAGATCGCTCGGGGAGCCCGTGAGCGCCGCCTGGGTGGCCGCCGTGGCGGACTCGCTGAAGAGCGCCTCTGGGATGGCGGCCGCCGCCGGTCCCTCCACCGAGGAGCTGTTCACCCGACCATCGACCAAGAAGGCGACGTCACAGCCAAGCACGGACGACTCACGGGTCGCGAGGCCATTGGAGAGCTCATAGCCCACCACGAGCGCGCCGATCACGCCGCCCGACTCGTTGTTCACGGGCGCCACGGCCACCTGCATCAGCTTGGCGTCTTCCTGAGTCAGCCAGCCGTCGTGCCGCGGAACCCCGTCCGCGAGCACGGCCCGCAGCGCGGGGATCTGGCGGGCGAGCTGCTCGCCGAACATGCGGTTGATATCCTGATTTCGAGCCAACACGCGACCGGTCTCGTCGGTCAAGGCCACGAACGCCGGGAGCTCGCCACGCCGCGACGGATCGCGGAACCACTGCGCGATCGCCTCGACCGCCGCAAACGCCCGCTGGCGGCGGCTGTCCTGATCTAGCGCGCTCAACGCGCCACGCGGAGCCTGAGTGTCGGCTCGGCCCTCCACCTGCGCGACGAACTCCAGAGCGCTGAGCCGGAAGGAGCGGTCGAAGAGCGTCACGTCGCTCCGCACCCGCTCGTTCACTCGCACGTTCAGCTCGTTCTGGATCTGCGAGTGGACAAAGAAGTAGGACACCAAGCCGACCAACAGGACGGCCAAGAGGTTGCCGGCGATAATCTTCAGTCGCATCGAATACGCTCCAAGTTGGACTCTATCGCGGCCCTGCGGCCTTGGGAATCACGACCTTCGGGAAAAGAGCCGTGACGGACCTGGCTCGGACCTGCCTCGACTCCAGTCTCGTCTCGATGCCCAAGATCACGGCGAGCCCCCGCACATTTCCCGATGTGGCGAGCTCGATTCACTAGTCCTAAGAGGCCCGGCCGCCGATCTCTGGTATCACCGCCCGGCCGTCCGGGTCAAGCGTGGCGAGCCCTCGGCGCGGCGGAGCTGAGGCCTAGCTCAGAAGTGTCCCCAGAGAGCGCTTGGGCGAGCTCGCGCCTGGCTGGCGGCTCCTCCCGTCCCCGGCCCGATGCGCTCGGTGCCGACGCTCCGGCCCTCGACGAAGTAGAGGATCAAGGCGGCAACTCCCAGGGCCATGGCGCCTCCAAGGGCGTAGTCGGAGGAGCGAGCGAAATTGGACGCGTTCGGATCCCCGTCGGCCTCCAGAGACGCGGCGCGAACGCCGAGACCCACGCTCAAACCGGTCGAGGCGACGGCGAGCCCACCGACGATCCAGGTGAAGAGGCGGCGGCCACGGATCGCGCGGTAGCGGGTCTCGGGCTGAAGTTGCGCGAAGGCCGCGCTGGTGACCCCGCGCTCGATGTCCACGGACGCCCGAAAAGGCACGTAGCCGTCGCGGGTCAACTCCACGGGGTGGCTCCCCGGCTCGAGGGCCATGGGCACGTCCATGGGCGACTGCCCGGCGGCCTCGTGATCCACCTGGATCGCGGCCCCCGGCTCGCTGACCCGCAGACGCAAGATGCCCGTCGTCGGGCGCTGATCGGCCGCGAGGCGGCTGGCCTCGGCCTCGGCTCGGAGCCGGGTGATGGTCGCCTGGACGTGGTCCGCGTCAGGCGGGTCGACGCGATCGCGCAGATAGCGTTGGTAGAACTCGATGGCGTCGGCGTAGTCGCCGAGCTCTTCGTGGGCGCGTGCGATGTTGAACCACAGATCGGCGCTCGGCACCAAGGTCGCGGCCAGCTCGAATTCGTGAATGGCAGGACGAAACTCGCGATCGCGAAAGTGCCCCATACCGGCGGAGAAGTGCTGCCGCGCCTGACGAGAGGTCTCGAGGCTCTGCTCCACGCTCGGCTCCGCCGCCCCATCGGCCGAGGGCACAGCCGGCTCGCTCGTGTTCGGCGCCTCTGCATCCTGCGCCGACGCCCGTCCAGAGAGACCCAAGAGGGCTACCCCGAGGAGAGCGAGCGTTCGCGCGGGAGAGGAGATCGTGCGTGCCACGCAGGAGAGGGTACCACGACTTGGAGAAGTCGGGCGTCTCGACGCGTGCCCGGGGATGCCGAGCTGCCACACGGAAATCTTTCGACTCTGGCCCCATGAGCTATCCTGGCCCCGGGCCGCGTCTGGGCGCGGATCTACTGCAACTTCACCAGCGAGGCTGGTGCCAACCTCTGGGGATCGCCTGACGCAGCCGCTTACCGTACTCTGCTCGGACGCCGACCTCGCGGTCGACTGCGCACGTGCGTCCGGTGATTTCGCCCTCGCCCTCGCCCCGGAGGTCACGGAAGATTTCGCCTCCAGCCTGTCCCGCGTGGCCAGCGCGGGCTCCGCCCTGGGGGTACTCAGCGACCGGGAGCTCTCCAGCCACGAGCTCTGGGCCTTGGCCGAAGCGGCCGACGAGGCCGGCGTTCGCGTGGCGTTGGCAATGCTCGGGACCCGCGGACCGCGGATGGGGTTGGCGTGCGACCTCGGTCTGGTGGCGGTCTCGGAGCTGCGCCCGATGCTGTCGGCCCTCGCCCTGCTGTCCGGAGGTGTGCAGGCCCCGTGGACGGCGAGCCCCAGGAGGCTGCCCGGCATCGATCGGGGCAGGCTTCGACGCGCCCTCGAGCCCTCGAGTGAAGGGGCCGCCAGCCTGACACGCGACGACGGCGCCAGGCTCGTGCTGCGTCGACGAGGCGTCCGCCCGCTGCCCGTAGGCGAGGCACTGGATCTGGCCGCCGCCCTGAGCGCCCTAGCCGCGGCCGACGACGCGCAGCGCGCGCCCATGCCCAGCGTTCAGGGCGTCGAGCGGGAGCGCATCGTCGAGCTGATCTTCGGACCGCCACGCGCCCTCTCCGATCCCTCGAGCAAGGCGGCGCTCGAACCCTACGACCTGCCCCTGCCCCTCGAGGAGCTGTGCACCAGCGCCTCCCGAGCGGCCTCGGAGGCGGGGCGCATCGGCTTCCCCGTGCGCGTCTCCTTGGCCTCTCCCGATCTCCGCACCTGGGATCACTCGGACTTGACGGCAGATGGCGTGACCAGCGCCTCCCACGTTCGCGACGTCTTCCGCCAGATCATGGCCCTGGCCCAGACGCGGCGCCCCGACGCCCGCCTGCTCGGGGTCACGGTCTCCGCCACCCAGACCGACAAGGCGCTGCTCGACGTCCGCGTGCGCCCCGCGCCAGGCGGACACGCCTTGTTGGAATTGAGCTTCGCCGATCCCCATGGCGCCGCGACAGGCGATCGCCTGGAGACCTTGCTCCCGCTCAGCAGCGGTCAGCTCGAGCGCGCCCTCGGCCGGCTGCGGGGAGCCTCGCTCCTGCTCTCGCGAACGTCCGCACAGCGCCGCGCCGAGCTGCTCGCCCTGCGTGACGTGCTGACGCGACTCGGGGCCTTCGTCCACGACCACCGCGACGCCATCGTGTGCGTGCGCATCACGCCCCTGGCCGTACTGGTGACGGGAGAACTCGAGCTACGCGAGGCCTGCGTCGAGGTAGGCGACGTGTTCGTGCGATCGCTCGCGGAGCCGGCCCGGCCTACGCACTGACCTCGATCCGCAGAAGCTGGAGCGGCCCTATTGGGGCTGCAGGCCGCGCTGCTGGGTCGGCGCGCTCTCTGCATCTGGACCGAAGGGCCCAATTTCCATCAGACTTGCTCCTGCGACGAGGACTCCCAACAGGCCGACTACGATGACAACCTTGACGACCGTACTCAAATCTGACCAGAATTCCATGAACGCTACCTCCTCGAGTGAGAGATAGGAGCTTAGGGACGCGACCGCCGTAGGGTCAACTGATTTTTACCCTGCGATGAAACTTATCCGGGGATCAGCCGCTGGGCCATGCGCAGCGCCGCCATCATTCCGGAGGCGTCCGCGCTTCCGGAGACGGCCGCGTCGTAGGCCACGCCGTGGTCCACGCTGGCGCGCACGAAGGGCAGGCCCCAGGTCACGTTCACAGCCTCCCCGAAATCCAGGAGCTTCGACGCGATGGTCGCCTGATCGTGCATCATGGCGACGACCCCATCCCAGCGTCCGGCGACCGCCTGCCGGAAGGCCGCCTCGGCGGGGACGGGACCCGCGATGGTGGACCGCATGACGCCCGACACGGCAGCGAGGCGCAGGCGCGCGGCTCGAATGGCGGGGGCGATCGTCAGCGACTCCTCGTCCCCGAAGAGCCCGCCCTCCCCCGCGTGCGGGTTGAGCCCGACGACGGCCACCCGCAGCGCTTCGACGGGGCGTGCCTTGCCGCGCAGGGCCTCGAGCACCTCCACCAGATGCACGATGGCGCGCTCCACGCGAGCCGGGCTGACGGCCTCGGGCAGGTCGCGAATGGCGACGTGCGTCGTGACCAGCGCGACTCGCAAGGTGGGCCCCAGGAACAACATGGTGACAGCGTCCGGGGCGAGCCCGGATCGGCGCGCGAGATGCTCCGTCTGCCCGCTGAACGGCTCGCCACCGAGCGAGATGGCCTGCTTCGAGGTCGGGCCCGTTACCAGGGCGCTGGCCCTGCCCGCCTGCACGGCGTCGATCGCAGCGTCGAGGAAGGCGAGCTGAGCGCGCCCTCCCTCGACGCTGGGTGCGTGGGCTCGGACGACGGACTCGGGGACCTCGCAGACATGGGCGATGGCGATCTCGTGGGGCTCTAGCCGCCAGTCCTCGTCGCCACGCAGGCGACGAGCGCGGGCTCCGAGCCGCCTCCCCAGATCCAGCGCGTCACCGACCAGCACGACGCCCGAGGCCGGCCGCTCCCGCAGACAGGCCTCGACCGCGACCTCCGGTCCGATGCCCGCCGGATCCCCCACGCTCAACACCAGCGGGGCGGTCATGGAGCCCGCATCTTGTAGCCCAGGCCGCGCACGGTCTCGAGGCCTTCCACGGCCGCGCCGAGCTTCTTCCGCAAGCGGCGAATGTGCACGTCCACGGTGCGGCTGCCGCCGTAGTGGTCGACTCCCCACACGCGCCTCAGCAGCTGCTCGCGACTCCACACGCGACCGCGATGATCGCAGAGGAAGGCCAACAGGGCGAACTCCTGCTGAGTCAGCGTGACGCCGCGCCCCGAGACCTCGACCTCGTGAGCGGCGAGATCGATCGTGAGTTCACCCATCTTGATGCGCTCCTCGGAGGAGAACTCGCCGGCGCGCCACTCCAGGCGGCGGATGCGAATGTAGAGTTCCGCGGGCAGATAGGGGAAGAGCACGAAGTCGTCGAAGGCGTCCCGCGGATCCACCCGACCCAAGCCCGCGACGCTCGTCGCCAGCAGGCAAGGCACCTGCGCCAAGGCGGGTGTGGCGCGCACCCAAGACAGCGCCGTGCGGGCCGCGCCGACCTCGTCCAGCGCCTCGAAGAGCACGACCGCCGGTGGATCTCTCCAGTCGCCTGCGCCTAGAGCGCCCCACAGATCCAAGCTCTCCACCCGACATCCGAGCTGCCGAAGTTGAGCCGCGGCGCCCTCGTCACTACCTGTTCGGCCCGCGGGCCCCAGCACCAGGATCCACATGCGTCACCCCGTCGGGTCGCCCCCGAGGACGCGAGCCTACGCGTCCACCTCCTGGCTCGCAAGCGCGCATCGCCACCCGCGAAGGAGTCTCGACTCCAAACATCACTACGTGATTTATGCAATATTTGCAGGCCTATACGCGATATACGCAGACTGGAGAGAGCTTCTGTGTGCGGACCCTCGCAGAAGCTTTGGAGCTTGTCTTGACCCCGACTCAGTGCCCTGGGTAGGCTACGCCATCCCCCGCCTTTCAGGGGGCAAGGCGAGGCTTTCGACATTGGCGATCAAGCGTTGGCGGCTCGTAGTGAGCGACCTCGGGGGAGACGACTCCAAGACTGAGGTCAGTGTCGAAGCGGAGCATTGGATGGCTGCGCTCACGGCCGGCAGGGCGCAGCTCGGCGAGCCCGGAGGGGTGCCGCCTGGCTCGAGCTGTGCGGTGGCTCCGAACGGGAAGGTGACGATCCTCGACCCGGTGGCTCGGCGCCGTTACTCCCTCGCACCAGACGCCACGCGTACCTTCGCGCCGCCCCGTCCCAAGGGGCCGACGGTCCCCGTCGACGACGTCCCTCGGGAGTCCGCCCCCGAGCCCGACGCAGGCAAGGCCAAGGCGGCGCAGGCCAAGCCGGCTACCTCGAGACCTAAGAAGAAGCGGAAAAAGTCCAAGGCCGCCAGCCGCACCGTGGCCTACATCGACGCCTCGGAGCTGCCCAAGCCGCCCAGCGCCACAAAGCCCGAGCCGACCCCAACTCCCGCGCCAGCGCCGACTCCCGCGCCAGCGCCGACTCCCGCGCCAGCGCCGACTCCCGCGCCAGCGCCGACTCCCGCGCC
>JAADHO010000458.1 GCA_013151775.1 Deltaproteobacteria bacterium | reverse complement strand
CAGACGCTGGTGCACACCGTGCGACCGCCCTATCGCGTGCGCCTGCTCTTCGCGTCGGCGGAATTCATCGGCGTGGGCTCGATCTTCCTGGTGAGCCTCACGGGCTTCTTCATCGGCGCGGTGCTCAGCCTGCAGCTGGTGGACGGCTTCCGCGATTTCGGAGCCCAGAGCCAGACGGGCGCGGTCGTCGGTCTCGGCATGGCGCGCGAGCTAGCCCCGGTGTTCACCGCCTTGATGGTGTCGAGCCGCGCGGGCAGCGCCATCGCCACGGAGATCGGCTCCATGCGCGTGTCGAGTCAGATCGACGCCTTGGTCACCATGGCCGTAAATCCGATTCAGTATCTGGTCGTACCCCGGGTCTTGGCGGGACTGATCACCGTACCGATCCTCACGCTGCTCTTCGATGTGATCGGCATGTTCGGAGCCTACCTCGTGGGCGTCCACATGATGGGCCTCGACCCTGGCGTCTTCATGGACCGCATGCGCTGGCTCGTGGACTGGGACGACGTCCGTCAAGGCTTGATCAAGGCCGCCATCTTCGGCTTCACCATCTCGCTGATCGCCTGTCGCGAAGGCTTCCACGCCTCGGGCGGCGCCGCCGGCGTGGGACAAGCGACCAACCGCTCCGTGGTGCACAACGCCATCGCGATCTTGGCGCTGGACTACGTGGTGACGGCGGTCGTGCTCGGGCAAGGTCTATGAAGTCGTTCTTCTCGAGCCTGCGCAGCGCTCAGGCGGTGGTCGAGAGCGAGGCGGATCGCGCGGATCCAGTCCAGATCAGGATCCGGGACCTTCACAAATCCTATGGCGATCACGAGGTGCTCAAAGGTCTGAGCTTCGACATTCAGCGTGGCAAGGTGAACCACATCATCGGCCCCTCGGGCTCGGGCAAGACGGTGTTGATGCGTCAGCTCGTGCGCCTCGAGACCCCAGACTCGGGTCAGATCCTCGTGGACGGAGTCGACTGGTCCACGCTCAGCGGGCTCACCCTCGACAGCATGCGGCGCAAGTTCGGCATGGTGTTCCAGATGTCCGCGCTCTTCGACTCCATGACGGTGTTCGAGAACGTCGCCTTCCCGCTGGTGGAGCACACGGACATGAGCCGGAAGGAGGTGCGCGAGCGCGTGATGGACCGGCTCGAGATCCTCGGCGTGGGCGCGGCGGCCGACCAATCTCCGGCGGAACTGAGCGGCGGCATGCAGAAACGCGTGGCCGTGGCGCGGGCGCTGGTGCTCGAGAGCGAGGTCTTGATCTACGACGAGCCGACCACGGGCCTCGATCCGCTGACGACCCAGACCGTGGACGAGCTGATCCTCGAGACCGGCGAGCGCTTCGGCGTGACCTCCATCGTGATCAGCCACGACATGGCCAGCGTCTTCCGCATCGCGGATCTGATCACCTTCTTGTACTTCGGCGAGGTGCAGGCCACGGGCACGCCCGCGGAGCTACTCCACACCCTCGAGCCCGCGACCCTCGCCTTCATCAAGGCCTCGGGCGTGAGCCAGGACATCCTCGACGAGCGCGCCAAGAACGGCTGAACCGCGTCAGGGCGAGAGCTGCAGGCGCAGACGGTGGGCGTCCACGGCGACCTCCGAGTCATCCTGCACACGACCGAACTCGCGGCGCGCCGCTCTGTTCTTACCTTGGTTCATCAGGCTGAGGCCCAGGTTGAAGCGCGCGTCGTCGCGGCTGGCATCCTCCGCGAGCACCTCACGGAAGCGCGCCTCGGCGCTGGGCCAGTCTTCGGCCTGCGCCGCGACCACACCGGCCTGAAAGGCTGTGTTCGAAGTAGAGTTCAGCTCCAGGTAGATGCTGAGGCCGGTGAGGGCGATCAGGCCCGCGCCCGCGAGCATCGGCAACCAGGGTCTCGCTAGGCGTCCCCCGGCGCCGAGATGCGCTGCGACCAGCGGCTTCTGCTCCTTGTACCAAGACCAGGCCAAGGTGCCGGTGCCGCCGCCCACGGCGCCGTTCACTGCCGCCGAGTCGACGAAGTACCCGAGCAGCACGAAGGCGACGATGGCGCCCAGGGCGAGCGCCGCCGTCCCGCGCGCCTTGCCCTGATCCCCCAAGCGCCTGTGGTTGGCCGCCGCCATCAGCCCGCCGACCAGCGGCGAGAAGAAGAACGTGCACCAGCCGACGGCGCGCGCGGAGAAGAGCTCCACCTCGGGTCGTGGCGGGCGCGCCCCGTGCTCGTCTGCGGCCTCGTCATGCATCGCGCCATCCTACGCGAGCACGCGCGTGGATCTACCCTGATCAGGCTGGGCGGCTCAGTAGTTCCGGACCACGACCTCACTCACCTTGCCTCGGCCGCGGCCGTTGCAATTGATCGCGCGAGGCGCGGCCACGGTGTCGATGCGGTAGTCGCCGTAGAGTTCGCGGATGAAGGGCACGTCGGAGTTGCTGAGCATCAGGCGCGCGCCGCGGCGGTCGAGCTCGCGGAAGACGTCGCGCAGCTTGCGCTGGGCGTCCTGACCGAAGCCACCCTTGGCGTAGGCGGTGAAGCGCGCCGTGTCGCTGACGGGCTCGTAGGGCGGATCGAAGTAGACGAAGTCGCCGGGGCGCGCGCTCTGCACGAGCGCCTCGAAGCCGGCGCAGCGGATCTCCACCTTCTGAAGCGCCCGATGCGCGGCGAGCAGCGCGCTCTCATCGAGAATGCGCGGCTTCACGTAGCGCCCGGCGGGCACGTTGAACTCCCCCTTCTTGTTCACTCGATGCAGCCCGTTGAAGCAGGTCTTGTTCAGGTAGATGAACTGCGCCGCGCGCTCACTCGAGCGGTCGCCGAGGCTGAGGTTGTAACTCGTGCGCACACCATAGTAGGCCTCCTTCGAGTGCCCGGCGGCGAGCAGCTCGAGGTTGCCGATCACGGCTTCGACGTCATCGCGGATCGCCTGGTAGGTGGCGATCAGGTTCGGGTTCACGTCCGAGAGCAGCGCCCGCGCCGGGGAGCGCGCAAAGAAGAAGGCGCCGCCGCCCACGAAGGGCTCCACGTGACGCATGCGCTCGACCCCCGGAGGCAGCAGCGGCGTGAGCTGAGGCAGCAGCCTGCCCTTGCCGCCGACCCACTTGATGAAGGGCTTGGCCCGACGCTCCTCCACCAACGCCGGGCGTGGCGGGATGCTGCTCGGACGCTTGACGAGGTCGATGCGGGCGAAGGCGGTCGATGTGCTCATGACACCGACACTATCCGACACTTGCCTACATCAAAAAAAAGCGACAAATTGGGGATCGCGCCCGATACACACCGGGAGCCGACACCGGATCACTCGCTGATCAGCTCGCGGATCGCACGACCCGCGCCAGGCGCTCGAGGGCGCGCTCGAGGGTGTCCATGCTCGGCCCGAAGCTGAAGCGCGCGTGGTTCTTGAAGCGCGAGGGGCGACCTCGGCGACGCTGCCCCGGGTTGATGTCGAAGAAGTGCCCGGGCACGCAGATCACCTGCTCCTTCAGCGCGGCGTGGAAGAAGTCGTCCGCGTCGCGCAGGCTCTCGGGCAGCTCCGAGAGATCCCCCCAGGCGTAGAAGGTGCCCTCGGGCGCGAGGTCGAAGCGCACGCCCAGCGCCTCGAGCCCCGCGACCAGGCGATCGCGCTTCGGACGGAAGCCGCGCTTCAGCGCGCTCGTCTCGGCGGCCGTGCGATCGACGTCGAGCAGATCGATGGCGGCCCGCTGCAAGGGCGCGCAGCCGCCTCCGTCGAGGAAGGAGCCGGCGCTCGACACGCCTTCGATCACCTGCCTCGGACCCACGACCCAGGTGGTGCGTAGCCCGGGGTAGCGCCAGTTCTTGGTCAAACCGTCCACCAGCACGACGGGATCCGCGTTCACGTCCTCCACGTAGCGCGCGGCGCTGACGGTCTCGTCCTCGCCCTCCCAGATGTAGTGACTGTAGAACTCGTCGAGGATCAGCGCGCAGCCGAGGCTCCGCCCGAGGCCGACCCACTCGGCGAGCACGTCCCCGCGCACCAGCTTGCCCGTGGGGTTGCAGGCGTTGCTCAGCAGGATGGCGCCGAGGCCGCGGCCGAGGATCTCGCGCTCGAGCTGCGCCGGCGTGAAGCTGTAGCCCTGCTTCGGATCGAGCAAGATCGGGATGGGCGTGAAACGCCGGAAGACGTCGAGCAGCTCCTCGTAGGCCGTGTAGTCGGGCAGGAAATGGCCGAGGTGGATCGGCGCGATGGCGGCGCAGGTGCGCATGATGCCGACGCGCCCGCCGCCGCAGATGGCGACGTTCTCGGCCGTGTACTGCGAGGGCATGCCGCGCCGATAGCGTCGGTTGTAGAGCGCGGCGACCGCCTCGCGCAGCTCGGGCAGGCCGGGCACGGGCGCGTAGTCGAGGTCCGCCTCGAGGATCGGGATGGACGCGAGCCGAGGCGGTGCACCGGGCAAGGGCCCCGTCTCGGGCTGACCTTGGCCGAGGTTGCACCACTCCGCGCTCGTCGGGTCGAAGCCCGCCTTGCGCGCCTCGACGGTGACGTAGATGACGCCCGTGCGAGGCACGCGGCGGAAGGCGCCGAGGCTGTTGGGGTCAGGCTGGGAGGGAGCGCGCGTCATGGGCCTGGGAGCCTACGCGTGTGCTGTCCAGCGCGCACCCGTTCAGGGAGTCTCGGCCCAGGGCACCTCGGTGGCGGGGAAGTTCAGGTAGAACCACCAACCATCCTTCACTCCATCACCGTCGAGGTCGTCGCGATCGTCGCGTCGGGTGCAGCTGCCGGCGCCACCAGCGAGGATCGAGCTGAGCGGGTCGCCGCCGATCACGGGCAAGGACGCCGGCAAGAGCGTGGCGTCGGCGTTGGCCTCCGTCAGGAAGCCGCGCAGCAGGCCGTTGCTCAGGTCGCTCGCCGGCGCGCCCACGTAGGATGCGGCGATCTGCGCGTTCTCGAGCGGCACGGTCACACCGCCACCGAGGCTGATGGCGATGGTGATGGGCGCCGTGACGAAGCAGGGCGCGC
This sequence comes from Deltaproteobacteria bacterium, assembly GCA_013151775.1. Classification (GTDB taxonomy): domain Bacteria; phylum Myxococcota_A; class Polyangia; order Polyangiales; family Houyiibacteriaceae; genus JAADHO01. The sequence goes on along the minus strand of JAADHO010000458.1, from coordinate 20,400 downwards.
CGGGCGTGGCCACGGCCGGCGAGTAGGGCCGGACCGACATGGGCGCGATGCCGAGGCAGGTCCCGGAGGTCTGGTTGGTGTAGCTCGCCCTGTCGGGCACGTCGCCGCCCGGAGAGCAGGCGGTCGAGCCCGCGGGCGCCGTGCAGGCGGCCGAGTAGAAGTCGAGCGTCCCACTCGCCGCCGCCTGCTCGAGCGGCCGGAAGACGACCACGAAGCTGAGGTCGAGCAGCCCGTCCCCGTCGCCGTCGAGCTGAATCGAGTCCTGCAGCTGCTTGTTGATGCTGTCCACGCGCGTGCCGAACACGGTTACGCCCCGATCCGTCAGGTCTCGGCAGCCGGAGAAGGGGACCTGCACGTAGATGTGAGGTTCGCGCAGATCGAGATCCGTCATGCGGAAGGCCGTGGGCGGGATCGCGCCCTCGATCTGACAGCTCGCGTCGCAGCCGTCGCCCGGCGTGCGGTTGCCGTCGTCGCAGGTCTCGCCCGACTCGATCACGCTGTTGCCGCAGACGGGAGCGCAGTCCGAGTCCGTCGTCTGGTTGGCGCCCGCGGGACAGCACATGTCGCCGTTGGTGGGCGTGGTGATCAGCGTGTTTCGACAGCGCGCGTTGCAGGTCCCCGCCTGACGCAGACCGTCGGTCGTGCAGGGATCGCCGTCGTCGCAGCTCGCTGTCGTGGGGCACACGCCCGCGCCCGACGCGATGGCCGTGTCGCAGCGCTCCGAGCCCGAGACGACTCCGTCGCCGCAGGTAGCGACGCAGTCACTGTCCGTGGAGATGGTGCCGCCCGGAGGACAACACATGTCGCCGTCGACGAAGGCCGTGACGTCCGCGTAGGCGCAGGCCGCGTCGCAGCTGCCCGCGGCGGAGACGGAGTCCGTGGTGCAGAAGTCACTGTCGTCGCAGCTCGCGATCGTCGGACACGCTCCCGCCTCACCCGCGGCGATGGTCGTGTCGCAGGCCTCACCACCCTCCAGCAAGCCGTTGCCGCAGACGGCCGCGCAGTCCGTGTCGTCCAGGCTGCTCGCGCCCGAGGGGCAGCACAGGTCGCCGTTGACGAAGGCCGTGATCGGGCCGTGATCACAGGCCGCCGTGCAGGCCTCGCCCGAGAGGCTGTCCGTGGTGCAGAAGTCCCCGTCGTCGCAGCTGCTCGGACAGGCGCCCGCCTCCCCGGCGGCGATGGCCGTGTCGCAGCTCTCCGCGCCGCTCACCACGCCGTCGCCACACTCCGGGCCCGCGTCTCCGCCGCCATCCGTGAGCGAGCCGTCGTCCACCGCGCTGTCGAGCACAGCGCTGTCGACGCTGCTGTCCTCGGTCGCGCTGTCCCTGGCCGCGTCTCCCGTTCCGGCGTCCTCCGTGGGCCGCGCCTCGCAGACGAAGTCGGAGTTACAGAACTGGCCGCTGCCGCAGTCCGTGTCGTCCACGCAGGCCGCGCCGAGCGTGTTGCCTCCGCCACCACAGCCCGCCGCCAGCGCGAGCACCAAGAACACGTGAAGCCTGATTCCGTCGTCATGCATGGGCGAGCCTCCACTGCGGAATCTACTCCCATCGCGCCGCAGCGCCAAAGCCCCCCCTGGGTGGTGACGTGAAGATGGCCTCGTTCACTCCTGATAGAAGCGCGGAACGCGGCGGCTGATGTTGGTCAGCACCTCGTAGGGGATGGTGCCGGCCCAGCGCGCGAGCTCGGACGCCTCGATGCAGTCGTCAGCCTGTGCGCCGAGGAAGACGACCTCGTCGCCGAGGGCTGCGCTGGGCACGCGGGTCACGTCGAGGGTCGTCAGATCCATGGAGACGTTGCCGATGATGGGCACGCGGCGGCCGCCGATCAGCGCCTGACCCCGACCCGAGGTGGCGCGCAAGAGGCCGTCGCCGTAGCCGAGCGGTACGGTGGCCACGCGCGTGGGACGCCGGGCGATGAAGCCGTGTCCGTAGCCGACCTGTGCGCCCTCGGGCACGTCGCGCAGGCTGACGACCTCGCTGCGCAGACGCAGCACGGGCAGCAGGCCCGCGTCCACGTCGCTGGCGCCCGCGTGACCGAAGAGCGCGACGCCGGGGCGCACGAGATCGAAGCGCGAGGCCGGGTGACGGAAGAGGGCCGCGCTGTTGGCAGCGTGCAGCCAACGCGGGCGGTGACCCTTGGCGCGGAAGCGCGCGACGGCGCGGTGGAAGCTCCGCAGCTGCGCCGCCGTGAAGGTGTCCTCTCCGTCGGCACAGGCGAGGTGCGTCATCAGCCCGTCGACGCGCACGTTGGGCAGGCGCCGGAGCCCGTCGAGGAAGGCGTCGAGCGTGGCCATGGGGACGCCCAAGCGGGACATGCCCGTGTCGACCTTCACGTGAACGCGGAAGGGCCCACGGGCCGCCGAATGAAAGCGGCGCAGCTCGTCGAGCTCGTAGACCACGGGCACCAGCCCCGCCTCGATCACCTCGGCGTGGGCTCCACCGATCACCCCGTTGAGCACCAGGATCTCCGACTCGATGCCCGCGGCGCGCAGCTCGAACCCCTCCTCGGCCAAGGCCACGCCGAAGCCGTGCACGCCCTCGCGCGCGAGCCGCTTGGCCACGGGCACCACGCCATGACCGTAGGCGTCGGCCTTCACCACCGCCAGCACGGCCGAGCCGTGGGCGGCGTCGCGGATCACCCCGAGGTTGTGGGCCAGAGCCGAGAGCGAGATCTCCGCACGCGTCGGGCGCAGGCACTCGTTGGCGCGCTGAACGCGGGGCAGGTGGATCACGTTGTGGAAGGCGGCGGACATCTCGGGTTCGACCCTACTCCAAACTCTACCGGCTGCGCAGTTTTCGTACACGACAGCGTTCGCGTAGCGCTCGAGGCGGTCAGCGGGAGTTTCCACGGCGGGATTGAAGATGCAACGCGGGGGGGCAGCCGGTGCATTCCAGCGCTCGCGCCGACGTCGCCCGAGGACTAGGCTCGACCCGTGGCCAAGAAGAGAAAGAAGAAGCGCGGCAAGCGCGCGCCCAAGTCCCCGAAGACGCGAGCGGCGTCCGCCCGCAGCGCGGCGCGGCCTCGCACGCGTGCGTCCAAGCTGGCGGGCGTCGGGGCGCTGGTGCTGCTGGTCGCGGGCCTGACGGGCCTGTGGGTGAGCTCGCCCAGCGGAGACGGCAGCGCCCAATCGAGCGCGTCGCGTCGCGGCTCCCATGCTTCGTCCCAGGTTCAGGATCAGACGCCCAGCTCCCTCGGCGTCACCGTGCCCGAGTCGCTGCGCGTCCACGTCCTGGCGCGCCATCCCCACGCCACGGACGCCTTCACCCAGGGGCTCTTGTGGCACGCGGGCAAGCTCTACGAGAGCACGGGGCTCGAGGGGCAGTCGACCCTGCGTGAGGTCGCGCTGGGCTCGGGCGAGGTCGCGCGCTACATCGACCTGCCCGACGACGTCTTCGCCGAGGGGCTCGCGCGGGTGGACGACGAGCTGTGGCAGATCAGCTGGAAGGGTCATCGCGCCTACCGCTATCGGCTGAGCGATTTCGAGAAGCTCGGCGAGGCGCGCTACCAGGGCGAAGGTTGGGGCCTGTGCTACGACGGCACGCGCCTGGTGATGAGCGACGGCAGCGACACGCTGACCTTCCGTGACCCCGAGAGCTTCGCGCCCCTCGGCCGGCTCCACGTGAGCAAGCTCGGGCGCCCCCTGCGCCACCTCAACGAGCTCGAGTGCCGCGACGGATCCGTGTATGCGAACGTGTGGCTGACGGACGAGATCGTGCGCATCGACCCCGCCACGGGTCACGTCACGGCCAGCATCGACGCCAGCGACCTCTACTCGGACGCGGATCGCCGCCGGGACGGCGCGGACGTGCTCAACGGCATCGCCTGGCTACCGGATCAGGGCCACTTCCTGATCACCGGCAAGCTCTGGCCCCAGACCTACGAGGTGGAATTCGTCCCGAGGTGAAGACCGCTGAAGAGCCAGAAAATCGGCCAATTCGCTCGGACCCTCTATGGTCTCGTGCATGCCCGCCTTCATGCTCGATCCATACCTCGGAAACCCGCTCCACGCCTGGCTGCTCGCCTTGGGCATCGGCCTCGGGACCGCCATCGGCGCCAAGATCGTCTACTGGATCTTCTCCGGCGTAGCCCGAAAGATCACGAGCAAGACCAAGAGCAAGCTCGACGACATCATCCTCGACATGGTGGAGGAGCCCATCGTGCTCGGCGTCGTGCTCGGCGGCGTGCGCTTCGCGCTGACGCGCCTCAGCGTGTCGGAGGGCGTGGAGATGTGGATCGACCGCATCTTCTACGTCGTCCTGGTGTTGAACATCGCCTGGCTGCTGACGCGGCTCTTCGAGGCACTCTTCGAGGAGTACGTCGTGCCCTTGGCGGAGAAGTCCGAGACCGACCTCGACGATCAGCTGCTGCCGATCGCGCGCAAGGGCGTCAAGGTCTCCATCTGGCTCTTGGCCGTCGTGATCGCCCTGAACAACGCAGGCTACGACGTGGGCGCGCTGCTCGCCGGCATGGGCATCGGAGGCCTCGCCTTGGCCATGGCGAGCCGCGACACGGTCGCCAACATGTTCGGCGGCATCACCATCTTCGCGGACCAACCCTTCACGCTCAACGACCGCGTGAAGGTCGCGGGCTTCGACGGAACGGTGAAGGAGATCGGCATCCGCAGCACGCGCATCGAGACGCTCGAGGGGCGCATCGTGACCATCCCCAACTCCACCTTCGCCGACTCTCCGGTGGAGAATGTGAGTCTGGAGCCGAGACGCAAAGTGGTACTGAACCTCGGCCTCGTCTACGACACCACGGCCGAGCAGATGCGCGAGGCGATGAAGATCCTGCGCGAGATCGCCGACGAAACCGAGCACGTGACGGCGGAGCCCAAGATAGCCTTCAACGCCTTCGGTGACTCCGCCATGAACATCCTCTTCATCTACTACATCGAGCCCGACGGAGACATCCTCGAGACGCAGACGCACATCAACCTGCAGATCCTCGAGCGCTTCGGCGAGCGGAGCCTCGACATGGCCTTCCCGACGCAGACCATCTACCAGAAGGCCGTGGCGTAGAGGGCGCGAGTCCGTGACGATCGACAGCACGATCTCCGCACACTAGTCTGCGCCGCATGCAGGCTCGTCCCAGCCTCGAAGACGCCGAGCGTGTGCTCGCCGACGTGTTCGGTTTCACGGATCTGCGCCCGGGACAACGCGATGCGGTGGAGGCGGCGATGGGTGGCCGTGACGCGGCCGTGCTCTTGCCGACCGGCGCGGGAAAATCCCTCTGCTATCAGCTGCCGGGCATCACCTTGGCGCGCGCAGGTCGCGGCCCGTGTTTGGTCGTGTCACCGCTGATCGCCCTGATGGCCGATCAGGTGGAAGCGCTGCGTGCGCGCGGTGTGAAGGCCTCCGCGCTCAACAGCCATCAATCGGAGGTGCATGCCAAGTCGACGCTGAAGGCGTACCGCAGCGGAGAGCTCGAGCTGCTCTACGTCTCGCCCGAACGCGCGGCCCAGCCTGGCTTTCGCCGCATGCTGACACAGCAGCGGGTGGGTTTTTTCGCCATCGACGAGGCCCACTGCGTGAGCCAATGGGGGCACGATTTTCGGCCTGAGTACATGCGGCTCGCGGAGCTTCGTGAGCTGAGCGATGCGCCGATGATGGCGGTGACGGCGACGGCGACGGCGCGGGTGCTGGAGGAGCTGATACGGCGCCTCGGTCTGCGCGAGCCGGCTGTCGTGCGCGGTGATTTCCGTCGACCCAACTTGGCCTTCTCGGTGGAGCACATCGCGACCCATGACGCGCGCACGGAGCGCTTGGTGACGCTGCTCGAGCAGGCCGGACTGCGCGAGCCTCGAAGCGGCAAGGCCATCGTCTACTGCGCGACGCGCAAGCACACGGAGACGGTCGCCGCGGCGCTGAAGTCGCGAGGTTTTTCGGCGCGCCACTACCATGCGGGACGCTCCAAGGACGAGCGCGAGCGGGCGCAGCGCGCGTTTGGCGCGGGACGCCTACGCGTGCTGGTGGCGACGAGCGCCTTCGGCATGGGCATCGATTTTCCCGACGTGCGCGTCGTGGCGCACTACCAGACGCCGGGCAGCGTCGAGGCCTATTACCAAGAGGCCGGACGCGCGGGTCGAGACGGTGAGCCTGCGCGCTGCGTGATGTTCTTCGGCGCCGGAGACATGGCCACGCAGAGACGAATCCTGTCCGGCAAGGGCGTCGGTGAGGCCTTGCGCGCGATCGAGACTTACGCGCACGCCTGCGAGTGCCGGGAGCGGATCATCTGCGCACACTTCGGCGTGGAGGGCGCGCCCAGCTGTGGGCGCTGTGACGTGTGCACGGGGGCTGTGGCAAGAGTCGAAGAGCCTGCGCCCACCGAGCCGGTCGAGGCGCTGACGGAAGCCCAGAAGTCGACGCTGCTGATGGCCGCGAACGAACTCACGCGACCGGCGGGCAAGACCAACCTCGCGCGGGCGCTGCGCGGGAGTCGTGCGCGCAGCTTGAACAAATGCGGTCTGTTGAAGATGTCGCAGCACGCTGCGCTGCGCGGCGTCGATGAGCGCGCCATCGTGCGGGCGATCGAGGCGTGTCTCGATTCTGGAGAGCTTGCGCGCAAGGGCGACAGATACCCCACCGTGTGGCCCGCGGGGAAACCCGTGCGCGCAGCGAAGAGCGTGGACGAGAGCACCACGCCCAAGCGTACCCGCAGGTCCAAGCGTGCGCGGAACGCCTACTCGCCACTGCAGGGCGCGCTCGAGCGCTTCCGCGTGAGCAAGGCGCGCGAGCTGAAGTGGAAGCCCTATATGGTGTTTCAGCGGCGGACGATCGTGGCCCTCGACGCGCGACGGCCAAAGACTCTGCACGCCCTGACGACGATCCCTGGACTGGGCAAGATCAAGATCGAGCGCTTCGGCCACGAGATCTTGGAGATGATTGTTCAGAACGCGTGAGCGCGCTGAGCGAGTCTTCGACCGACGAGCTCGCCTTCAGGCCCCACGGTGGGATCAGGCGTTCGTCCCCACGTACTCGAGGCTGCGATGGCCAAGGAATCGAAACCACCGTCTGGATCAGAGTCGTGGAGATTCTCGGACCTGCCCACGGAGCAGCAAGCCGAGCTACTCGATCGATTCGCGGAGGCCGGGTGAGCCGTAGCTCATGAGCTACATGCCGCTGGACAGGTCTGATTGCCCGCCACGTGCAACGAGACCTCCTCGGACAACATCAACCTCCTTGGAGCGGCGCGGCTTCGGATGTCCTAGCGCCCGGTGCCAATTGGAAAACCGTCGCGCCCGGGGCGACCATGAGGGAGCCATGCCCGTACGCACCGTTCTCCCGATATTCCTAATTGCTGCTCTCGCCTCGTGCGGGGCGGCTTCTCACGGTCCGCAGGACGCGAGCGCGCCGGGAACCGACGCAAGTCATGCGCTGGTCGACAGCGGGCTGATGGTCGACAGCGGGCCGATCACCGACGCTGGCGGGCTCGTCGGCGACGACGCAGGGCCGCCGCCACCGCCGCCACCGCTCTGCGGCGGACACGAGTGTGCCTCTGCCGAGGCGTGCTGCACCCAGACCGGGGCTTGCTACGACTTGGCCCGTCCGAGCGACTGCACGCTCACGACGCCTCCTCCCCCCGCGAGCGGGACGGGAACGCCATGCGCTTCCAACGCCGACTGCACGCCTTCGCAGTTCTGTCGTGTGCCGAGCGGACTGTGCGTCGGCGCGGGGTGGTGCTTCGAGCGCGCTCATCCGGGTATTGCGTGCAGCGCCGGTTCGCTCGAGGTCTGCGCGTGTGACGGTCGGACGTACGCGAGCATGTGCGCTGCCTACGAAGCGGGCAGCTCAGTGTCGCGGTCCGGCTTGTGGGGCGCGTGCGGATCCGCGAGCCCGGCGGGCGTCGTCGCTTGCGGGCGCGACGCCGACTGCCCCTCGGGCCGGGTCTGTTGCGCGCGCACGAGCATCTGCATCGACCCCGCTTGTACCGCGTGCTGCGCCGCGCCGCCGCCGGGCACCGAGCTCGGCTGTGGCAGCGACCTCGACTGCCGTGCGCTCGGCGATCCGCACGGACCGTCGGACTACTACTGCTTCGGCTCGGGGTGCGGCGACACCGCCGGAGGCTGCGTGCGCCCGGGCAGCGACAGCTGGCGGCGCGCTCGCGCCGGTCTGCGGCTGCGACGGCGTCACGTACACGAACACGTGCTGGGCGCAGGCTGTTCGCACACGCGTCGCGCACGACGGCATGTGCGATTGAGCCGTGCCGCTCCGGCCTGGTTGAGCGAGTGCGGCCCTGTCGATGTGTCGATCCCATCCCTCACGATTGAGGCCAGGTCGTGCCCACCTCCGGGACTCTAGTTGTCACGCGCGCAGGACAGCCCATGGCGCTTAGCAACGACAGACCGGATCTTGTGGAGGTGGTCAACTCGAGCGCGAACGCGGTGGATTGCCGGCCCCAGAGCCAGCTTCAGCAGTGGTTGGAGACGTTCCGCAACATGCATCTCGACTTCGTCGTGCGGCAGCCCGATGGTGGGTGCGCTTCATAGGCTGCGAGTCCTGGCGCCGGCAACGAAACGGGTTCGATGTAGATGCGTGAGGAGGCCTGAGGACGGCGCGGATTCGGTCGCTGCGCTCGACCGGCTACTCAATGGGCCGAACCTCACGGCCCATCGGATCGGTCTCCAGCACCGACTCGTGCAGGCCGTCGATCAGCTCGCCCGTTTGGTTCTGCTCGTCGAGTGTGACGAGGGCCCAGCGGGTCGCTTCGAGCAACGGATGTTCGAATCGCTCGTCGGGTGCGTAGCCTGGGTCACTGAGAAGGTAGGAGATGTGAAAGAGAAGCTCTGCCTGCATGGCCCGCACTAGATCGGTGAGTTCCATAGCAGTGGCACCCTTGGCGCGAAGCGAAGCAATCGCCTTTCCGGCGCCCGCGTAGGGAGCCTCCGGATCGCGCCGGTAGCTATCAACCAACTGCTCCATCCAAGCCTCCGAGCGCTCATCCGGAATGACCGTCCAGGCCTTGGCGAGGAACGCGGCGCGGTGCAACTGCGGAATTCCCTCCTCGAGCTGCGAATCAACCCAGTCCTCCGGAGACTCGACTCCGAGGCGAGCAAATGTTTCCAGCAGGGCGTCGCGAAGAGGTGGCGGTTTCGGCATGGGTGCCAGCCTCGCTCCAGGTACGTGCATCGCGCAACGTGAACCTGGCACGCTGGCGCAGCACCTACGTCTCGAAGCTTCGCCCGCAGGTCGCGGACACCACGGCGATGCTGCGGGCGACTTCGCGATAGCGCTCGGCGCTGGCTCAGCAGCGCAGGCAGTTGAGCCCTCTGGCGAATTCGCGGTGGGTGCGTCACGTCGGTAAGGATCAAGGCGTCGGCGCGGCGACTGGATGCTGATCCGGAATGGCGACTGGCTCGAAGGGCGCGTCGAGGTCTGCTGGCTCGCAGGTGAAGATGTGGAGTGCATCGTCGGGACCAGCGAACCAGACGACGTAGACCGGAGGTTCCTAGGCGTGCCCGCCGGCCCGGGCAGCGGGCGCGGTGGATGATGGCATCCACGCGGCGGTATCCGCCGTGCCGCGACTCAGTCCGGCCCGCCGCACCAGGTCAGCGGTCACCGACGGCGCGAGTCTCGGAAAGTAGCTACTGGCACCGCATCCCTTCTGCTGGATCGTGGAGCGTTTGGCAGGGATCACTAGATCCACCGGCCCCTGATCACGTGGGAACTCGAGCGTATTCCTGTGGCGGCTGGTGCCTTGGAAGGCCGGGCTCGCGCGTCCATCGAGAACATCTCACAGCTCGGTGAGGTCGAGGTCGCCTACGCAGTCATGCGTGATTCACGCTTCCTCGCCTGACGTCAACGCCAGCGAAGCGTGCGTCTGCGACAGCACCAGGTCCACGAGAGACTCTTCCCAGTACTTCACCAGCAGCGGGCGTTGGGCGCTGGCGGGGACACCGAGGTCCTCCAGGCTGCAGCGCACTTCGGGCAGGAGCACGCCGCGCGTGGCGAAGGTTCGCACCATTTGGTCCGCGCTCCAGCCGCTCTCTCGCAGCTTGGCGATGGACGTGCGTGTGCCGATGCCGTTCTCGAGCAGCGCACCGAAGACCTGCTCGTGGGAGTAGCGAGCAGCTGCGAGCAGCTCCGCGATCCGGAGGCTCGGAGCGCCGGACTCGAGCAGGACGAGCGCGGCCTGAGACGCCCTCAGGCCATTTTCGCGGAGCATGGGCAACCACCATGCGGGCTCTCCACGCGCCCTTGCGAACGGAAGTACCCGCGCGAGCGGCTTGAACTCCTGCTGGGTGAGCCGGGCGTACGTCGCAAGCAGTGCGTCTCGCTCGGTTCCGCCGCTCCGTGGGATGTCCCAGTAGATCTCCAGCGCGCGCAGGAGCGAGTCGGCGTCCACTTCGTGCAGCAACTCTTCAAAGGCGGACAGCGGGGACATGTGTGCGCGCAGGACGCCAGCGACGACGGTTGCGTGTGCGGGCGAGATCGCCTCCGCCAGAGCGGCCAACTCCTCCAGCCCATAGACACGCGCCATGCGATGGAGCAGCCACCCAAGTTGCCTGGCAGGAATCGCTTCGTCCGCTACCAGTGCGTAGGCTTCGCCGATGGGGACCTCGTCGGTGATGGCACCGTCCGCGCGACGCTGTGCTTTGACTCCCCGGTGATGCGCCACGACGTCGACGTCGCGCCACTCCGGCACCGTGGCCGCGACTTCTGCGGCGCGTGCTGGTCCCGCATACTCGACCAGATGATAGAGCAGGTCGTTCCAGTTCACGAGGTCTGCGACATGAGCCGCGACTTCGTCGGCGACCCGGTCCCAAGGATCGGTGAGCATCTCACAGGCGTCGGTCAAGTTGTGCCCCGCCGCCTCGCACGCGGCGAAGAGGTCTCGATAAATTGCGGATTCTTGGGCCCAATCCGCAATCATTTGTGGCAGAGGTTTCGCGTCGAGAGTCATCGGTGGTGCTTGATGTTCTAGACTATCTTCCGGCGTCCGCCCACGGTTGCAGCCCGAGGCGAGGCACACCGTTGTCAGACACGTTCTCGAGGATCAGCCTGCTGGCCCCCGCGTTCGTGCCCTTGGCGCATGGGTCGTCACTGAAGCGCGAGGCCGGGCCCGTTGCCTCCGTCCTACCGTTCCTCACCGAAACTCGATGGTGACGCCGTGGAACACCACGTTCGCGGTGTTGCAGGACATGGCGAACGTGTCGACCGCGTCGTGCAACACGAGCGTCGTCGCAATTCCTCCAAGCGTCGCCGCAACGCGTGGTCCGTCAACCTGCACGGCGAAGCGCAGCGGGATACGAGTGAAGGCGAGCTTCGCCAGGGGGTGAGCGGCGAATTCAGCGTCGGCGGAGGGCCGGTGCCGGATGCCGATCCGCAGGCGTTCATCCGGGTCTCGTGTGGCGTGCAGGAACGTCTTTTCCTCTCCGGCCACGAGCTCGAGAGTGCCCGTAGGAAGCCAGTTCGGATGTTCTTGTTCACTGACAAAGCGCATTTCCCCGCGGACTACGAAGGAGGATCCGCCGACCTCCGTGGACCAACGGGAGAAGTGGTCGGCGAGCGTGTCGCAGTCGAAGTCCATCGGGCCGACGCGCACACCGGCCACTGGCGTGGCGGGCATCGACTCCGTCGCGGGCGGGGAGTTCTCCACTGACGGCGTCCTCGTCGCACCACACCCGGCCACAATAAACACACCCACGGCCCAGACTGTGCCAACCCTCATGGTCTCTCCTCTTCGCTCAGGCCGGCAGCTGACCGTCCTCAGCAACCCTGCTCTCTCAGCGCGGCCACGTCCACCATCGGTCGGCGTCGTGAGTTGGGCGCTGAGCGCACCCAACAGAACTGCCGCCCGCGCGATCGATCTACTCCGCTTCCAAACCCAGCGTCTCGCCGCCCACGTGAAGCGCCATCAAGAGCTCCAGATCTGCCGGATCCGCGTACTCCATGGCGAGGCCTACGTAGCCTTTGCCCTCGTGCACCACGTCCACATACTCGACTGACGCCACGCGGACGCCTACCGAAGTTCCCCCGAGCGGCATGCGGAGCCTCATGCCCGCGACGACCGTTCCTTCGAGCACGTCACCGATGACCACGAAGAGATTGCGACTGCGCATCAGGAACGATCCGACTGCGTAGAACTTCGCGGCGGACGCATGGACGGGCCCCGAGTCGAGCGCGATCTTCATCGTCTTCGTCAGCACTCCGACGAAGACGAAGCCCAGCAAGGCGCGTCCGTCCGAAACGGCCAAGAGGTCTTCGAAGCCGAATGGACCTTGGATTTCGAATGGCATCAGCATCTTCTCGCGGCGATTCGGGTGCGCTCATCCTCGAACATGTCGCCTTGTATTTCTCTCAGGCGCGCGCTCGTCTCTTCGGTGATGAGTGTCATGTGGGCACCTCGCCGACGCGCTTCGGACTCGCAGTCCCAGAGCGCTTCGATGGCTAGATTCGCAACCGCCTCGGGGCAACACCTTTCGAGCGCTCGGAGCACGCGAGGCCGGGCCCGCGAGTAACCGAGGCGCTCGAAGGTCTGGACCAGCACTTCTGCGGAGCGGGAGTCGGCGATCACTGTGAGCGCGTCGACCATGCTGCACGCTCGGAAAGTAGCGTCGTCTTCCAGTGCGTTTGCCAGGGAGCTCTCGACGAGTTCACGATCCTCCGTGCGCGCGTGGCGGGCGAGGATGTGTTCGGCGGCTACGGAAGCACGGCCCACCTGGTTCAGCCATTGTCTCGCTCGCGGCAGGGTTGCCTCGGGCGGCAGCGCCTCAAGGTATCGCAGCATCGCAGGGGTCCGGACATCACGGGCACGGCCGGCGGCGGCCTCGAGCACTTCGGCAGCGTACTCGAGTAGTCCGGTGTGAGCTTGAGCGCCGAGGGCGCCGAGGCCGGCCAGCCGTTGGTTCGAGTCCATCCCGCGCCCCGCCGCAATCATGGTGGCGACGCTGGCGGCGTCTGTCCGCTGCGCGAGTACACGAACGACCCGCACGGCGTTTCGAGGTTCGGCAATTCGCAGCAGCGCCGACGTGCTCATGGCGGTGTCGGGCTTGCCCGCGGGCAAGCGCAGTGATGGCTTGTGCTCTGTGTGTGCCGCTAGCATCACCGTCTGGAGCCTGGGCTCTGACGTAGCCCAGTGCTGCCAGGGCAGGTGGGCCAAGTTGACGACGATGCGCTCGAGCTCCTCTGCGTCGCGACCGGCGATGCTGGTGATGTCGTCCGACTCCATGAGCGGGTGGCCGTACTGGTGTTCGGCGTGATTCATGACCAGCACTGCCTGCAGCCAGCCGTCCTGGCGAAGTTCCTCCCGGAGCGCGACGAGGGCGTCGTTTCGGCCGCGCACGGCCATCTCCATCAGCACCTCGGCGGGCAAGCCAGCGCAGACCGTCTCCGCATTGGCGGCGCGAACGGCTTTCGCGACAGCCTCGACGGCGAGCTCCGATTCGATTGCGAGCTTGGCGTAGTAGGAAGCGCGCTCCTCCAGCTGCGGATCCGAGCGCGGGTCGTGCAGTACGCAGTTCAGCAACTCGTCCTTGCCCACCCGACCTCGCATTGATGCCAGGAAGCCACGGCCAAGTCCGCGCTGAAGCTGCCCCAAGAGTGTCTCGGGTGAGTCGAGGGCGTAGTCTCGCATGAAGAAGCGTCACTTCTATCGGTTGTGGCGAGTGCCGTCATCTGGTGAGCGTCCATTGCCAAGCAGGCGCTCCGGAAGGTGTCGCTCACCATCAAGCAGGCAAACCATCCAACGGGCGCAGGTTGGCCGTGATGACGTGGATGTCCGAAGGGCTCACGAGTGGACCGTCTTCCAACGAAGACACGCTCGCCGCAGGGCGCGAAGCGCATCGACGGCGTGCTGGCCCCAGTGGTGGTCGAAGTGGAACTCCCACTCCCAGACGGCGCTTCCGAGTCGTCCTTCGTCGTAGGTCACGAGACCCCTGCGCAGGTCCGCGTAGATGTCGAGTACGTCATCCGAGAGCGCCCCGCAGACCGGAGATTCGTCCACGCACGGATCGAAGACTTCGCTGTAGAGGTCGAACTCGTCGAAGCCGGGCCAGTCTGATCCGGGACGAACCTCGGCTTCGGCGTCTGGACCCTCCGCGTCGCCAGAGGGTAGGAAAAACTCGACGTCGTCGCGGACCGATCGTGTGGCCGAAGCCGGCCCAAAGGTGTCTTCCGAGCAGATCGCGCCTGCGGTCTCCGACACGCTAAAGACGTCGGAAACGCGGGCGTTCACCGCGCCTTACGTGGCGCCCCCAGGAGGATTCGAACCTCCGACCTACGGTTTAGGAAACCGTTGCTCTATCCGGCTGAGCTATGGGAGCCGAGGCGTGCCTATAGCACGCCGATTGCGCCGTCAGTACTCGAGCAGGGCCTCGACTCGCGTCGGGGCGAGCTTGGCCTTTCCGTCGAGGAAGGTGAGGTCGATGACGAAGGCGTAGGCGGCGACCTCGGCGCCCATGCGCTCGATCAGGTCGCCCGTCGCCTTGGCGGTGCCGCCGGTGGCGATCAGATCGTCCACGACCAGCACGCGATCTCCCTTCTTCAGTCCGTCCTTGTGGATCTCGAGGCTGTCCGTGCCGTACTCGAGGGCGTACTCGACGCGCTCGACCTCGGCCGGTAGCTTGCCGGGCTTGCGCGCCGGCACGAAGGAGACCCGCATGCGCGCGGCGAGGGCGGCGCCGAAGATGAAGCCGCGCGCCTCCATGCCCACGATGGCGTCGACGCGCTCGCCCTCGAAGCGCTCCTCGAGGAGCTCGAGGCTGTGGTTGAAGCCGACGGGATTCGCGAGCAAGGGTGTGATGTCCTTGAACAGGATGCCGGGCTTGGGGAAGTCGGGGATGTCGCGCACGAGGGCGCGCACTGCGTCGAGGCGGGGGTCGGTCATGGGTCTCCTGGGGATTCGTCTGCAGTGCCGTCTCCGGCGACGTAGGCGGCGAGGCCGAGATGGGCCGTGAGGGTGGACTCGATGGAGAGGGGGGTGACGCTGGCGTATCCGGCGTCCACGGCTTGGGTGTCGGAGCCTTCGACGCCGCCGTGCTCGACGCCGCCGGGGCCACCGATCCAGAAGTACTCGCGGCCGCGCGGATCGGTGCGCACGTCCACGCCCTCGGCGTAGTGGCGATGGCCGAGGCGGGTGGCGCGCACGCCGGCGATCTCTCCGCGTGGGAAGTTCACGTTCAAGAGCGCGGGCTGCCCCTCGGGCATCACGGCGGCGAGCATGCGTCGACAGAGCTCAGCTGCGATCGGCGCCGCGGGCACGACGTCGCGCGCCAGGCTCGAGAAGGCGATGGCGGGCACGCCGCGCATGGCCCCCTCGCGTGCCGCGGCCACCGTGCCTGAGTAGTGGATGTCCATGCCGAGGTTGGGTCCGTGGTTGATGCCGCTCGCGACCAGATCGGGGCGGCGTGGCAGCAGCTCACCGTGGAAGAGGGCGACATAGACGCAGTCCACGGGCGTGCCGCCGATGGCGTGGACGTTCTCGGCGACGACGCGATGGCGCAGGGGAGACGAGAGGGTGATGGCGTGGCTCTTGGCGCTCTGCTCGCGCTCCGGCGCCACGACCACGACGTCGGCGAACTCGCTCAGCGCGGTCGCCAGCGCGACGCAGCCGGGGGCGTCGTAGCCGTCGTCGTTGGAGACGAGGATGAGCGGCTTGTCCATCGGGCGCGGCTTATCAGCGCGCCGCGGTCGGGACAAGCGGGCGCGCGCGACGGCGGCGAAGCGCTCAGCTCGCGAGCAGCGCGTCGAGGCCAAGGACGCGCATCACGCCCTCGTGGGTCTCGGCCTCGGTGACGACCTGCAGCAGCTCGTCGTCACGCATCAGCGACCAGCGCCCGCGGCGACCGAGGGCGGCGCCCACGGACTCGGCGAAGGAGTGCTCGAGCAAGGTCACCTCGACGCGATCCGGCGCCTGCACGCGTTCACGCCGCAGCTCCTTCAGCCAATGCGCGGGATCGCGATGGCAGAACACGCTGACTCGAGGCGCGCTGCGGGTGGCCAGGTTCAGGCGCTTGGCCGAGGGCACGCCCACGTCGATCCAGTGGCTGAATTCGAGGGTCTGGGTGCGCAGCTCCAGCGCCGGCGCGTCGGGCGTCGAGAGGTCTTCCCCCAGCTCGAGCCCCGGCTCCCAACACAGGGCGAAGGCCAGGATGCGCGCGCCGAAGAAGCCGTCGCTCTCCGAGGGATGCCGCGCGAGGCGCAGCTCGAGATGTTCCCACACGCTGCGCGTCGAGTCGGAGAGATCGAGCTCGAGGCGATGCATGCTCGGAGGATGGGCCACGCGCCGAGCCTGCACGAGGCGCCGCGGCGGAGCAATGAGCGCGAGTGACGAAGCGGTCGCGAGACATCGGATGGGTTTCGCGACCGCCTGCGCCCCATGCTAGGATGAACATGTGGCAACCCGAGAATCGATTCACGCCCTCGTGGAAGAGCTCGAAGAGGCCGACCTCGAGGCAGCGAAGCTCGCCCTGGTTCAGCTCAAGGGCTTCCACGTGAGCGAAGAGCAACGGCGAGAACTGCTAGAGCGGCAAGCGGAATGCGATCGCGGCGAGGTCGTGGACGCTCGCACCCTGCTCAGGACTCTGACTTCCGCCACTCTGGAGTGACGACTTCTCCTGCACACCAAGTGGAGTTTTCGCAGCGAGCCGCAGCCGAGGTGCACCGGGCGCGCGAGTGGTGGCAAGAGCACCGGGAAAAGGCTCCGGGCGCGTTCGACGAAGCCATGCTGGAGCTCGTGGCGACGCTCGAACAGACACCCGAGCTCCTCGGGGAGCACGCGCGCAACATGCCCGGGATTCGACGTGTGTATCTGAGGCGTGTCCGCTACCACGCCTACTACCGGGTCGCTGGGCATGAACGACACGTGCAAATTCTATCGCTCTGGCACGCGAGTCGCGGCCAAGAGCCCAACCTCTGATCTCGCGTGCGTGGCCGGACACGACCCGCGGCGACGCTGAAACCGACTTCGGCGTAGACTGGGGCCATGAACGACGCGGCGGACAAGAAGCGCAGCTTCTGGGGTTGGGGTTGGGCGCATAAGTTTCCGGATCGCGAGACGCGCAAGGCCTTGGGCGCGCAGCTGCCGGGGATGCTCGGGTTCGCGCCGACACGCCTCGACGACGCGCCGCGGATCGAGCATGTCGCTCTGCCCGAAGGCCGCCTGCCCGTGCCGGACGCGCTCGCCGAGTTCGTCACGAACGAAGCCGAGGCGCGCATCCGCCACACCTACGGGCGCGCCTACCCCGACGTGCTGCGCGGATTCCGCGGCGACTTCGAGGCGGCGCCCGATCTCGTCGCGCGACCGCGCACGGAAGCGGAGGTGGAGCAGGTGTTGGCCTGGGCGACGGACGCGCGGGTGGCCGCCCTCCCCTTCGGTGGCGGCACGAGCGTGGTGGGTGGCGTCGAGCCGAAGCTGGCAGGCGACTACGCGGGCGCGCTCAGCCTGGACATGGGCGCGTTGAATCGCGTGCTCGAGATCGAGAAGAGCTCGCTCCACGCGCGCATTCAGGCGGGCGCGCTGGGACCGGAGGTCGAGGCGGGGCTCGCACGAGAGGGCCTGACGCTGCGCCACTTCCCCCAGAGCTTCGAGTTCTCGACCCTGGGCGGCTGGATCGCGACCCGCGCCGGCGGCCACTTCGCCACCCTCTACACACACATCGATGATCTGGTCGCGAGCACGCGCATGCTCACACCCCGCGGGGTGATGGAATCACGGCGCCTGCCGGGCTCCGGCGCGGGGCCGAGCCCGGATCGCTTGGTCTGCGGATCCGAGGGCGCCCTGGGGGTGATCACGGAGGCCTGGATGCGCGTGCGTCTGCGGCCGACCTTTCGCGCGCAGGCGACGCTGAAGTTCGCGAACTTCGAGGACGCCGTCGAGGCGTGTCGTGAGCTGAGTCAGTCCGGGCTCTACCCGACCAACTGCCGGCTGCTCGACGCCCGCGAGGCGGGCCTGAACATGGTGAGCATGGACGGACGCGCCGTGCTGATCGTGGCCTTCGAGGGCGCGGATCATCCACTGGGCCCGTGGATCGAGCGCGCCCTCGAGATCGCCCGCGCCCACGGAGGAGACTGCCCGGACGGCGCGAAGCTGCGCGAGGGAGAGAAACCGCGCGGCGACGGAGCGGCCGAAGCCTGGCGCGGCGCCTTCCTCGAGGCGCCCTACCTGATGAACGTGATGGCGAGCCTCGGCGTGGTGGTGGACACCTTCGAGACGGCCTGCCCCTGGGACAGCTTCGCCGAGCTGCACGCCGGAGTAATCCACGACGTGCGCGATGCCATGAAGCGCGAGTGCGGCGGCGGCTTCGTCTCCTGCCGCTTCACCCACGTCTACCCCGACGGACCTGCGCCCTACTTCACCTTCATCGCTCCGGGGCGCGGCGGCGGCGAGCTCGAGCAATGGGCCGCCATCAAGCAGGCGGCGAGCGAAGCCCTCGTGCGTCATGGCGGCACCATCACCCACCACCACGCCATCGGCCGGACGCACCTACCCTACGTGAAGGAGCAACGCCCGAGCCTCTTCACCGAGGCCCTGCGCGGCGCCAAACGTGTCCTCGACCCCGCGGGCATCATGAACCCCGGCGCCATGCTCTAGCTACCGGCAGTAGGGGACGCCCCACGAGCGCGCCAGGCCAGTGCACGCCTCCCCAGCAGCGCTGCAGGTGGGCGCGCCCCCGTCGGCGCCGCAGACCTGACGACAGGTAGTGCTGCCCGACATGTTGATGCAGATGGTTCCGCGCGCGCAGCGGCCGGCGCTACCGCCGCAGGCTTCGCCGCGGGCCTGCGTGCCGTCGGGCAGGCAGCCCGTGTAGCGCTCCCGGGTCTCCGAGTTGCGCGTGAGCGTGCAGGCGTCTGCGGCGTCCGCGCAGTCCTGCGCGAAGATGTCGCAGCGCACGGGGATCGGGCGACAGACGCGCACGCAGGTCTCGGCGCCCACCCTGCCGAGGCAGGTGGCGTCCGCGCCGCATTGGCCGATGGAGCCCGCGGCGCAGGTGGCGGTGCAGATGAAGTCGGCGCCGAAGCTCACGCACCAGGTGCCGGCGGCGCAGTCAGTGTCGCTGGTGCAGGTCGCGCCCTCGCTGAGCGCGGGCGTCCGCGTGAGCGCCTGACACGCCGTGCCCGTGGCGGTGACCCGGCACTTCTCACCGTCGGCGCAGGCCGTGGGGTCGAATGGATCGCAGGCGCCCACGGGCGTGCAAGGCATGGAGACGGGGCCCGCATCCACGGGGCCGGCGTCTACGGCGCCATCCGTCACGGCGGCGTCGCTGAGCGTGGCGTCCAAGAGCCCGCCGTCGCTCAGGCCTCCGTCACTCGGACCAGCGTCGCCGCCGCCATCACCCATGGCGCTGGCGTCTGCGCTGGCCGCATCGCGAGCGGCCCCGTCCAGTCCTCCGTCGGCGCGGGTCGAGGCGTCACGCCCGGCGTCGGCCGCGCTGCCGTCCGCTGCACCCGCGTCGGCGCCGGAGTCGAGCCCGGAGGCGTCCGCAGGAGGAAGAGGCCCGCCGGATCCGGAACACGCGAGCGCGAGCAGGAGCGGGAGAACGGCGAAGCGACGTGACGAGTCCATGCCGCAGCATAGACGCGTTGGGGCAGCGCACGCGAACGGGGCAGCGGGCGAACGCGTCAGCCGCGCGCCGCCACGATGGCGCGACCGACGTGCAGCCCCATGGCGTAGATCGACAGCTGGGGCGGCACGCCGATGGAGCTTGGGAAGAGCGAGCCGTCCGCAACCCACAGCCCGCGCAGGTGGTGATGGGCGCCCCGGGAGTCCACGGCCGCCACGCTCGGGTCGTCGCCCATGGGCACGCTGGCCATGGGGTGCACCGCCGTCACGTCCATGTCGCCGCGCTCGAGACGCAGGCCGTCGAGGCGACTCAGCTCGCTGGCGTCGTCCAGACTCAGGGGCTTGGCCGTGGGGATGTGCACGCGGGTGGCGCCCGCCGCGAAGAGCAGGCGCGCGCAGGCCCTCAGACCGAAGAGCAGCTCGCGGCGATCCTGCTCGTCGGGCCAATACTCGATGCTCAGCCCAAGGTCGCCGTCGGGCTCGACCACGCCTGTCGTGCGGTCGTGCAGCATGGAGGTGAAGACCGCGAGCTTGTCGTAGCGCTGCATCAACTCGCGATGCTGCGCGCCCAGGCCCGGCATCAGCGTGGCGGTGCCCACGGGGTGGGCGAAGGCGGGGATGATCCAGCTGCGCGTGCCCGGACCCTCACGCTCGAAGTCGAGGAACTCGCTGCACTCGTAGGTCTGGGGGATGCCCTGATACGCCATCACTGGATCACTGAACTCGCCGGCCGCGATCAGCGCGGGGTGCACGCGCAGCCGGCGACCCGTCTCGCCGCCGGGGTCGCGCAGGTCGGAGCGCAGCAGGATCGCGGGGGTGCCCGTGGCCGAGGCCGCCAGACACACGCGCGGCGCGCGCACGAAGAGCTCGCCTCGGGGCTCGCGGGTGATGGCGTCGAGG
>JAADHO010000051.1 GCA_013151775.1 Deltaproteobacteria bacterium | reverse complement strand
TTGGCGGCGCGGCGATTGGCGGCGCGGCGACGGGGGACAGCGACGCGGCGCCCGGAGGGGCCGACACGTTCGGCGGCGGTCCGGGAGGCGGTGGCAGGGTGACCACTCGGGGCCGAGCGGCGACCGGAGCCGGCACGGAGGCAGCTGGCACGACAGCGGCCCGTGATCGCAGATCTCGCGTGTGCTCGGGTTCGTCGCGCTGCGGCGGAGCTCTCAGCCGTGTCGCCTCCTCGTCCAGCGGAGCCAGGCCAGCTCCAGCGACCGAGGTGGCCTCAGCCTCCATGGGCTCGGCGTCGAGCGGCTCGAAGCAGGCCTTCGAGTCCACGGGCTCCAGATCCCCGGCGTCGAGTTCAGACGTCACCGCCGCCTTCGGGGTGGGCGGCGGAGACGCCGAGGCGACCTGCTCGAGGTCGTCCAACCCCAACTCGGAGGTGGTCTCCGCTCCGAACGCCCCACGCTCCGGCTTAGACGCTGACGCGAGGCCAGGCGCGAGCTGCCCGAGGCCGGCGATGCCCATCATCGTCTGCTTCGGTCGGCGCACGGGCGGCTTCGCGGCCGGAGACTCGGCAGGCGGAGACTCGGCGTCGGGATTCGTCACCGTGTCGGTCTCTTCGCCGCCATCGGGCTCCGGCGTCTCCACCGACGTCACGGTGTCCTCGGACTTCAGCAGCGCCATGCTCTCGGCCACGGCGGCCAGCTCCGGGTCGATCTGGATCGAGGGCGGCGCGTCCTGAATCGGCGCCGTCGCGGGACGATCTTCACTGCCGTCGTCGAAGAAGGACGCGGGCGTCTCGATGGTGGCGACGCCGGCGGAGTCGAACCAGCGCTCCACCGTCGCGGACACGGGCGGAGGATCCGCGGCCAGATCTTCCAGCAGCTCGGCGGCCTCGTCGTCGTCGGGATCGAGCTCGAGCGCGCGGCGCAGATACTCTTCTCCGCGCTTGGGCTGCTTCGCTCGGAGAAAGGACTCACCGAGCAGTCGATGGGCCGTCGCCGACTCCGGCCGCCGCCGAATCAGCGACATCATCTCTACCCGCACCTCGTCGAAGCGCTCGGTGGCGATCAGCGCGCGCCCGAGCAAGAGCCTCGCGTCATCGTCGTCCGGACGCGAGAGCAGAAGCCTGCGGCAGGCGCGCACGGCCTCGGCGAAATCCCGCTCCAGCACGAGCTGTTTGGCGCGAGCGGCCAGTTCTTGCACATCGGTGCCCATTCGCAGGGCAGATTACCAGGAGGAGGCAGTTCTCGTCACAGATCACGCACGCTTCGCTCCAGGCGCCGTAGATCCTGACTCTCGGCCGAGGCTCCGCCGTAGCGCACGGAGAGGTAGAGCGCGGTGATCTCCTCGGCGGTCTCGAGCCCCTCGAAGTCGGCTTCACGCAGGGCCCGCAGGTGACGCGTGGGCGCGCGGCTGCGTGGACGCGAGAGGCCTCGGCGGGCGAGGCGGGCGTCCAGCCTGCGGTAGAGGCGCAGAGTTCGTCGAAGGCGGGCGTCGTCTGGAGAGACTGGAGGCGATGAGCGCCTTCGCCACCACCACGCGAGCAGGAGCGGCAGCGCGAGCAGCAACCAAGCGAGACTCGGCCTCTGGCTGCGGCGCTGCGTTCCAGCGGCTGGGCTGATCTCCTCGTGCTCGGCTGTCGATCCTCCCGGGCGACGCCAGCGCTCAAAGTAGCCCATGAGCTCGCGCAGCGTCGCGGCCTGCCGACGTAGATCGTAGCCCACCACGTGACGCGCCCAGCGCATGCTCATGGCGTCGAGTAGCGCGCGCAGACCGCCGAGCATGCCGTCGCGCGGCCCGAGCAGCTCGCGGGTCGCAGGGGTCGCGTCGAGGGTGACCCAGCCTTCGTCGATCCAGGCCTCGACCCACGAATGGGCGTCGCCTTGGCGCACCGCGTAGTAGCCGCCAAAACGATTGTAGCGACCGCCCAAGAACCCCGTGACGTTGCGCGCTGGCACGCCGAGCCCGCGCAACATCACGGCGAGCGCGGTCGAGTAATACTCGCAATGCCCGGCGCGAGCCTCGAACAGGAAGACCTCGAGAGGATCGTCGCCGTGGGTGTCGGGCTGCTCGAGCGTGTAGCGGAAGTCACCGCTGTCGCGCAGATGTCTCAGCAACAGGTCGGCTCGAGCTCCCGGTGAAGCCGCGCCGGCGGTCCAGCGCCGCGCCAAGGCGACGATGCGCTCTTGTCCTCTGGGCAGCTCCAGGTAGCGGGCGAAGGCTTCGCTGTCGATCGGATCCGTCGGCGCGGAGGGCGCGCGCGTGGAGACATGCGCGGTGTAGGTGAACTCCAATCCGTCAGCGTCCGTGTAGCGCACGTCCATGCCATCGGAGCGCACGATGTCGCGCATGACGGACAGGCCCGCGAGCACGCGCGGAGGCGTGCTGATCCCGATCGTGCCTTCAGGCAGGAAGATCACGGGCTCGTCCAAGGGGTCGAGAATGATCTGAAGTCGCCGCTCGGTGGCGCTCTGGGGCAAGCGGGAGAGCGGGAAGAAGCCGTGGCGTTCGCGAATGGTCGCCGTCGTGCCGTGGGAACGCGTCCACTCGCCGTCCTCGTAGTGGTCGAAGGAGGTCCCGCGCATGCGCAGGCCGAGGCGCTCGGGCGGAGGACTCGGGAGCCCGGGCACCTTCACGCGCAAGACCACCGTCGGGTCGTCTCGGATGGCGCCGAAACCACCGAGCTGCACGTTGCGACCGAAACCGGCCACCTGTCGTCCCGGGCCATGGCCGAAGCTGAGGAAGCCCATGCCGACCCGCGGAAAGGCCAGGAAAAATATCGCAGTGATGGCGAAGAGCGGCAGCGTCAGTGAGGCGGTGCCCAGCAAGAAGGCGGGCCCCGCCACGCGCTTCGAGGCGAGCACGCGCGCGACGCTCGGCCCCGTGGTGGAGTCCCCGTAGTGGCGCTCGATCTCGGCGCGCAGGTGAGTGAGCGCGAGCATCCACGGCAGCACGATCACGAAGCCCAGGAAGACCAGCCCGTAGCCGAGGCCCGAGGAGAGCACGGTGGCGGAGATCAGGTGCAGGAAGCTGATGATGGCGATCTGCTGGTACTCGCGCGCCGTCGGGCGATAGGCGAGGCGCGAGAGCTGGAGCAGGGCCGCGTACTCGATGCCCAGATGCAAGATGGGCTCGCCCGAGATCCCTCGCATGATCTGTACACCTAGGCCGGCCAGGACGATCACGGTCCAGGCCTGAGACCAGCGCGCGTCGCGCATCAGGCGAGGCGTGACGAAGGCCGTCGCGACGAAGGCCAGGAACATGGCCAGGCGCTGGATCGGGCCCATGGCCGAGCCCAGACTCAAGGCCACGAAGCCCAGGCCCGCCAGGAGATACGTTACGCCGAAGTGCAGGCTCGAGAACTTCACTCGGCCGCCTCGATCTGCGCGGCCACACGCACGACTCTGGCGTCGTGGGGTGCCACCAAGGCCGGGGCGCCCTCGAGGGCCCTGGGCTCGAGCAGCGCCAGCAGGCGGTAGAGCGCATCGGGCGAGCGCTCCGGTGTGAAGCGACGTGAGGTGAGCGTGCGGCTCGCCACGCGCACGGCGTATCCAGCGGCGAGGCTGGCGGTGGCGAGGCTGGCCAGCTCGGAGACGGCGAGCTCGAAGGCCTCGACGAAAGCTGGATCGTCGGGCTCTGCGGTCGCCTCGTCCAGAACCAGCCAATGCTCCACGCCCCGTTCCCGCTCACGTTCGCGCACCACGACGCTGCCGAGGGAGGCGGTCCGGCGCCAATGGATGTCGCGTGCCTCGTCCTCGGGCGCGTAGTCGCGAAGCCCCGCCAGCTCGCTACCCGGTCCGCGGACGCACGTGGCGTCTTCACCCATCTTGGCTTGGCGCGTGGGCCGTGGGGGAGAGCGAGGCTCGATGTGCGGGAAGACGATCACCTCTTCCTCCGCCGGGATCACGCGGCCTTTCTCGATCAGACCGAAGGGATAGCGAGTCACGAGGCGCAGGTGAGTGAAGCGCCGGCGCCCACGACGTGCTGCTAGGTGCGGGTAGAAGACCCGATCTTCTCCGCGCGGCGGGACCTTCAAGAAGTAGGAGCGCGTGGGCGTGTCCTCTCCATCGACGACGTCCTCCACTTCGAGCGAGAAGCTCGGGAAGAAGCGCTTCTTGTTGCGGAGCACGACCTCCACGCGACAGAGCGTCTGGGCGAAGATGCGTCGAGGCAAGATGCGTCGCGCGTGCAGACCGATCAGCGCAAGATCGCTGAGCACACCGCTGACGAGCAACAGGCTGAGCATCAGGCCGAGCACCAGGTAGAGCAGGTTGTTGCCGGTGTTCACCGCGGCGACGCCCACACCGAGGGTGACCAGGACGAAGGCCTTGCCCTCGCGTGTGAGGCGAAAGCTGCGCCGGGTGCGTCTGCGCTGCCAAAAACGCCTGCGGCGGCGCCCGGCGCTCATACGGGGACGTCGACCTCTTCGAGCAGCGCGCGGATGACGCGCTCGGCGTCTTCGGTGGCCGTGCGCGGGTCCGGGCTCTCGACTCGCACGCGGTGGGCCAGCACGCATCCGGCGAGCTGCTCGACGTCTTCCGGGATGGCGAAGCGTCGACCGGCGACCAAGGCACGCGCGCGCACCGCACGCTCGAGGGCCAGGGCCGCGCGTGTGGAGGCGCCCAGAGTCAGAGCGGGCGTGGATCGGGTCGCGAGCACGAGCGCGTGCATGTAGTCGAGCAGCACGTCTTCCACGCGCACGTGATTCAACGCGGCGCGCGCCTGACGCAGCTGCTCCACCGACACGCAGCTGCTGATGGAGTCGAGGGGATCGCGTCCTCGGCGCTCGCGCAGGATACGCCGCTCGACGTCCGCCGGCGGATAGCCGATGTGGATGCGCAGAAGAAAGCGGTCGAGCTGCGACTCGGGCAGCGGATAGGTGCCGTAGAAATCCTCGGGGTTCTGGGTCGCCACGACGAAGAAGGGATCGTCGAGGACGTGCGTCTCACCCTCGACGGAGACCTGTCCTTCGTCCATGGCCTCGAGCAGCGCGCTCTGAGTCTTGGGCGTGGTGCGGTTGATCTCGTCCGCCAACAGCACGTTCGTGAACACCGGGCCGGGCCGGAAGGAGAAGCTGCCGGTGTTGGGATCGTAGACGTTGCCGCCGATCACGTCGGAGGGCATCAGGTCAGACGTGAACTGCAACCGTCGAAAGGTCACACCGAGTGAAGCGGCCAGCGCACGCGCGAGAGTCGTCTTGCCCACTCCGGGCACGTCCTCGACCAGCAGATGCCCGCTGGCGAGGATGGCCGTGACCGCCAGCTCCACCACGTCGCGCTTGCCCTCGAGCACGCGCTCCACGTTCGCCACCAAGACGTGCGCGACTCGCGTCGCCGACTCCGTCATGGACGCGCTGGACAGCTCCGCGCGCGGATGCTCGATGGCCGCTTCGGACACCGACGTAGCCTAGCATGCTCCCAAGCGAGCGCCGCGCTTCGCTCAGCTCGAGGCCATGTGAGACAGCGCACCCGCGGATCCGGCAACGAACGCGAGCGCGCCAGCCTCGAGCTGAGACTGGCGCGTGGTCGCGTGTGTGGCGCGCGGAGCGCTAGCTCGACGCCTCAGCTGAACTGCGAACTGAAACCACAGGCTCCACCGTCGGCTGGACCGGACAGAATGCTTCCGCAGCCCGCTGCCAAGGTTTCGAAGCGCGCCGAGTCCTCGACGCGAGGCGCCTCGTATCGCTTGCGACCGGGATTCTCGATGGGTTGTTTCGTGTCGTCGATTCTTGAAGACATATCGCCTGCTCTCCTCCGCATAGGGAGACTCTAGTGCTCAATCCAGAATTCGCCAGCCCCGGATTGCCCGGTGGGGTCGCCGATGGCGAAATCGGAGAAGCCGTCGCCGTCCACGTCACCAATGTAGCTGCTCGTTCGCGCTGTGCTGCCGGTGCTGGCCACGGGACGGAATGAATGGTCCGCCTGCGATCGGTTTCGATCTCCAGCAGCCTGACCGTAGTACAGTTCGACCGATCCACGACCACCACCGCGCTGTTCTGATCCGATCAGCGCGTCAGCGCGTCCGTCTCCGTCCAGATCACCTACCAGACCGAAGACAGGATGACCGCCCTGAGCAAGGAAACGACCGTAACCGTCGCTGTTGGGCGAGGACGTGTCGTTGGTAACGACAAAACTAGTGGCGGCGGAATATGCGCCAGCGCTGCCGGGATAGATGCGCACACGCCCGCGGTTGATAGTCAGTTTTTCGAAGATGGCCAAATCAACCTGTCCGTTGCCGTCGTAGTCACCGATGTTCATCACTCGATTGGCAAAAATCGCGGGACCCGAATCGATCAGCGTGCTGGACACGTCGATCATCCCGGTCCCGGTGTAAGCCCTGCCGCGGGCGATGTAGACGTGCCCAGTCGGCTGCCCGACATCGGCGACGACGATGTCGGCGCGTCCGTCCCCATCGACATCTCCCATCGATGTGATCGCGTTGCCGAAAAAGTCGGACCCAGTCGGCGACGTGATCTTGAAGCCGTCCAGGGTGCCGGCTCCACCCGGCACGGTCACGTTTCCGCTGAGCGAAGCGCTTCCGAGGACGACGTATGCGGCGCCCGGCGCTATCCCCCCGCTGAAGCCTTCGAAGGTGGTACCTACCGCGATGTCGGCCAACCCATCTCCATTAAAATCACCGATCGCCGCGAGACCTTGCACATCCGACAGACCGGACGGCGCCGTGCCTCGCAAGCAAACATCAGCCCCGCAGCCGCCGGCAGCCATACTGACTGCCCCTGGCCACGGCGTGGTGGAATCGTGACCATAGACGATGTACGCGGCTCCAGCGGGGAAGCTCTCGCCCCCTGAAGAGAACGCGAAATCGTTGATGTCGTCTCCGTTGAAGTCGCCCAAGCCAGCGGTGATCACGCCGATCGTGCCGTTGGTCGTGAACCCGGTGAAGGTCACCGCGGGCGCCGTGGGAAGGCTGGTCGTGGAGCCGAAGAAGAGGTAGGCCGTCGTCACTCCACCCACGATGAAGTCGTCCACCGTGTCACCGTTCACATCACCCACCGCGGCGAAGCTCCAGCCCATATCCGAGGTGGAGCCCGTCACCGACTGCTCGAGGAAGTCGAGGGTCACGGTGGGGTCGTTGCCGATGGGCGTCATGGCGCCCGTGACGTCGCTGCCGCGCATGGTGCAGTACATGGTCTCACCCACGCGGAACCCGCCGACGGTCTCCATCTCCACGCTCGTCGGGCTACCCGGCGTCGTGCTGATGGCGAAGGTCGTGGCGGCGGTCCAGTCGGCTTCGCTCGTGATGGCCGTCTTGGCGCAGCGCATCTCGTAGCTCGAGAGCGCGCCGCCCGTGCCGCCGTCTGCAACGGCCGTCCAGGTGAAGGGCAGCGTGCCGCCGCGGCGATCCGTGGCCGCACCGACCGCGAGATCCGAGATGGCGGTCGTGGGCGGCATGCTGTCGATGGTGACGTTCACGGTGTCCGATGCGCTGCCGCGCGAGTCCGTGACCTCGACCACGATCGGCAAACCAGCACCCTGAGGAGCGTCGACACAGGCGTTGAAGCTCGAACCCGTAAGCGAGATGGTCACCGGCGCGCCGCCGTTGATGGTGACCGTGGCGCTCGTACCGGCCCCTGCCGAGGCGTCGGTGGTTCCCTGCACCCGCACCTGGAAGCCCGCCGTGCCGCTATCGCAGTCGGCGCTGGCGTCGAGGATCGCTCCTTCGGTCGGCGCCGTGATGTTCACCGTGGGCAGATCCACGATCGTCACGGAGCACGCCGGAGCGCAGCCCGTGTTGCCGTTCACGTCCGTGCCGCAGGCGTCCACAGCGAGCGTGCCGCCCGTCGTGAAATCCTGATTCGTGAAGACGTTGGAGCCGCCCGAACGGGTCGTGCTGGTGGCCACCACGCTACCATCCACACGAAGGTCGACGTCGGGTGGGGGTGCGTTGGAGTTGCCGACGGTGACTGTGTACTGGAATCCGGGTGTGCTGGGGTCCGAGTCATCGCCTCCTGCGGGTCGAAGAACGGCCGCTCCGCCCACGAGACAAGCCGAGGGACGAAGGAGCGTGAACGTCGGCACGTCGCAGTCGGGGACGACCGAGAGCGGCGCGGAGGTGCCCGTCAGACGATCCGCCGTCTGGCGTGCGATGACGTTGTAGCTGCCGGCAGCCGCGTTCACGCTCGAGAGGGCGACGCTGGCGAAGTTCGCCTGGCCGAGGAAGGGCGCGGGCAGACCACCCGTCGCGTCGCAGTTCGCGGTGCCGAGCACCACCATCGTGTCCTCGCGGACGAGTTCGACCGCGGAGTCGACCTCGGTGCATCTCACGCTGAAGGCCGCGTCGCAGGCGGGCGTCGCCGTGTCCATGTCTGCGCCGTGGGTCGCGTCCCCCGCGGAGTTGAAGGCCGCTGGCGCCGTGGGCGTCGTGATCTCGATCTGCGGTGCGTCCGTGCGCACTCGCACCGCGACGCGCGCCTCGGCGATGTTGCCGGCCGCGTCCTCCACCTCGGCGCAGATCTCCTGCATGGTCGAGCTGGCCAAGGTCGCCACACCGCTGAAGGCGTCCGCCGTGAGGGTCGCGTCCGCCAAGGTCGATTCGCAGATACCCACCCGGGCCAAGCTGCAGTCGCTGCCCGTGCTGGTGCCCGTCACGTTGATCTGGATGCCGTCCGTGGAAGAGTCCACGTCGTCGGCGTCGACGAAGAGCATGTCGGCTGCGGGGTCTGTGACGCTGACACCGCAGGGCGTGGTGTCGATGGTCCACTCACCCACGCTCGAGCGCGTCACGTTGCCGGCCCGGTCCGAGCAGATCGCCTGGGCGCGATGCAGGCCCTCGGTGAGGTCGACTGGACCGAAGCTGGCCGTGGCGCCGCCACCGCCTGCGGTGGGATCGGAACTCAGGGCGCCGCCTTCGTCGCCATCGATCACCAGCTGAATGGGCTGACCCAAGGCGTCCGCGTCGCTGTTGACCTCGAAGTCAGCCTGGAATCCGTCCATGGCCGAGACGTCGTCGGAGGCGTTGAGGAAGGCGCGCGTCGTGTCCGGCTGAGTCAGCGTGCAGCTCACGCCCATGCAGTCGACCATCACCTGACCGGGGAAGTCCTGATCGCAGCTCACTCCGTCGGCCCGCGTGACAGTCACGGAGAGCGTGTTGGGTGTGTCGCCGCGGTTGCCCAAAACGATCGCCGGGAAGGTCGCCACCGTGCCGGCCACGCTGGTCGTGCCCGCCGCGACGCCGTTGACGCTCAAGGCGACGCTCGCGCCGTCGCCCGCGTCGGTGGAGACGCTGATGGTGGTCTGGAAGGTCTCGCCGCAGGCCGTGCCGTCTTCGTCATCCTCCGGTCCGAGGACCGTGCGGCCGGCGATCGGGCCTGCAGGCAGCGTGAAGGAGATGGCGGCGCAGCCCGTGCTCGCGGTGATGCGCACGACCTGCGAGCGCACAGCGCACAACAACCCTCGAGCGCAGGCGATCATGTCGTAGTCACCGTCGGCGAGCGTCACCCGAATGGTGGCCGTGCCATCCTCCGCGAGGGTGGCGCTGCCCGCCGGTGTGAGGCTCGACGAGTCGAAGGTCGAGCGGTCGATACTCGGCTCGATGTAGATAGTGATGTCGCCGTCGTCGACGGTCAGGCGGGTCGAATCCACCAGCACGTCGATCTGTACGCCGGCGGTCGCCGGGTCCACGTCGTCGGCCAAGGAGATGTTCGTGTTGTTCAGCGGGGTCACGATCACCAGGGTGGCCGCGTTCGATCCTCCCCCACATCCGGAGAGCAGCCCAGCGGCCAGCAGCATGAGACCGACCACCGACGTCGCCCTAGGCTCAACGGAAAAGAAAGCACGCATCTTGGAATCCTCGCTCTGGTTCATCTTCTTCGACCACCCCTCCCGGGCTCTCGGCCCGAGGTAAGAACTGTAACAGCATCGCCCGGTCGGCGTCATGGCAGCATGTCTTTCGGCCGTCCGGCCGCAGAAGCATAGCGTCATTCTGCCGCCGTGGGGTTGGCCTTGCCGGATTCGTCCTCGTGGGACGTCGGCGAGGCACCGGGCCACTGCAACGGCTCGGGCATTCGCGCTCCCGGCCGGCGAATTTGAACCAGCCCGCCTGCAGGCGCGAGCGGTTCCGCCTTGACGGGCTGTCGTAGCCAGGCGTGTTTGGCGTACCTCGCTCGGTCCTCTTCCGTCAGCCGGTCCTCGATTGTCCGAAATGCGTTTCCTGCCACGGCGGCGTAGGGACCCATCGCGTCCGGCTGGTCGATGATCTGTGCTGGCTCTCCGTGAGCGAGTTCGTACTCCAAGCGAGCGTCTGCACAGGCGCTCGCATAGGGCCCGAAGGCGTCCCCGGCCTGAGTCAGAGCGTTGGCGTAGCATCGCGCACAGTAGGGATGAAGCGCGCAGTCGCGGCAGCCGTGCAGGTCCGCGTAGGTCGTGTGGCGTAGCAGCCGAGCCTCGGCATTCTCTTGCCACGCCTTGGCGATGCCGCCCTCATCGAGGGCGCCGCCAATTCGGAGGTTCAGTTGGGTGCACGGATGAACTTCACCGTTGGGTTCTACGTGCACCATGCCGCTGCACGCTCCGCAGGGCGCTCGGTCGAGTTTGGGCGCTCGCGGCTCCGGCTCCTCTTCCGTCTCGCCGAAGACGCGGGAGTCCCGACGGATGTCGAGGTTCGTTCCATGGTCGATGCTCAACATCTCTGGGTCACGCACACCGTCCTCCCGCGGATCGACGTGTGTGCTGAGCATATAATGGGCACCGATATCTTCCACGAGGTCGATGAAACGGTCACGATCGTGAGCGTTGAAGCGCATCACGGGCGTTTTCACGACGACTCGTACCTTTCGTGCGACGAGCCTGCGCACCGCGGCGACGGTGCGCTGATGGGACCCCGGCACGCGCGTGACCCAGTCGTGCACTTCCGGGCGAGGAGAGTAGAGGCTCATCTGCACTTCCTGCACCGCGAGCTCGGCCAGACGATCGGCCATGGCATCGTCGATCCGCAAGCCGTTGGTGTAGAGCTTCACGGCGAAACGGAGCTTGCGCGCGTGCGCGACGAGTTCGAGAAAATCGGAGCGTAGGGTAGCTTCGCCGCCCGACAGAGTCAGGAAGATTACGCCTAGCTCGGCGAGTTGATCCATGACGGAGCAGACCTCCTCGGTGGTCATCTCTCCCTTCTGTCCCTGCACCTGATAGCAATGAACGCAAACCTCGTTGCAGCGATCCGCCACCTCGATCATCGCGGTGTAAGGGCTATGGACGTCCGTACGCAGCGCTGCCACGGCAGAGGCGGCGCCCTGGCTTAGTAGAAAGTTGGTCGTGCTCACGCGGGATCTCCCTGCTCTACTTCTTCGAGAGCACCGAGTCCGAGCAACTCTTGCACAAATATATCCACGTCCGCATGGGCCTGTTCTTGGGATACGTCGAACTCCCCGATCAGAGCCTGAGCGATCTCGTCCGTGCTACGTCCATCCGCGAGGTCGAACACCCGCATCCCGACAGCGTTCAACGTGTGCACGATCTGGCGATCCAGCACGATCACCACGCCCTTTCCATCGATAGTTCGAGCCGCAAGACGTTCCGACTGCCGGACGCGAAGGGGCGGTTTCACGGAGTCTCCCGAGGTCTCGTCGCGCGGCTTTCGAGCGACCGCAAGCTGTGCGCCAGAGGCGCACCAAGGCCGAACTCGAGTCGAACGATCGGCGCCGGAGAGAGGAAGTGTTGGATCGCGTCGAGGCGCCGCTCCTCGGCGCCCTGACTCGAGTTCGTCGTCAAGATGGACTCGCGCAAGACCAACAGCGCCTGATGTGATGCTAGCTCGAGGGCGAGCACTCTGGACGCCTGCACTACCCGGAGCACACCTCCGAGGGGCAGTCGAGCATGTGCGCTTGGCGGAGCGATTTCGTCTGGCTTCGTGCCACCTGGCAATGCCCACGCCTCTGCGCCATGGGCCGAGATGCACAGCGCCACGCGGTCCACGGTGAAGCTGCGCCCGCCAAAGACCTGACCCGCCGCTGTGGTCTTGCCCGCACCCGATGGTCCCACGAAGAGGTAGGCCTTGCCGTCTAGTTCGACACCGGCCGCGTGCATCACCAGACCGCCGGACAGCTCGAGCACGGCCGCGGTGAGGCCTTCGAGCAGAGCTCCCAGCGCCGTCTCCGAAGGCGCGACGCGACCGCTCGCCACCCAGCATCGAGCGCCGGTCTTCGAGAGCCGCAGACGCCCACCCGGGGTCTTCAGGCAATCACCATCGTCAGAGAGCGTGATCGCACGCGTCTCGCGGCGCTCTCCAAGGAGCGAGGCGTCGGTGTTCACGCTGCACACCACACGTGGAGTCCCCGTTGGCGTGGAGCCCGAGGGGACGCAAGCGAGGTGTGTGTCGGGCAGGCTCAGCGCGGTGTCCGCGAGCAACTCCACCTCGACGCCTCCGAAGCTCAGTCGCGTGGTCTTCCCGATTTCGGTGCAGGGCTGGGCTAGAGGCATCATCATCACAGAGGTTTCGTCCCGACGTGGATCTGTTCAAGTCGCATCACAGGAGGATGATGTCGCCGAGTTCGAGGGCCTCTTGGGCGACCACGCTGCGGGTCTCCTCTTCGCGTCGGGTCGCGGTTTCGTAGAGTTCGCCGAGCAGGGCGGGATGCTCGCGGATGACCTCACGGAAGGCGTCCTTCTCGAGCCACAGCGCGACAGTGGGGTGCTTGGCGACCACGTCCGCGGTGGCCTCCCGACGCAAGAGCAGGGAGATCTCGCCCACGACGTCGCCGGGCCCCAGAGCGGCGATGCGGATGCTGTCTCCGTCTTCGTCCTCACCCACGACCTCGACGCAGCCGCTCGCGACGAGATACAGGCCGTCGACGTCGTGGTCACGCTCGATCAACTTCTCGCCGGGAGCGAAGGTGCGCGTCTGGAAGCGCTGCACCAACTCGCGCCGTTCGTCGGGCGGAACGCTGCCCAAGATGGCGCTGTGGCGGATGAGGTTCGAGACCATGCGCCCCTGACAGAAGGCGCCGAGCTCGGCGCCCACGACCTCCTCGCGCGCGGCCAAGGACTCCAGGGCGTCGCGTCCTGCGGCGAGCAGGATCACCGGCTCCACCGCGATCACCGAAGCGGCGCGCAGGGCGTCGCTGACGAGGGCCATCTCACCGAAGATGGCGCCGGGGCCGAGGGCCGCGAGCAGCAGCTCCGACTCTTGCCCGACGTCACGCACGACGCGCAGAGCGCCGCGCGCCACCACGAAGGCCTCCCGTCCCTCCTCACCTTGGTCGATCACCGTGTCGTCTTCGGCGCGCTCGATCACCTCGAAGGCAGCGAGCAACACCGCCAAGGCCTCCGGAGCGAGCTTGGCGAAGAGCGGCAAGCGAGGCACGGGTGAATCCTTCGCCGTCGCGTCGTCCGACGCCAGGTATTTTTCGAGGCTGGTCTCCGCGCGATCGAGCAGGGCCTCGAGCTTCAGCGTCGCGGGCAGCACCTTCGCGTCGGCTGCAGGCAGCGGAGGCGGCGCCGGAGGTACGTCCCCGATGCGCTTCGAGTCCGCGCCGAAGACCTCGGCGATGCTCTGATGCAGGGCAGCGGCGTCTTCGCCGGCGCTCTCGGCCATGGACGCGGCGACCACCGCGGCCGGCAGGTCCCCACGTCGACAGAAGGCGTCCACCAAGCGCTTGGCCACCTCGCCTGCGACGAAGGAGCGATCCGCGTCGATCAGCACACGGCAGATCAGCGCCGCCGCGCCGACCTGCGCCATGTCCGACTCGAGCATCGGCAGCGCGTGTCTCAACGCGCCCGCGGCGTCGCCCTCGAGGCGGCGTTGGTGCGCGACGTCGAGGGGAGAGAGCTTGCTGATGGAGTCGTCGCGTTCGCCGGTCATGGGGCCGAGGACGATAGCACGTGATCGGCGGCGGAGCGCGATCTAGTTCCCGCACGCACTCCCGGCTGCGTCGGAGGTCGAGCGAGTCCATGGCTTCGGCTCACGCGCCAGTCGACCGCCCAGCTCAGGGCGCGACGAGGTTGGCGCGGATCGAGGTGAAGTCGAGGGAGGCGGAGAAGCCGTCTTCGAAGCGTGGGTCGAGGGCGCAGTCGCGGCCTTCGACTCGGGTTCCGTCGCCATCGATGCAGGCGGTGATCACCGGCTGACAGCCGGTGGCGCCTCTGCGAACGACCTCGAAGGACTCGAGTCCGTCACCGTCCACGTCCACGTCGGGCTGCGTGCCGCGCAGCGCGATCAGTGAACCACGAGGTGTGCCGCCGACCATCACGTCGGCCATGGAGGTCGCGCCGGCCGTGCCGTCGCAGCCCTCGCTGGCCATGCCGGTGAACATGTCGAGCAGGTTGGGCAAGAAGGCGAAGGTCGTGACCGGGATGGCGCCGCAGAGCTGACCTTCTTGGATGTCGTGCAGCTCGCCCGCCACGGCGCGCGTGGTGCCCGAGATCTGGGCGCCCATCAGCTCGATGGGCAAGACCGCGATCGGAAGCTCGATGTCCTCGGGTCCACCGTTGAGCTGGCTGCTCATCAGGCTACTGGCGAAGGAGGTCGTGGGGTTGCCCGCCGTGTCGAAGGAGCCACCCGAGGGCGCCAAGGTCGCGCTGCCGCTGAAGTTGTTGCTGGGGTCGCCGTCGGGATCTGCGCCCTGCATCCACGCCACGGTCAGCGAGTCGTCGTCAGCGCCGGTCAGATCGTCCATACCGAGCATGCTCATCAGCAGGATCACGTTGCCGTTGTCGATGCCCTGCTGGATGCCCATGTCGTTGAGCAGGGGCAGGACGGGGCCGAGGGCCACGGCGAGCTGATTGTCGGCCACACCGTCGCCGCTGAAGTCGCAGCCGGAGCCACTGCCCGCGAAGGCCAAGGTCTGGATGACCTGGCTCAGCTCGATGTAGCAGTCCGGTGCGCAGCCATCCCAACGGTCGGAGTTGGCGTCGTCGCATTGCTCGCCGGGGTCGAGCATCCCGTTGCCACAGCTCTCGAGGGAGAGACAGTCGGCGCTGCAGCCGTCGCCGTCCAGCATGTTGCCATCGTCGCATTGCTCGCCGACGACGATGTCGCGCACGCCGTTGCCACAGCTCTCGTCCGAGGCGCAGTCGGAGCGGCAGCCGTCGCCCGAGCGGTGGTTGCCATCGTCGCACAGCTCTCCTGGGTCGAGCGTGCCGTCTCCGCAGTACGCCTCGCGCCTGCACGCGCCGCTGCAGCCGTCGCCGTCCGTGGTGTTGCCATCGTCGCATTGTTCGCCCGGGTCGAGGCGAGAGTCTCCACAGACGGGGGCAGGGCCCGCGTCGGGGAGTACAGCTCCGTCCGTGTCTGGCGCCCTGCCGTCTCGGCTGGCGTCAAAGACGATGCCGGCGTCAGCGTCCACGCTGTGGCTATTGGAGCAGGCCGTGAAGAAGCCGCCGAGGCTGAGGTAGAGGGACGAGAAGAGGAGTGCGCGCGCTGGGCTCATGAAGAGACCTCCCTGTGGATGGCGCGCAAGGTAGCGGAGTTTTGCGGCGACGCCCAGGCCCCCCCCTTCGGGCTAGTCGGACTCGATGTCCGCGAGCGCTCGTCGAGCCCGCGCCAGCTCCTCGGCGAGGGTGAGGCGCTTGGCGGCGTCGACCGAGGCGTTCCGAGTCAGGAAGGCGCGCAGATGCACGGCCGCTGCACGCCTGTCTCGAATATGATACTTGAGCATCCCGAGTAGATAGGCCCCATAGCCCTCGCGTGCGGGTGAGCGTTCGAGCTCGTCGAGCACACCCGCCAGGTCCTCGATAGGCAGCTCGGCATCGAGCCGCACGTAGGCAGCGTGCGCTCGCACCAAGGGCCCATCCCTCTCGGCCCACTGCTCGGCCTTCTCCAAGGTCGTCAGCGCAGCCTGTGTATCATCTGCGAAATGTTGCAGAGTCGCCAGGCTCCAGAGATGGAAACTCCGGCGACTCGCAGGAGCCGCGCGCACGGCCAGGCGCTGGGCCTCGATCGCCGACTGGGCGTCGCCCATGGCCCACTCCACCCTCGCCCGATCCGCGAGCACGATGTCCCGCAGCGAACCCACCTCGCCCATCGTCTGAGTGGTTGTCAGGGCCTCCTGCAATTCTCCCAGCTCCAGATGCGCTAGATAGGCTTGGCGCAGCAGCAGGACGCGTGTATCTGGCTCCGACTCCGCCACCAGGGCGTGCAGACCTTGTCGCGCGCGCTTCAGACGGTCTGGCGCGTTCGCGGCATGCAGGGCTCCCCAGAGGTGCTCCTCTGCGGTCTGCTCAGCGTCGAGCGTAGCTTCCGTCACACGGCCTCGATATGATACCTGTCCACAATTGTAGCACAGCGATTACATGTGTCGATATGATCGTGACTTCAACGGGTTAGCAGACTTCGTCCACAGTTCGTCCACGGGCTCTCCTCGGCTGTGGAAACTAGGCTAGGAGTCGGGGATGATGCTGGCTTCGCTTGGTGCCGGTGTGAGGAACTCCAAGATCTCTGGAGCGAGAGCGCGGGCGTCGGCGCGGCCGAGATCCATCAGTCGTCGGGCGAAGTCACCATCGAAGAGAAGATAGCTCGCGAGATCTGCGTCAGCGCCCTCTCCCACATCCAGCAGACGCAGGAACGCTCGACCCAGCACGCGACCGAAACGCGCGCGGTTTCTGCGGAGGTGCTCGGATGCGACACGCCCCAAGTCGACCGTGGGCCGCACCGCGAGCGCCCTCACGATCTGGCGTGCGGGCTCACCACGCTTGGCAGACTCTTGGTTGATGCGCTCGATGAAGTCCTTCCCGTAGACCGCGCAGCCATCCTCGATGTAGTTGTTGATGCGAGCCAGCTCGTCGAGATCGCTGTTCAGATGATCGAGCAGGAAGGCGTTCATGATCTTGCCCAGCAGAAAGCTCGCGCCGGGAAAGCGACCAGGACCCAGAGCGGGCAGATGAGTCGAATGTATCGGACTAGATACTCCTACCACGAAGAGCTTGCGCACTCCGAGGTGTATCGCAGGAGCCATCGGGGTGTTGAGCCGAAGGCCACCATCGCAGTACAGGTTTGGACCCACCTGAACAGGTGGGAAGATGATCGGGATGGCCGCCGACGCGAGCACGTGGTGTGGGCCAATGCGCTCCCGACGCACACGCGCCATGGGCGCCAGCCCGCCCGGCACCCGCACGCCCGGGGCGCGGTCCACGAAGATGGTAGGGCGCCCTGTGGAGACGTCGGTGGCGGAGACGATGAACGCTCGCAAGACGCCCGAGCGGATGTTGCGGCGCAAGAGCTTCCAAGGGATCTGTTGCCCCACGACACGCGCCAGTGGCCGGGCGTCGAACAAGCCAGAGGCCTTGTTGCCACCGAGCAAAACGCGATGCAGTTCGGTCGCCTGCCGCACACCGAAGCGCAGCACGTGGGGTAGCTCGAGGTTCGCCCAGGTCTGCTCGAGGCTCGCGATTCCCGCCGCCGGATCCCCGGCCATGGCGGCCAAGAAGGCTCCGTTGATCGCGCCGACGCTGCTGCCAGAGACCAGCGCCAAGCGCGAGATGGGGTGGGCCCGAGCCAGGTCTCCGAAGACGTAGCTCAGCACGCCGGCCTCGTAGGCACCGCGCGCACCGCCACCCGAGAGCACGACCCCGACGGCGCTCATCGAGCCCCTGCGGCGATGGCCGAGACGTCTGGCGTGTTCAGGTATCGTTCTCGAAGCTCTGGATCACGGATGCGAGCGGCTCGCGCGGCCACCACCTCTGCACCCGCAGCCAGACACGCGGCGGCCTCCGCCTGCTCTCCGGCGCGCGAGAAGACGCGAGACAGTCGCAGCTCGATGCGCTCCCGCCGTTCGACCTCGGCGTGGGCGATCAGCGCGCGCGTGTCCCGCGCCGTCTGTATGGCCTCGGCCTTCTCGCCGCGGGTGATCAGCGCCTCCGCCAAGGCGGTGCGCGCGGCGACCTCGTGTGGCAAGACGCCGTCTTGATGGGCGAGCTCCGCGGCTTCGCGCGCCATCTTCTCGGCGAGCTCGGCGTCTCCAGCCAGCAACTCGAGCTCGGAGCGCACGACACGTTCGCGCGACAGCTCGTAGCGAGTGCCGAGCTTCACAGCCACCCGCCGGGCGCTGTCGAGCTCGCGCCGCGCCAGAGGCAGCTCGTGGCCCTCGAGCAGCATCTCGGCCATGGCGGCCAAGGCGTCGCAGCGTCCAGGCCCGTCGTCCACGACCTCGAACACATCCAGGGCGCGCTGCACGAACTCCGTGGCGCGCTCGCGATCTCCGAGCACGGCGTAGAGCTGACCCACGTTGGAGAGTTTGCGCCCGAGGCGGAGACGATCCCCCGTGAGGCGATCGAGTCGGATGGACGCGCGGATGACCGCGATGGCGTCCTCGTAGCCGCCCGCGGAGGCCAAGGCGACGCCCAAGGAGTTGAGCGCGAAGGCCTCATTGCGGGTCACGCCGAGGCGCCGGAAGATCACGATCGCCTCGGTGTAGGCCTCGAATGCCTCGGGCAGCCTTCCGAGACGCCTCAGCAGGATGCCGCGCTGCACGAGCACGGAGCCACGAGCTCCCATGAGGCTCGGCGTCGTACCGGCGCGGGCGAGCGCATCATCACAGGCCTCGAGCGCCTCAGCAGGCGCTCCCGTGTCGCGATGCAGCTCCGCCATCATGCGCAGTGTATCGATCTCGATTCGCGCATCTTCAGCTTCTCGGGCCGCCTCGAGCGCCTCCTCGAGCAGCGCACGCACGCCCTCGGAGCGGCCTCCGTCCAGCTCGAAGCGTCCCTGCCGTCCGAGGGCTTCGGCCTTCATCCGTGGGTTGTCGCTGGCCTCCGCCGCGGCGCGCAGCTCGGTGAGCTCTCGCATGCGCTCGTTGGTGCGCCCGAGGAAACGCAGGATCTGCTCGCGACCGAGGTGAGCGCGGAAGCGTTCGGGCGAGGCGTCCGGGAGCAGGGAGAGAGCGCGCGCGAAGAAGCGCATGGCATCACGGTTCGAGTAGACGGCGCGGGCCGCCTCGGCGGCGTCGAGGTAAGCGACGGCGGCCTCTGCGTCTTGCCTCGCGTACTCGAGGTGCCGCGCGATGCGAGCAGGCGCGACCGCCGCCCGGGCCGACAGGCGCTGGGCCACGGCGCGATGCATGCGCACGCGATCGGCCGGATCCGTGCCCTCGTACACCACCTGACGCACGACCCCGCTGACGAAGGCGAGGCCGTCTTCGCCTCGCGAAGCCAGCAGGCCTCGGTCACAGAGTTCGGCGACGTCGGCGTCGACAGGCCGGTCGGCCAGCCCGGACAGGTCCTCCACCGTCGCGCCGGAGCCGACCACGGCGAGCCACCGCGACACCTGCCGCGGTCCATCGGGGAGCTCGTCGAGACGCTCCGCGACCACGTCCTCGAGGGTGGCGGGCAGGGCGATGGGCACCCCCGGTTGGCGCGTCACGCGCCGAAGCTCGCCCGTCTTTTCCACCGCGACCACGCCGCGTTCGAGCAGCGCCTCCACCAACTCCAAGAGGAAGAAGGGGTTGCCACCGGCGCGCTCGACGATGGCCGCCATCACCTCCTCGGGCACGTCAGCGTCGTCGAAGCCCTTGCGCACCAACGCGCGGGCGTCGGTCTCGGGCAGCTCTTGCAGTCGCAGCTCGGGTACACCGAGGAGCACGGGCTCGAGGGACTCCTCCGGTCGGGAGCTGAGCAGCACGAAGCAGGCCACGGGGTAGCTCCGCTGCATCAAGGTTCGCAGCAGCTCGAGGCTCGGTGCGTCGCAGAACTCGAGCGCATCGACCCACAGAAAGACAGGCTGTCGAGTCGCCAGGACAGCGAGCAGCAGCTCCACCGAGCGGGCGATCACGGAGGGCTCCACCGGCGCCTCGCCGTCCTTCGTACGCAGCGGCGCGACCAGCGCCTCCAAACCCGTGCGTGCGGCCAGCTCGTGATCCGGCTCGAACTCGAGCGCCGCCAGAGCTACGGCCAGCTCGACGCGAGCCTCGTCTGGCTTGGCCTCATCGTTGATATTCAACGCGGACCTCACCACGGTGGCGACGGCCGCGTAGGGCACGTCCGCGTTTCCAAAGGTGCACTCGGCTCTCAGCACATGGGGCGCCGGCTCGAGGTCGCGCAAGAGCTCCGCCACGAGCGCGCTCTTGCCCACGCCGAGCTCTCCGAGCAAGGAGGCGAAGAGCGTGTGCCGACCTTCGACGGCCTCTCGGTACAGCGCCTCGATGCGCGCGGTCTCCCGACGTCGACCTACGAATCCTCCAGCAGGCCCTCGCTTCAGGGCCGCCTCGCGCGCTTGACGTCCGAGAGCGCCTCGCAGTCTGTGAGCGCGGATTCCACGCGCTCCTCCAGCGCCCGTCTTCACCGCGACCTGCCGCTCCTCGGCCGCGTCGAAGTCGAACTCGCCGCGGGCCAGGCGGTAGACCTCTCCCGCCGCCAGGATCTCGCCGCAGGTCCCGGCGTCTGCTAGGCGCTCGGCGACGTCGAGCACGGCCCCCACGGGTTCGTAGCGCAGCAGCCGACCCCCGGCGTCTCGCACGGCGGAGACCGTGCCTCGGGAGATGCCCAGGGAG
This sequence comes from Deltaproteobacteria bacterium, assembly GCA_013151775.1. Lineage (GTDB taxonomy): Bacteria > Myxococcota_A > Polyangia > Polyangiales > Houyiibacteriaceae > JAADHO01. Next base: position 22,173 of record JAADHO010000051.1, on the reverse strand, counting down.
GCGTGAACGGGCTGAAGCAGGTCCGCAGATAGACCTTCGAGCGCCTCGCGGACGTCCATGGCCACGCGCGCCGCCTTGAGCGGGTCGGAGACGCGCACCTTTCCCAGACCGAGCAGGAAGCGGAAGCGCGCGCGCCCGCGTCCCTCGGGCCAGGTCAGCACGGCGTCTTCCTTGTAGGCGATCTCGGACAAGATCTTCGCGGTCTCCTCGCCTACCCGCAGCGGCGGCACGCCCTCACCCGTGCCCGGTCGCGAAGACGTATCATCTACGTCACCATGGATATTGCCCGCGACAACCACGACCCGGCGACGTTCGCGGACCTCTCCGGTTCCAGCGGCCGCGTCCGAGAGCAGAGTCTGGCGATCGGCATCCGCGGAGCCCGTGCCGCGCGCCTGCTCGGGCAAGACCGCGTGAATGAAGCGCTCGAGAGCCTCGGCATCGTAGACTTGATCGAGGCTGTGTAGATAGCGTGCGAGGGCGCCAGCGAGGGATCGGGCCGATTGGTAGCGGGCCTCAGGGTCGGCCTCGAGGGCGCGCAGGACGATCTGGTTCAACTCCTCCGACACCATCGGGTTGACCTGGCGAGGTGGCGTGACCTGACCCTCGCGTACACGCTCGAGCACGTCGAGACCGTGCAGACCCGGGTACATGCTGCGACCCATCAGCAGCTCCGCGAGCAGCACGCCTAGCGCGTAGACATCGCTGCGCGCGTCGACGCGTTCACCGCGCGCCTGCTCCGGCGACATGTAGGCGAACTTGCCCTTGATCACGCCCGTCTCCTCCGAGACGAGGCGCGCCTTGGCGATACCAAAGTCGGCGATCTTCACGATGCCGTCGTGGCTGAGCAGGACGTTCTGCGGGCTCACGTCGCGGTGCACGATCTCCATCGGCTCGCCCTGCTCGTCGCGTCGCTTGTGGGCGTAGTCGAGACCCTTGGCGACCTCCGAGACGACGTAGGTGGCGATGCCGGGGTGTACGACACGCTGAGCCTTCTTCGCCCTGCTGACCAGGCGCCCGAGGTCGAGTCCGTCGACGAACTCCATCGCCAGCAGGAACTCCCGACGCACCTGCTCGAAGGCGTACACCTGCACGATGTTCGGGTGGTTCAGGCGCATCGCCAGCTTGGCTTCATCCACGAACATCGCGATGAACTTCGCACTGCGGGCGAAGCTCGGCAGGATGCGCTTGAGCACCAAGACCTTCTCGATGCCCTCCGCGCCCGTGCTGCGCGCTAGGAAGACCTCGGCCATGCCGCCAGCACCGAGCCGCCTACTGATTCGGTAGCGGCCCAGGGTCTCAGGCAGGGCTTCGCCTTCGCGTTGCGTCACGACGGCTGCGGAGTCTACAGCAGAACGCGCGTGCGCGGTGCAAAAGAGCCCGAGCTTCGCTAGGCTACGAGGCCGTGATCCCCCTCGCTCGACCTCAGCTCGGCAAGACCGAAGCCCGCGCTGTCCAGGAGGTGCTCGAGAGCGGCATGTTGGTGCAGGGTCAGCGCGTCTCGGCCTTCGAGTGCGAGCTGGCCCTACGCGCGGGCAGAGAGTTCGCCGTGGCGGTCAGCAGCGGCACCTCCGCGCTCCTGCTCGGGCTGCAGGCTCTGGGGGTCGGCGCCGGAGATGAAGTGCTGTGTCCTGCGCTCAGCTGGCCGAGCCCGGCGCACGCCATCCGCCTGCTAGGCGCCACACCCGTGCTGGTGGATGTGGATCCCGAGGACTGGAACGGCGCCCCCGAGGCGTACGCGGAGGCGCGCAGCTCACGTACGAAGTTGGCCCTCGTGATCGATCAGTTCGGCAACCCCGTAAGGCGCGCGGAGCTGGACGACGTCGTGGGCGACTTGCCCGTGGTCGAGGACGCCGCCTGCGCTCTGGGCAGTCACTTCGAGGACGCTCCCTGCGGTAGCTTCGGTGTGCTCAGCACGCTCAGCTTTCATCCGCGCAAGCTGCTGACAACGGGTGAAGGCGGCGCCTGCCTCACGGACGACGCGGAGCTGGCGGCGCGTCTGCGTGCGCTGCGGAATCACGGGCAGTCTGCGCCGGGCGAGTTTCTGGAGGCGGCGGGCAACCACCGAATGACGGAGATCGCGGCCGCCATCGGCCTGTGTCAGCTCGCGCGCCTCGACGCCATGCTCGATCAGCGCGCGAAGCTCGCCGAACGCTATGTGGCTGCGCTGGAAGCGCTCGCGCTCGATCTGCGGGTTCAGCGATCGCCCCGAGGCGTGAGGTCGAATCGCCAGACAATGGCCGTGTGGTTGCCCGACTCCGCTCCACCACGACCCGAGGTCATGCAGCGGATGCGCGACCTGGGTGTGGGCGCCGGGATCTTGTCCTACTCCCTCGCGCGCCTGCCACATCTCCTCTGTCCGGCGGAGACGCCCGTGGCGGACGCCCTCGCTGACCGAGGGCTCGCCTTGCCGCTCTTCGAGGGCATGAGCGCTCAGGAGGTAGATCAGGTGGTCGAGGCGTTGAAACAGGCACTCACACAATCATGAGCGATGTCGAAGTACACAGTAGTGACATGAGCGTTGATCATGAAGTCCACGGGGCACCTGTGGTCGAGGTCAGAGGGCTGAAGAAGACCTTTCACTTGGGCTTCTTCAGGAAGCACGTCGAGGCGGTGCGCGGCGTGGACTTCGAGGTGAGGCGCGGGGAGGTCTTTGGGCTGCTCGGACCGAACGGCGCAGGCAAGACCACCACGCTGAAGATGCTGCTCGCGTTGATCTTCCCGAGCGCGGGCGAGGCGCGGGTCTTCGGTGGTCGCCCCGGGGATCGGAAGGTGATGGCGCGGCTCGGCTACCTGCCCGAGAACCCCTACGTCTACAGCTACCTGCGACCTCTAGAATTCCTCGACCTCTGCGGGCGTCTCAACGGCATGGACCGGGCGGAGCGGCGCAAGCGCTCCATGGAGTTGGTCGAGCGCGTGGGCCTCGGTCACGCCACCGAGAGGCGTATCGGAAAATTCAGCAAAGGCATGACGCAGCGCATCGGCCTGGCGCAGGCGCTGCTGCACGATCCCGAGCTCCTGATCCTCGACGAGCCCATGAGCGGGCTCGATCCCATCGGCCGCAAGCAGGTGCGCGAGCTGCTGCTCGAGGAGCGCAAGCGCGGCAAGACGTTGATCTTCACCAGTCACATTCTCAGCGACGTGGAGCGCATCTGCGATCGTGTCGTGCTGCTGAGGGACGGCCGCGTGACCCACGCCGGCACGATCGACGAGCTCCTGCGACCCACGGAGCAGCGGGTGGAGGTCGTGCTCGCGGGCGTGTCTCCCGAGCTGCGTGAGGCTCTCGAACGCGAACATCCTGACGCGAGCGGCGCCGGCGACAGCCTCTCCGTCGAGCTCGCCGACGCCGAGGCGGTCAGCGCGTTCTTGACCCAGGCGCTCGCCGCGGGCGCGCAGGTGCAGACGGTCCACACGCGACGAGAAGATCTCGAGGCGCTGTTTCTTCAGGACGAGGCCAACACGGCGGTGGAGTCCTGAGGAGACTGGACTTGGCCACGCGACCATCACGCACCTTTACCCGGTGGCACTCAGGCTCTAAAGAAGCGGTCATGACGGTCAGACGAGTCTCGCCCCAAGAGGCCTTCGAGTTGCTCGAGGAGGGACACGTCCACGTCGATGTGCGCTCCGTGACCGAGTTCGAAAACGGACATCCCGCGGGCGCCTACAACCTGCCTCTGTTGAACTCCAGTCCCCATGGCATGCAGCCCAACGCGGACTTCGTGCGCGTCTTCGTCGCCGTCTTTCCCAAGGACACGAAGCTGGTGCTCGGCTGTCGATCGGGCGGACGATCGTTACGCGCGGCCCACATGCTCTTGCGCGAAGGCTACACCACCGTGGTCGATCAGCGTGCGGGCTTCAGCGGCGCCGGAGGGCCCTTCGGGCAGGTCGTGGAGGCCGGTTGGCAGGCCGCCGGATTGCCTGTGGCGCACGAAGCCCTAGAGGGTCGCAGCTATGCGGAGCTCGAAGCCCGCGTGAAGGAGCAGTGAACGTGCCTGACACCGGAGAATGCATCGATCCACGCCTGCCTTGGGTGCGTTCGAGTTCGAACTTCGAAGAGGCGCGAGCCCTGAGCGGAGCCGGCCCTCGGCTGCGCGCTCTGAAGGACGCGGGCGCACGCTTCGGCGATCAGCTGCGCGGCGGTCCGCGCGTGCTCTCCGTGGACACGCTGCCGCTCACGTCGTTCCCCTACCCGACCAAGCGCGCCTTCGACGGCGCCTTGCGCTTGCCGCTGCCCTACGTCTTGGTGACCCACCGCGCGCTGCTCGTCACCTTCGAGGCCGAGGGAGAGACGCGACGCCTGCTCTTCAACCCCACGCAGTGGCGCGCCTCTCTCGCTGCGCCCTTCTTTCGTCGGCTGGTCGAGCGTTTCGGTCCGGCGGCCGCCGAGCGCCTGCGCGGAGATTTTCCTCCGCTGCTCGAGCAGCTCGCGAAGCTCGGGATCGCGCCTGAACAGATCGACATCTTGGCCTTCGATCACTTCCATTCACAGGATCTCCGCCCGCTGCTCGGATGCGAGATCCCCGACGAAGAAGATCGCACGCCGGGCCCGCTCTTCCCCAACGCGCTCTTGCTCGCTCCGCGCGTGGAGTGGGAGTCGTGGGATGATCTGCACCCGGTGCAGCGCGCGTGGTACGTGGCGGACGGCAAGGTCGGTGTGCCCTCCGAGCGGGTAGTTCTGACGGACGCGGACCTGAGCCTCGGCGACGGTCTCGCGCTGGTGCGCACGCCTGGACACACGCTGGGCAATCAGACCCTCTTCGCGCATCACGGAGACGGCGTCTTCGGCTGCAGCGAGAACGGCGTCAGCGCCGACGCCTGGACTCCCTACGAGTCGCGTCTGCCGGGTCTGCCCTCCTTCGCGCGCGGCTACGATCTCGAGGTGGTGCGCAACGCCAACAGCCTCGAGCTCGGCGCCGAGCAGTACACCTCGATGATGCTCGAGCGCGAGATCGTGGACCGCGTGGGGGACGCGCCGGCCTTCGTGCGCATGTTCCCCTCGAGTGAGGTCACTCCCTCGCTGCTGGCGCCCGGTGTGTTTCCCTCCCAGGTCTTCGAGAGCGCACCCGCGGCCTAGTCGCAGGCGACGAGTGGGAGCAGCTCGGAGCCGCGTCCGTAGTCGTCGAGGATGGCGACGAGTTCGGACTCCACGTCGACCACGGTCTCACTCGCGCGGGCGGTGCTCGTGGTGGCGCCGGGTGTGTTGGCGAGGCACACGAATTTGTCGGTGCCACAGGCGTCGAACATCTCACAGTCGCGATTGACCGCGGTGGTGTCCTCGAGGGCCGAGTCGCCGTAGTAGCCCTGACCATCGATCAGCACTAGGCGCACATCCGCCGCGCGGCTGTCGGTGACGGCTTCGAAGGGCGCCCTCCCAAGGCGCCCGAAGACGCTGATGTCAGCACGCATTCCGACCTCGAGCTTGCCGATGAAGGCGTCGAGACCAACCACGGTGGCGCCGTCGAAGGTGGCCATCTCCCACAGCCTCTGTGGCGTAATTTCAGTCTCGCCTTCGATACCAGCCCAGTCGAGGGCGAAGCGCATCTCGCTCAAGAGATCGTCCTCACCGGAGACCGTCCAATCGGGACCGATGCCGATGGTCAGCCCCAGCTCGATCATCCGGCCAATGGGTGCCGTCGCGCCGTAGAGCACGATGTTGCTCGAGGGCGACCACACGATCATGGAGCCGGTGTCGGCCACCTCCATCAGCTCGGATTCGGTGAGCGGCATGCTGTGGATCAGCACGGCGACACCCGAGTAGTCGACCCCCATGTAGTTTCCAGCGAGCAGCGACTGACCCATGTGGCGGTTGCTGCGCGGATCACGCCCGGCGAGGGAAGCGAACTCGAGCCGCGCCTTGTCGCTCAGGCCCTCCGCCATGTGGACGACGTAGCGAGTCGTGGGCGTGGCGTCGATGTAGTTGTCGAGCAGCCGCGTGGCGTCGGCGTCTGTCAGGTCACGCACGGAGGCGATGTTGGTCTGCATCTGATCGCGCCCGAGCCCATGATGATGGTCGGCGTTGCGCACCAAGCGGTTCAAACATGACAGATTCCGCGACTGCCCTTGGACTGTTGTCGTGCCGTGCATCAGAGAGCGCAGCTCTCCCCATTTGGCGCCCGGACAGATGTGATCGCCTCGGCTGCGACCATCTCCGAAGGGCGCGATGTGCGCCTCGTAGGCGGGATCGTCGGCCCACTGATAGCGGTCGTCGAAGAGGCGTGCGGGGTCGGGCACCCACTCCGGCAAGAAGTCGTAGGTGAGGTGGTTGTGGCCGTCGATCAGCCCCGGGCTGATCGTGCCGTGCGTGTCGATCAGCGTCACGCTATCCGCACTGGGCTCCGCGCTGCAGTCCGCTGCGACGCAGGTGATGGTGTCGCCGACGATGAGCACCTCGCCGGGATCGAGGACGGCGTCCGGCGCGAGCACAACGCCACGCAACAAGAAGCCGCCCGTGCCCGTGCGCAGCACCTCCGCGGCTGGCGACGCGACCGTGCCGCTGTCTGGCAGAGGACCCGCATCCGTCGCTGCGTCTGTGTCGGCGTCCATGGCCCCGTCCACGGCGCCGTCCGCGCTCGCGTCGTCCATGCCCGAGTCCGCTGGCGCGTCGACTCCGCCATCCATAGGTGGAAGATCGTCACCACCGCAGGCGAATGATCCGAGGACGAGGGGCAGGACGAGGGGAAGATATCGAATCACCATCCTGGGAGTATAGCGGCAGTCGGGTTACGCCTGCTGCGTCTTCGCGTCCGTGCTTCTCAGCGCCTGCATTTCAGCTTCGCGCGCGCATCACCCGCGGGGGTGACGTACACCTCGTCGTCGATCAGCGCACCCGCCGCTCCACGTGAGAGCTCCGCGGCGTTGGCCTCATCCGTGTCGATGTGCATCTCGAGCTTGTAGCTCGACTTCACGCGCACCATCACGTCACCGAAGACCAAATCACGCGGACCGCCCGTGACGGCCACCTCCACCTCGTCGCCATGCTCCACGCCGTAGGCCTCGGCGTCCTCGGGCGTCATGTGGATGTGGCGCCAGGCGCAGATCAGCCCTTCTTTCAGATCGAGTGTGCCCTTCGGACCGATCAGGCGAATTGGCGCCGAGCCTTCGGTCTTGCCGGATCCGCGGATGGGCGCGTCCACGCCGAGCTTGAACTCGTCCGTGCGCGAGATCTCCACCTGCGGTTTGCTGCGAAGAGGTCCGAGAATGCGCACGCGCTCGAGCTGACCACGCGGCCCCACCAAGCTGACGCGCTCGTTGCTCGCGAACTGTCCTGGCTGTGAGATCTGCTTGTAGATAGTCAGCTCACTGCCTTCGCCGAAGAGCGCGTCCATGCTCGCCCGGTCGAGGTGCACATGACGCGCGCTGATGGCGATGGGGATGGGCCCCGGCTGCTTCACCTGCGTGTGGCCCGTGGCGATGCGCGCGGTCTCACGCGCGATCATCCGGGCCTCGTCCGTGGCGACCACCAGCGCCTTCACGCTCGACTCGGCGGCGTGGATCTCCGCCACGGGAGACTCTGCGCTGACCTTCGCGTCGGTGTTCTTGTCCTCATCGAGCAGGAGCCCGAAGAAGTCGAGCCGCTGCAGAATACGCCGACGCATGCTCACGCTGTGCTCACCGACGCCCGCGGTCATCACGACCACGTCGAGCCCACCCATGGCCGCAGCGTAGGCGCCGATGTACTTGCGCACGCGGTGAGCGAAGACGCTGATGGCGAGGCGCGCCCGGTCGTCGCCCTCGGCCGCCGCCGCCTCGATGTCGCGCAGATCCTTGCCGTGACCCGAGAGGCCGGCGAGCCCGCTCTCGCGGTTGAGGATCTCGTCGGCGCGCTCGACGCCCTCGGCCTTGGCCAGGGCGAGCACGACTCCGGCATCGAGATCACCCGAACGGGTGCCCATGACGAGACCCTCGAGGGGCGTCATGCCCATGCTCGTCTCGACGCTGTGGCCGAGCTCGATGGCCGCGCAGCTCGCGCCGTTGCCGAGGTGGCAGCTGACGATCCGCAGCTGATTCAGCGGACGCCCGAGGTGCTTGGCCGCGAGGCCCGAGACGTAGGCGTGAGAAGGTCCGTGGAAGCCGAAGCGCCGGAAGCCATGCTTCGCGGCGAGCTCGGTGTCGAGGGCGTAAGTGCGCGCTCGGCGCGGCAGGCGCGCATGAAACGCCGTGTCGAAGACGGCCACGTGCGGCACGTCGGGCAGGGCTTCGCGCGCGGCGCGGATGCCCGCGAGGTTCGCGGGGTTGTGAAGCGGCGCGAGGGGCACACACGCCTCGATCGCTGCGAGCACGTCGTCGTCGATCAAGGAGGCGTCGTGAAAGCGCTCGCCTCCGTGCACGACCCGATGGCCGACGGCGTCGACAGCCGACCCCTCCACCGCCTTCAGCACGTCGGCGACGGCGGAGGCGTGGGTGCGCCCCTGCTCGCCGATGCGTTCGATCTTTCCGTCGAGCAGAGGCGTCGCCTGCTCTGGATCCACCACCTGGTATTTCACGCTGCTCGAGCCGCAATTGATGACGAGGACGTTCACGCTCACCTCCGAGGCGCGGAGCCTACCAAGCCCAGCGCAACAGGTCATCGATGCCCCGAACGCGGATGTAGCAGGCCTAGTTGGGTCGGCCAAAGCGTTCCTGCTACGCTGAGGCCGGGACCGAGCCGCTGCGCTCGGAGGAAGGCTTGGTATGCGATATCTCTTCTTGGTCTTGGTGTTCGCGCTCGCGTGCTCGTCGAACAACGGCGCGACATCGGTCGACGCTGCGACAGGAACGGACGCTAGCGACTTGTGCAGAGGCGCCGCGGATCCGGGGAGCGTGTTGATCCCGGCTGCGAACTGCGCCCCTGCCTGCACGCCAAGCGCCTTTCCAACAGGCGGCGGCTCGGAGAGCACCTGCTACAATGGCTGCAACTGGTGCGAGTGCACCTGCGCAGGGCCATCGTTCTGTACCGCAAATGCATGCCTCGACGCCTCGATGCCCGACGCCGCGGTCGACTCTTCGATCGCGGATTCGGGCTCGATGGACGCCATGGTGAGCGACGCCGCTACGGACGCGGGCACCGACGCGAGTCCACGGCTCGATGGCGCCACGGACGGCAGCTGCAGCGCCGCGTCACCGTGCACCGGAGGAGCCGTCTGCATCGGCGGTCCCGCCTGCGGAGACAGCTGGACCTGCTCGGTCTTGGGCGTCGCCTGCACCGATGACATCGTCTCCTATTGCGGCTGCGACGGCAGCTCGTTCACGGGCAGCTCGACCTGCGCCTCCCAGCCCATCGCGCACCTCGGCTCGTGCGAAGCCGGCGCCAACTGCAACAGCAGCGCCGTGACCTGCCGCCGCGTGGAGCCCGTGTGCCCAGACGGTCAGGCGCCGGAGGTCCAGGGAAGCTGCTGGACCGATCGCTGCATCCCGATCGACGAGTGCGCCTGCTCCACGCCGGCGGAGTGTCCTTCGCGCGACGTCTACACCTGTTACAGCACCACGGGCCGCTGCGGTCCCTACCTCTGACCGCCCCGTCTCCAAAGCTCAGCGCTGACAGCGTGGACAGTAGTGCGTGCCGCGTTGACCGACGCTGGTCTTTCGGATGAGCGCGCCGCAGGTCGGGCAGTCCTCGCCTTCACGCCCATAGACGTGCCGCTCGTCCTGATAGCCGCCGTCCTCTCCGCCCGGGCGCACGTAGTCGCTGATGGATGAGCCTCCCGTCTCGATGCTGCGCAACATCACGCACTGGGCGGCCTCGACGATGGCGTCGCAGCGCGCACGGCTCACACGATTCGCTGCGCGGTCGGGGCGCACGCCCGCGAGGAAGAGCGCCTCGTCGGCGTAGATGTTGCCGACGCCGGCGAGCACGCGCTGGTCGAGGAGCACGCTCTTGATCGGCGCGCGACGCTTCTTCGCCGCGGCGTGGAGGTTCGCGCCCGTCGCCTCGAGGGCGTCTACGCCGAGTTTGTCGAGACGCGCACAGCTTTCGCCGGCGGGCAGCCACTCGACCTTCCCGAACTTGCGCACGTCACGAAAGAAGAGACGCGGGCCGTCGTCTTCGAACTCGAGCGTGAGATGCGTGTGCGCGTCCGGCGTGAAGCGCGCTTGGACTTCCGGCGCCAAGCTCGCGGCTGCGGTGGAGGAGAGTAGACGCACGCTGCTCGCGCCGTCGAAGAAGAGCTGTCCGGTCATGCCGAGGTGGAGCAGGAGACGCGCTCCACCCTCGAGCCCGAGCAGCAGGTACTTGCCGCGACGCTCGAGAGACTCGACACGCCTGCCGCGCAGCCGACGGGAAAGCGTGCGCGGCGTCGTCAGAAAGAAGTAACTCGGCCCTGTCGTGCGCGCGCGCTCGATCACGCGACCGAGCAGATGTGGCGATAGCTCGCGACGCGTGACCTCGACCTCGGGGAGCTCCGGCATGGCACAGCCTAGCGCAGCTCGACCAGGGAACTCTCGACTCCCGAGGCGTAGGGCTCAGGCAGCTCACTCCGCAGCTCATTCAGGCCTTCGAAGAAGACGGCTTCCTGGGCCTCGTGCTTCTGCCTGCGACGTCGCCGTCGCCCCAGAGGCTGCGGTATCCACCTCCACCTGGAAATTGGATCCGCCCATCGGGCGCGCCAGCGCCGCGCGCACGAAGCTCGCTCCGGCCGTGTCAGGGGTTTCTGCGCGAGTCTGCGGAGCAGGCCACGATCGAGGTCAGCGCTCACTTCGGCAGCAGGATGACCGCGTCGTCGTCGAGCCAGCTCACCATCGCCTTCGCCTCGACCTCGCTCAGCCCCTTGTCGATCAGAGCTGCGACCACCTGATCTTCCGGGGTGTCGCGCGCTTCGCCAAGCTCACGGGCGCGTCGCTCACCAACGCGGCCGGTGCGGCGCTGGCGGCGATCCCCCGCCCGACGGCCACCACATCGCGATGCCGCACGGACATTTTGGACACCTGTCCAAAATACCCACGGAGATTTTTGCCTCTGGGTGAAAACGTCCGTAGAGTGAAGTCGTGGCTCTCCACACACGATATCTCAGATCACAGGTCCTCGCAGATCTCGAGCGCAAGATGGTGTTCCTCGCGGGGGCCCGTCAGGTGGGCAAGACGACTCTCGCGCGTAGCCTGCCGCACGCCAAGAAGGGCTACCTCAGCTGGGACGTACCCGCCGACCGGACGCGCATCCTGCAAGGTGAGCTGCCCGTCTCCCCGCTCTGGGTGCTGGACGAAGTCCACAAGTACCGGAGTTGGCGCAACATGCTGAAGGGCCTCTATGACGGGCGCGCCGAGGGGCAGCGTATCCTCGTCACGGGTAGCGCGCGTCTCGACCTCTACCGCCGCGGAGGCGACTCCCTGCAGGGGCGCTATCACCTCTTGCGGCTGCACCCGCTGTCGGCCGCCGAGCTCGGGCTCTCGACCGCGGCCGAGCTGCGTGAACTGCTCACCCTCGGCGGCTTCCCCGAGCCCTTTTTCGGCGGCTCGAAGCTGCAGGCGCGCCGCTGGTCTCGCGAATACAGGAACCTCTTGCTGCATGACGAGATCGCAGACCTGGAGCAGATCCATGATCTGGGCAACCTCGAGCTCTTGATGCTGCGGCTGCCAGCGCTCGTGGGCTCGCCGCTCTCCATCAACGCGCTCCGTGAAGATCTCCGTGTAAGCCACAAGACCGTGGCGCGCTGGCTCGAAGCTCTCGAGCGCCTCTACGCGATCTTCCGGTTGTCACCCCATGGCGCTCCGGGCATTCGAGCGATCAAGAAGGCTGCGAAGCACTACCACATGGACTGGACTCTCCCCACGGAGCCTCCGCAGCAGTTCGAGAACCTCGTGGCGAGCCACCTGCTCAAGTGGGTACATCAGCAACAGGACTGCCTCGGCCGAGACCTCGAGCTGCGATACTTTCGTGACACCGATGGACGTGAGGTCGACTTCGTGGTCAGCGAAGGCGGGGCGTTGATTTTGGCCGTCGAGTGCAAGTGGCGTAGCCAACGCCTAGACAAGAACCTCCGGTATCTGGTCGAGCGCACCCAGCCGACGCAGGCGTGGCAAGTCTCGGCGCATGGAGACAAGGACTTCCTGACTCCAGAAGGCATCCGCGTCGCCCCCGCCCACAAGCTGCTCGCCGAGTTGGTGTAGCTCCAGCGCTTCGGCGCGCGCAAGGCTCGCTCTCGCGCCTGCCGCATCAGCCCGAGACGCCGGCTCTTCCAGATCCTGCGCGAGCACCCTACTCTCGGCCCAATGACCAACGACGCCACACGAGAGAGACTCGAGCAGCTCGAGGCACGCCTCGCCATGATCGAAGAAGCGGACGCGACCTTGGAAGAGGCGCAGGTCGCGCGCCTGCCGCTGAGCGTGACCCTCGAGCGCATGCTGCCCGTGCTGCTGAGCCGCCTGCCCGCCGAGGGCGCGCTCGTGCGCACGTATGGCGAGGACCTGAGCATGCGGGAATTCGTCTCAGGTGTGGCGATGGAGAGCAGCGGCGAGGCGCTGCTGGCGGCTCTCGATGGTGAGCGTCGTGCGGTGTTCGAGGCGCAGGGCGTCACGCGCGTGGTGCTCGCCCTCGATGTCGCCGGCGAGTCCTTCGGCGTGATCGCCGCGCGCCTTCCCGAGGGCGTTCTCGAGGAGCAGGCCGCACACGCTCTGTCGCTGCTCGAGTGCTTCGCCGAGGTGCTCGACAACTACCTCGCGGCCATCTCGGACGCTCGCAAGAAGGAGGTCATCACCCGCGCCATCGGCACCGCCCTGCGCGAGCCGATCCTCGACGACGGAATCGAGAAGGCCCTCGAGGCGCTGCGGCGCGAGGTCCCCTACGACGACCTGCTCTTGGTCTTCCGTCACGAAGACAGCGACGGAGGCGAGAACCTCCACTACCGCATCGTGCAGGAGGGCGTCGTCACTCACGACTCCGATGTCGGCGGCGCGATGGAGGTGGACGACTTCATCCGCGAGCACGCCTCGGCGATGATCCGTGGCGAGTCACGCGCGCTGCTCGAGCATTTCGGCTTCGACCGTTTTCGCGAGGAGGTGCTGATCGACGGCGTCAAGGATGAGCGCGTCCTCGGTCGCTTGATCATCACGAGTCGCGCCGGCGAGCTGAACACCTTCGATCGCGATCTGCTCGATCGCTTCGCGGATCTGCTGCGCCAACGGATCGTGGATTGGAGCCGCGAGTTCCGGCACCTCTCCCTCTGCTTCTCCGAGGCTCACACGAATCGCCTGCTGCGCGCGGCGGACTACCGCGCCAACTACCTCGAGCCGCGCCTCGAAGACGTGGCGATCCTCTTCAGCGATATCTCCGGCTTCACTCGCGTCAGCGAGCAGGTGCTGAAGGATCCCGCGCTGATCGGCCAGCTGATCAACACCTGGGGTGCGCAGGTCGTGAAGATCATCTGGGAGGAGGGTGGCGTCTTCGACAAGATGGTCGGTGACTGCGTGATCGGGCTCTTCGGCCCACCCTTCTACGAGCTGGACGCGCAAGCTCGCTGCGGCGCCGCCGCCCGCGCGGCCCAACGTATTCGGGACTACACGCGCACGCTCGGCGCCGCCGAAGGCCTGCCCCAGTTGGAAAACCTCGAGCCACCCATCGGCGTGGCCACTGGGCTGAACCACTGCCCGCTCTTCGTGGGGCTCTTCGGTCCAAACGAGGACTTCACCGGCTTCTCCTCCGGGATGAACAACACGGCGCGTCTGCAGGGGGTCGCCGAGCGGGACGAGATCCTGTGCATGGAGAGCTTCGTCGACACACTGGATCGCAGCGAGGCCTTCGCTGAAGCACGTCAGGCCAAGGTCAAGAACGTGGCCGAACCGTTGCGCTTTCGAGGCCTACGATGTGGTAGTGAGGTCTGATGTTAAGTCTCGAGCACGCTCATCGGAATGGCCGGACCCAGAATCACAGGCAGCCTTGGGCCTTGCTGGCCCTGGTGGCATGCGCGTGTGGCGGTGGCTCGCCGGTCGGTCCGAACGACGCCGGCGTGGACAGCCGCGTGATTCCGGACAGCGGGCCTATCGCGGACAGCGGGCCTATCGCAGACAGCGGGCCTATCGCGGACAGCGGGCCTATCGCGGACAGCGGGCCTATCGCGGACGCGGGGACGGGCGCGGACACCGGCACGGGCGCTGACGCGGGGACGGGCGACGCCTGGCAGCTGGAGCCTGGGCACTACTACGAAGCCATCCCGTGGCCCAGCGCGGCCTTCGCCGGTCAGACCGCCGCCGACACGGAGCCCTTCGTGATCTTCCCGCGGCCCAACTCGGAGACCGAGGACTACGCGCGTCAGCGTTGGGCGCATCCACAGATGGACTACCAGATCCCCATCGCTCTTCGCGGTGGCGCCTTCCCCTACCACCTCGAGATCGACATGGAGGGCACCAGCCTGGAGCTGCGCTCCTCCATCGCTATAGGTGCCAACTACGACTCGACCAACGCCTACCTCGTCACCATTCCGGCAGCGACCATCGCCGACCTGGCCTCCGCGACCGAGTACACGGTCAGCGTGAGAGCGATCGATCAGGCGGGAAAGCAGCTCAGGGTCTGGTGGTCCTTTCAGAGGGAGGCCGCAGATCTCGACCACTTCTTCTTCGCCGACAATTCAGCCGGGACGAACGGTGACGGCTCCTTCGCCCGACCCTTCGACAACATCGACGAGCCCGGCTGGCTGGCGGCCGGAGATGGCGCGAGCTCGGCCCAGAAGATCCTCGTGATACGCGAGGGCGACTCCGCCTCGTCGCCGTATCAGAAGTTTGCTAGCTGGAATTGGTCGCCTGCTCGGTTCCCGGCGGGGATCATCAGCATCCCCGGCGAGCGTCCCGTAATCGACTGTCGAGGCCGGACGAGCCTGTGGGGATGGCAAGGTGCGAGATCCAACGATGGATTCTTCTGGGGGTTCAAGGCGATCAATGGTCGCACGACCTATACGACAGACTGGCACGGTTCCTTCGCTTCTGAGTATGGCTCGTCTTGGAACAGAGCCTTGATCGGAAACCTCGAACTCGTCGTCAACGCGAGGTTGGCACCGAATAATTTTAATCCATCTGTCTTCAACTTCAATAATGTTGGAAGAAATCCACGCAAACACATCGCATTCATCAACATCACTGCCAGCGATGTGCTCGGGGCCGACCTGCCCAACGGTGGCGCGCTGATCGACATGAACGGTTGGAAGTACGCCTTGGTCGACAACATCACCCTACGGAACTGGGGCACGAGTGATGTCGCGTCGCAGGCCATCTACTCCAAGCGAGACATCTCCGACGTGACCATCCGGCGGCTCACCTGCCTCGAGGGTTGCAACATCGGCGGCTACGCTGTGGTCGACCTGCGGGCTGACAACAGGCCTAACCAGCAGCAGTACCAGAACATCGAGGTGACCCGCTGCAACTGGAACGCGCCCTCGCGCTACGGTCTGCTCTACCTCAGGCCCAGCGCGTTTGGCTTCAGGGGAGTCGATGGTCCGTTCTACTCCTACTTCAACACCAGCCGCGGCGGGACCTCCGCAATGACCCGGATCTGGCAGTCCTGCGCCGACACCATCGCCCTCGACAACAACGTGGGCGACCAGTCCATCGACGTGGGCAGCATCGTTCCCACGGACTTCGGCGGGCCTCCCGCGGTGCCCACGCTGTCGAGCAACCTCGAAGGCGTGAGTTCTAGTGACTTTCAAGCGGACGGAACGCTCACAGACGCCTACTTGGCCAGCCAGGGGCTGAGCCGAGGCGCCGTGGGGCACGAGATCCGCTGACCCGGCGTCTCCGCGATCTGCATCTGACCTCGAGGCGTCTCCGTCGAGCTAGGCGCGATCTGCGAGCATCTCGTGCACTCTCCGCAGCATGTCCCCGGGGCTGAAGGGCTTGGGCAGGAATTCCACGTCTCCGTCTTTCACGGCTCGCTTCAGGACCGCCTCCGGGGCGTAGCCCGAGATGCACAAGACCTTTATCGCAGGTCGCAGGGCGATCACTCGCTTCGCCAATTCGATGCCGCTCATGCCGGGCATCACCACGTCGCTGATCAGCAGGAGGAAGTCGTCGGGCCGCGACTCGAAGAGCGCGAGCGCCTCCTCCGCGCGAGGCGAGGCCTCCACGCGGTAGCCCGCGCGCTCTAGGACGGTGACACAGAGCACGCGGATCCGCTGGTCGTCCTCCACGAGCAGCAGCCGCTCGCCTCGGCCTCGGAAGGTCTTGGCGGGATCGCCTCGGGCGGTGGATTCGTGGGTCAGGCTGCCCTGGCATCCGGGCAAGTAGACGTCCACGCGGGTGCCGCGGTCGGGCTCGCTCTCCACCTCGAGGGCGCCGTCCCTCGAGCGAACGATGTCCAGCACGGTGGACAAGCCGAGACCCGTCCCCTTGCCGAGGGCCTTGGTGGTGAAGAACGGCTCGAAGATGCGCGCCCGAACGTCAGCGCTCATGCCGACGCCCTGATCTTCCACCGAGACGCCGACACAAGGTCCGCGCAGGTTCGAAGGAGATTCGAGGGCCGCGGTCCTCAGGACTATCGCGCCGCCGCTCGGCATGGCGTCTCGCGCGTTGAGCACGAGATTCATCACGATTTGTTGGAATTGAGACGGGTCGATGAGCGTGCCGCACAGCCCCGGTCCAGGCTCGAATTTCAGCTGATGACGCTCACCGATGAGCCGCTGCAAGAGCGACATCGACGAGGACAACACCGTGTTGAGGTCTACGATTCGCGGTTGACTGACCGCTCCACGGCTGAAGCTCAGCAGGTGGCGCGTGAGCGCAGCCGCTTGCTGCGCGGCGCTGATGATCGCCTGCACATCTTCGGCGTCGATGCGCTCATCGAGGCTCAGGATCTCGGCGTGGCCACTGATGACGGTCAGCAGGTTGTTGAAGTCGTGGGCGACGCCGCCGGCGAGCAAGCCTACAACCTCTAGCTTCTGCGACTGACGACGCAGCATTTCTTCGCGCTTGCGAACAGTGATATCTGTGACTGCGCAGCGGATGAGCGCGCGGTCTTTTGTCGGGAAGGCGCTCAGACGCACTTCACACGGCACCGTGCCTCGCTCGGGGTCTCGAAAAGACCACTCCACATCGGTCTGCTTTCCGTCGAGCGCCGCGGAGATCCCAGATCGCAGATCTTCAGCGTTCGAGTCGATGCCGTCGAAGCCCGTCGCGAGCAGCTCGTCTCTGCTGAGCCCAAAGAGCTCTGAGGCGCTCTTGTTGGCTTCGACGAAACGGCCACTCTTGGTGTCGAGCAGCAGGATAGCCTCGGGTGCGCACTCCACCAAGGCCCGGGATCGGTCCTCGCTCTCACGAAGATTCTGCAACGTGAGCAGGGTGCTGAGCGCGTCTGATATGCGCCGACCGATGGCGCCGAAGAGCGTGACCTCCGCCTCACTGAAGCGGTGTCTCTCAGCGCAATGGTGAATCCCGAGCAGCCACGCAGCGCCGACCTCCGGGTGCAGGGCGACGGTCATCTGTGCTTGAACATGAAAGGTCGCGAAGACGCTGCCGCCGAGGTCGGGTGCGTCAGGGATCGAGTCGAAAGGCAAGGGGCCCTCGTGGGCGAGTGCGGCGGCGAAGGAGTCGCGCGTCTGCGTGTCCAGCGAGATGTCGACTCCAAGCTGCTTGGCGCCCGGCCACTCGGGACGCGTGCGCTCCATTGGAACTCGGAAGACCGACGACGCGGGATCGCAAGGATAGAGTAGCCAAGCGCGATCACAGCAGAAGACCTCGAGCAGCAGGTCCTGCACGTCGGAGAGCATCTGCTCGAGCGTGGTCCCGGCGCGGACCACGCGGTGGAGCCGATCGAGCACCTCCAGGTAGTGGTGGTGCGTCCAGCTCTGCGCTTGGCTGTGAGTGTCTCCAGACATCCGCGGTCCTGCTCCACGGGATCGTAGAGGACTTCTGGTGGAACTGCAGGATTCGATCGTGAGCACGACGGGCTCCGTGACCGAAGTGTGACGGTGGCGCTCCTCGGGTCGCGCTATCTCATGTGGGCCATGTTCTCGTCCCTGCAGACCGAAGTCCCTTGCCTCCGCCGTCCCGTGGAGCGCTTCGTGGACCACGGCGCGCCCCTGATGTTCTCGGAGCTGCTCGAGCGCGTCCTGCCCGGAGACACGCGCTTCGTGGTCTTCGATCTCGACCGCACGATCCACCTCGGACGCAACATCGGCGAGCTGCTCGGCTGGGAGCTCTGCGCCTACCAGACCTACGGCGCCGCGACCCTCGCGCGGATGGAAGAGCGACGTGGGACGGGACGCTTCCTGCTCGACTTCGCCCAGCCTCGCGCCCTCGTCCGCTATCTCTTTCGGGGCGCTCGCCGCTGGGCTCGTCCCGGGCTTCACTATCTGGTTTGGGGCAAGATCGCCTCGCGACGCGAGCCCTTGCGACGTCTCTCCTATCGCCGCTTCGGTACCGAGCCCGTGAGCGTGGTGCAGCGCGTACCCCAACGGACGCTGATCACGCATATGCAGGAGGCGACCAGCGAAGAGCTGCGGGTGTTGGCCCGCCGTCTGCTGACTCGCCACACGCCAGATCAGGTGATCGAGCGCGCGGACATCGACCTCATTCGGCAGCGCTGTCCAGGGGTGAGAATCATCCTCGCGAGCGCGTCACCCGTGGAGGTGGTGGCGGAGGCGTCGGAGATGCTCGGCATGGACGACTTCACCGGCTCCACGCCGGAGCACATCAACTCTGGTCCGGCCAAGGTCGAGCGGCTGCGCAAGCGTTTCCCGGAGATGTTCGCGGACGGTGCCGTGAGCGTCGGGTTCACGGACACGGGTTATGGCGAAGACCACGTATGGGCGGAGCATTTTCACACGCTGGTGGACGTCAACAGCGACTCACCCTTTCCGCCGCTGGTAACGCAGGGTTCACCTCTGAGGGCGCTGCATTCGGCGCGGGTGCTGACGCGCAGAGAGAAGGCGCGGCGCACGCACGGATCGCCCGACTATGTCGATCCTCGGCGTCAGTCCTTGCCCGCCGCGGGCTCTCCTCGTGACGTCGACGCCCATGGCATTCGCCTCGAGTTGGCCGACCTGCTGACGCAACTCGATGGCCTACGACAGCTGCTCGAGACCGAGCCACGCCGCGCCGCTTACCAGCTCGCGCGCCTGCTCGAGAGCGCTCGGCGCAGGTTGACCTTGCCGGCGTGCTAGACCTCGCCGCATGTCCGACACCGTCGAGCGTTGGGTCGAGCGCTTCATCTGCGCCACGACCCTGAAGCAGAAGCTCACGCCGCAGCCTGCGCCGACGCGCTGGTCCGAGACGCCGAGCGTCTTGCGCCTTCAGGCTCCCGGACGTCCCCCGGAGCTGCGGGTCGTGCCGCGCGCTCCACGCCGACCACGCTCCCTGCGCAGCCCGTCGGCGCGCGCCCGTCTACTCCACACGTTCCTGCACCATGAGCTCCAAGCCGCGGAGTTGATGGGCTGGGCGCTGCTCGCCTACGCCGACGCGCCCATGGACTTCCGGCGCGGTCTGCTGCGCATCCTGCACGACGAGCTTCGCCACGCGGCGCTCTACCTCGAGCAGGTCGAGGCCTTGGGACATCACTTCGGCGAGTTCCCCGTGCGCGATTGGTTCTGGGAGCGCTTGCCCAGCTGCGCCTCCCCTCTCTCCTTCGTGGCCAGCATGGGCGTGGGCCTCGAGGGCGGCAACCTCGACCACAGCCTTCGCTTCGCCGACGCTTTCCGCGAGGTCGGCGACGAGGCGGGAGCCCGCGCACAGGAGCGCATCGGCCGCGAGGAGATCGCCCACGTGCGCTTCGCCCTGCGCTGGTTCCGCACGTTCCACGGCAGCTTCGACTTCGAGAGCTGGAAGAGCGCGTTGGTCCCGCCGCTCTCACCCATGCTGATGCGCGGCCGCCCGCTGAACCTCGAGAGTCGACGCGAGGCTGGCCTCGACGAGCGTTTCCTCTCGGCGCTCTCCGACTGGCAGCCGACAGCCGAGGGCCCCAAGCCGGCCACGATCTGAGGCCGCATGCAGCGCGTCTGGCACATGAACCTCACGGCGGATCTGGAGCTCGAGTCGCCCCGAAAGACCCTGAGCGCATCGACCCTGCGCACCGCCGAACGCTTCGCGCCGCGCGCCGCCAGCTTGCTCGTGCCTCGGGGCGACCGCGTGTGGGACGGCCGATCCGAGCTTCACGACGCGAGCGAGCTCGAGGGTCGCGCCTTCTGCCCCACACCACGCGTGCTCGCTCGCTTCGCCGCCGCGGACGTCTGCACGCGGCCGGCGCCCAGCCTCGACGTCCTGCGCGCCACCAACGATCGCGCCTTCTGCGCCGCCCTCGGCCGCACCCTGCCGCGCGCCCACGGGCTGACGTGTCGAAGCGAGCTTCGCCTCGGGCCCGGGGAGTGGCTCCTGAAGCGCGCCTTCGGCTTCGCCGGTCGGGGCCAGCGGGCCGTGCGTGCGCCTCTGACCGAGTCCGACGAACGCTGGCTCGCCGCGTCTCTGAGGCTCGGTGGTGTGGAGGTCGAGCCGTGCGTCGAGCTGCTGCGCGAGGTCGGCTCGCCCGGCTACATCGAAGGCGAGCGTGTGCGCGTGGGCGATCCCGTGGAGCAATTCTGCGTGGCCGGCGTGTGGCGCGAGTCGCGACGCCTCGAGCCGGGAGACTTGGCGGACGACGTCGCGGCGAGTCTCCGCGGAGCCGCGCGAGAGGTCGGCCACGCGCTGCGAGAGCGTGGCTACTTCGGCCCCTTCGGGGTCGACGCCTACCTCTACCGTCTGCGATCCTTGGACACGCCCCGCTGGAATCTGCGCTCGGAGATCAACGCCCGCTACAGCATGGGCTGGGCCCTCGGCTGGTCCACGCGTCCAGACCTGTGAGCGTCGAGGCTCGCTCAGCGCGTCGGGCAAGATCATTCGCGCTCTTCGCTTCGGGCGACTTCGCTCGGGAGCGTGTCGTTGCTATCCTCCGGCCGTGGCCTCACTGGATCGCTACGAGTTGCTCGAGAAGATCGCCACGGGCGGCATGGCGGACGTGTTCGTGGCGCTGCAGCGCGCGGGCGCGTCCTTCATCCGCACCGTGGTGATCAAGCGCCTCCACGCCCACCTCGCGGAGCAGCCCGAGGCCTGCGCGGCGTTCGAGAGCGAGGGGCGCATCCTAGCGCTGCTCGACCACCCTGCCATCCCCCACGCCCTCGACTTCGGCATGGATGGAGACTCTCCATACCTCGTGATGCAGCATCTGAACGGACCGACGCTCAAGAGCGTCTCGGAGATTCAGCTCGGCAGAGGTCGCCCAATTCCGCTGCACGTCGGGCTCTCGGTCGCCCTCGCCCTCGCCGACGCGCTCGACCACGCGCACGATCGGCGCGACGCCCACGGTCGCGCGGTGGATCTCGTGCATCAGGATCTCACGCCCAGCAACATCGTGCTGCGTCCCTGCGGGCGCGTCGGCTTGCTCGACTTTGGCATCGCCACCACGGCGCGCGACCGTCGTGGCGGGCCGCTCTCGGGCGTGCGTGGCACCACCGGCTACATGTCGCCGGAGCAGTTTGCGCGGCGTCATCAGGTCGACCGGCGAGCGGACGTCTTCCTCCTGGGGCAGCTGATCTGGGAGATCACCGTGGGACGATCCCTCTTCCCGACGGAGGACCTGGCGTTCTTCGAGGCGATCACCCGCGGGCCGTTTCCGACTCCGAGGAGCGTGCTGCCCGAGTATCCCGAGGTGCTAGAGGCGATCGTGATGAGGGCGCTGGCCAGAGAGCCAGACGAGCGGCAGAGCACGGCGCGGGAGCTTCGCGACGACCTGCTGGCCTTCGCGAGAGAAGCTGGTCTCGAGCTGGGTGAGGCGCCGCTACGAGCCTATGTGGAGCTGATCTTCCCGGTCGCTGACGCGCCGCGCTACCTGCCCGAGGACGAGGAGCACGGCACCGGGGAGGTGCCCGAGCTGATGCTGGAGGACGACGACGAGATCTTCACGGCGGACGCCTCCGCCTCTCTCTCGGATCGCGAGCGGCGCGAGCTGCTCGACGAGCTGGACCTCTTCGCGGCACACCTAGATGGATCCGCGGACGTGGAGTCGGAGCCTGAGCAGCCCTCGGCCGTGCTCGGGAGCTCCAAGGTCCAGCCGCCGCCTGTTCCTGCGGCGCTGCGCGGCCCACGCGGCAGACCCCAGGGGAGCCCGGAGGAAGACTCCGGCGTCTACATGCAGCTCGAGCCCGGCGCCGTGGATCAGGTCTTCCGGGACGACTAGCGCCTCAGAGGGTGTAGACGTCCACCGCCACGCCATTGGCGCCTCGGGCGCCGCCGCGGCCTCCGGGACCGCTGCCATCGCCG
>JAADHO010000052.1 GCA_013151775.1 Deltaproteobacteria bacterium | reverse complement strand
GGGGCGCACGTCGACGCCGCGGGGCGCACGTCGACGCCTCGACTACGCACGTCGACGCCTCGACTACGCACGTCGACGCCTCGGGGCGCACGTCGACGCCTCGACTAAGTTGCGGTTGTGACTCGGGTGACGTGCGTGAAGGACCGCAGCGGCGGTGATGGCTCAGCCACCCCAACGAAGTCGAGGCCGAACCAAGTGTGAGTCGAATGGGACGGACCTCGCTGCGCGAGGACCTTCCCTCGTCATCGCGTACGTCGCCGGGCCGAAGCGGTACAGCGTACCGCGAGGGTCGTGGCGAGGAGGTAAGCCGCTCAGCGGCCCCGGCTGGGCCCGCCGTCAGATGAAGATGATGTTGGCGCCCTTACTATGGTCGAAGAAATCCATGGCGCTGATGATCTCCTTCACCTGCGGCACTAGGTCTTCCTCGGTCAGGCCCATCATGTCGGCGGCGAGGCGACAGGCGTAGATCTCGGCACCCGAGTCGGCGAGGGTCTCGATCATCTCGCTCACGGGCGGGATGTCGAGCTCGTCCATCTTCTTCTTCATCATGTGGCTCGCCATGGCTTGCATGCCCGGGAGACCTCCGAGGAAGGTTGGCATGCCCATGCTCGGGTTGCCTACGGGTGACACGGCGAGGTGATCTAGCTTCTTCTTGGTGACGATATCCATCCCCCAGAAAGTGAAGAAGAGGGTGACCTCGATGCCGGACATGCGCGCGGCGTTCGCGAGGATCAGCCCCGGATAGGCCATGTCGAGGCTGCCCTTGGAGCAGATGATCGACACCTTCTTGATCGGCTCGAGCTCTGGCTCGGGCTGAGGGATGGGCGGGGCGGGTGCGTTTTGCTCGGTCGCTAGCGTTGCCATGATAATCTCCTGTTTTGCCACGTGGGCGGTGTTCTGTTTAGAGACAGCCCTTGGGCTTCTCGAGTCCTGACAGCTTCGCGGCGAGCTTTCCGGGGCCGCCGGGGAAGAGCGCGTACATCTCCTTGGTGGGTACGCCACCGACCTTGGTGATACGGCGCACGCCGGGGGATTTTCCTGTCGCGGTGAAGTCCTTGCGGCAGAAGTTGATCACGTCCCAATGACGTGGCGTCAGGCTGATCCCCGCCTGCGCGGCTAGGATTCCGGCGGCGGACTCGTTCCAATCGTCTGGATTGACGAGGAAGCCATCGGCGTTGACCTCGATGGGAGTTCCGTTGACATCGATGCTCGGCATGTTCACTCCTTTGCGTCTTCAGCGACGCTTTGATTTGGTGTTTCAGTTGGATTCGTGGCGGCGCCATTGGGCCCGCGTGACACTTGACGTAGAACCGCGATCATCAGCCCGACACCATTCTGTACTTCGGGGTCACGCATGGCGCGCAGCAGCCCCCAGAGGCCCACGGGCTGTACCTCGTCTCCGGGACGGTCGAGCACCTCGAAGGCCTGATTCACGCTGCCGAGGATCTCGGGCTGCGTCATGCGCTTCACCGTGTCGAGGATGAAGACGATGTTGTCCGAGAGCTTGTCGATGTCCTCTTGCGTGTAGTGCGTGGCGACCCGATCCACGAGGTCCATGCCGCCTCGGATCAGACGGAAGTAGCCACGCTCCTCGGCCAGCTGAAGATGCTCCACCAGGTCTCCGAGCACCTCTTTGCCCAAGGGCCCAGCCTCCGTCACCAGGCTGTCGACGCTCTCGAGCGTGTCGAGCAGCGTGACCAGGCGCGGCGTGCTGCGTAGCAGCTTACGCGTGAGCAGGGCGAGCTGTTCGGTGTTGAACTGATCCTCCACTTGGCTCAGCTCGTCCTGCACCACCAGCATGGCGTCCTTGGCGATGCGCGCGCCTTCGCTTCCCAACTCCTCCATGGCGATCGCACGTCGATTCAGATGCGTCACCTGCTCGAGGAGCATGTCGAGCTTGGCATCCATGGCGTCCATGCGCTCACCCTGTGGGGTGCTCATCCGGCGCACGGGTGGGACCGCCATTTGGGTCGCGGCGGCCATCACGCCGCCTGCTTTCCGGCCATCACCATCTGCGCCTCGAGGGGCAGCTCCACGCCACGGATCAGCTGATTCCAGTAGACGTAGCGGAACATCATCTTGCCCCAGTGGTTCATCTTGCTCTCGGCCAAGAGCGAGAAGGGACCGACGCCAGGCAGCGGGAACTTCCCGGGCAGCGGCTCCGTCGTGTAGTTGAAGTCGATCAATAGGCCCTTGCCGAAGCCCGACTCGATGAAGCAGTTGGCGTGTCCGTCGAAGTCGGGCAGCAACGCCTGACCTTCGATCTGACGCAGCACGTTCTCGGTCAGCACCTCGGCCTCGAAGTGGGCGACGGAACCCGCCTTGGAGCTGGGCAGGTCGGTGGCGTCACCGAGCACGAAGACGTCCTTCATCTGCTTGGCGGCGAGCGTGTGCTTGTCGGTCGCTACGTAGTTCAGCTCGTCGCCGAGTCCCGAGCGCTCCCACAGAGCGTCGCCCATGTTCACGGGGATGGAGACGAAGAGGTCGTAGTCGAGCTCCTTGCCGTCGTAGGAGGCGATCTTCTTCTCGCCCGCCTTCACCTCGGAGAGGTTGAAATCGGGGACGACCTTCACGCCCTTCTGCTCGAGTAGACCGCCGAGCAGCTCCGCCGCGCGCGGCTTGGTGAAGGCGGCGTCGAGGGGCGTGGCGTAGACGAGCTCGACCTTGTCGCGGATGCCCTGCGTGTGGAAGTAGTAGTCCGCGAGGAAGAGGAACTCGAGGGGCGCCACGGGACACTTGATGGGCATCTCGGCGACGTTGAGCACCACGCGCCCGCCCTCGAAGTGTTGCAGCTTCTTGCGCAGCGCCGCGGAGCCGTCGAAGGAGTAGAAGTCGAAGATGTCCTTGCGCCAGCCCTCGCCGAGCAAGCCCTCGGTCTCGCCGGGTTGAATCTGGGTGCCCGTGGCGACGATCAGCACGTCGTAGTGAAGGTACTCCGTGCGTCCCTGAAGCTTCACGCGCTTCTTGTCGGGCTCCACCACCTCGACCGTCTCGGCGCGCAGCGTCACGCCGGCGGGCAAAAACTCGGTCTTCGGGCGCTTCAGCTCGTGGCTCTCGTACACGCCGAAGGGCACGAAGAGGAAGCCGGGTTGGTAGTAGTGGATGGGGTCGGGATCCACGATGGTGATCTCCCACTCCACGGGGTCGAGCCTGCGCCGCAGCTTGTTGGCCATCATCGTTCCGGCAGTACCGGCGCCCAGGATCAAGAGCTTCTTCACGTCGTCTCCTCGTGTTTCACGTCGTTCAGTGTGCTTCTATCGCAAAGCCTGGGCCAAGTATAAAACCCTATGATTACAGGCATATTTCCGAGACGGCGCCATGAGCGGAACGTTTCGTTCGTTCGTAATGGAACGGAGCGAAACGTGTCGAAACGTTTCGTGGCCCCCTTGTGGAACGTTTGAGCGCGTCCAATACTGACTGCATGGAGAGAGAGCACGGCGGCGAGCTGAGGCGGGCCCAAGCGAGAGCGCAGCTCCGACAGATGGCGACGTCTGTGGGCGGCGAGCTCGCGTTGCTCGAGGCGGTGGCGGACAGCATGGACGAGGGGCTGATCGTGGTGGACCGGGAGCGCACGCTCTTGATCTTCAATGCCGCAGCGGAGCGGATCACGGGCTTCGAGCGCGCCGAGGTGCTCGGGCGTCACTGTCTAGCGGGCATCAAGTGTGCGAGCTGCCTGGCCTCGTGTGGAGTCTTCGAGCGGGGTCGCATCGACCACGTGCCGCTGGATCTCTTCCGCGCGGACGGGCAGGAGACGCGCATCGTCAAGACGGCTAGCGTGCTGCGCAACGCGCAGGGAGTGGTGTTCGGCGCCGTGGAGCGTTTCCACGAGCTGAGAGAGGGTGAGACGCGCGTGGACGCTTGGACGGGCATGGAGCGCATGCTCGGGGCGCTCGGGCGCGCTCACCTCCTGCTCGACGCGGACATGATCATCCGTCGCGCCTCCACCGCCTTCGCCGAGCTGGTGGGTCGAGGCGTGGACGATCTGGCCGGGGAGAACGCGAGTGAGCATCTGGGCGAGGAGCTCTTCGGTGAAGGCAGTCACTTCCGCGCGGCGCTCGAGGCGGGTGAGCGACGCGAGGGCTGGCGCGCGATCTTGCGCGACGTGGCGGGCGAGGATCGGGCGGTGTCTGTCACGGCGGCGCCCTATCTCATCGAGGCGGACTGCGCGCCGGCGCCGGGACGCTCGCCCCATGTGTTGGTGGTGCTGCGCCCCGAGACGCCCACCGAGGCCGGGGCGGAGGACGGAGCCATGCGCTTCGAGGGCATGGTCGCGCGCTCGCCGCGCATGCGCCGCATCTTCGAATTGATCGAGCACCTGCACGACAGCGACGCGAGCGTGTTGATCACGGGCGAGAGCGGGACCGGCAAGGAGCTGGTGGCGCGTGCCGTTCACGCCCGGTCGTCGCGTGCCAACGAGAGCTTCGCCGCCGTGAACTGCGGCGCGCTGCCGGCGGATCTGCTGGAGAGCGAGCTCTTCGGACACGCGCGGGGCGCGTTCACGGGCGCCATCCGCGACAAGCTCGGGCGCTTCGAGGTGGTGGGGCGCGGCACCATCTTGCTCGACGAGATCGGCGACATGCCCCTGCCACTGCAGGTGAAGCTCTTGCGCGTGCTGCAGGAGCGCGTCTTCGAGCGCGTGGGCGAGACCAAGACCCGTCGCTTCGAGGCGCGCGTGGTGGCTGCGACGAACCACGACCTGCTCGAGCGCGTGGCCCAAGGCCGCTTCCGCGAGGACCTCTACTATCGCCTCGACGTGGTGCCCATCTGGTTGCCGCCTCTGCGCGCGCGACGCGAGGATGTGGAGCTGTTGATCGCCGAGCTGCTCGAGCGCATCGGGCAACGCCGCGGGCGCTCGCTCAGGCTCTCGCCACCGGCCATGCGCGCCCTGCTCTCCCACGACTGGCCCGGCAACGTACGTCAGCTCGAGAACGCCCTCGAGTACGCCAACGCCGTGTGCGAGGGGCAGACGATCCATCGCGAGGATCTACCCGCGGAGGTCGTGGGGGCGACTGCCGGGCGTGACCACGCGGGCGGTCCCGAAGACGTCCCGGCCGAGCGACCCGAGCCAGCCACAGCGCCCGCGCTCAGCGTCCCCACAGCGCCCGCGCTCAGCGTCCCCACAGCGCCCGCCGCGACCCTCGCGTCACGCTGGCCCACGGATGACGAGATCCGGCGCGCCCTCGAACAGACCAAGTACCGACGCGCCGCCGCCGCAAAGCTGCTCGGCATCGGCCGCACCACGCTCTGGCGCCGCCTCAAACAGATGGAGTCCGCGGATCCGAGCTGATGGCGTCAGAAGGAGAAGCGGCGCATGGAGACGTTCATCAGCAGGCCGACTCCCATCATCATGGTGAGCACGCTCGAGCCGCCGTAGGAGAAGAAGGGCAGAGTCAGCCCGACGACGGGCAAGATGCCCATGACCATCCCGAAGTTGATCACCGCGTGCCAGAAGATCAGGGCCGACACGCCCACAGCGACCACGGCGCCAAAGCGATCCTTAGCCTGCGACGCGATGCGCAGGCCCCAGAGCACGAGGAAGAGATAGAGGCCGATCAGGACGACGGCGCCAGCGAAGCCGTGCTCCTCTGACCACACGGCGAAGGGGAAGTCACTCTGCTGATCTGGGAGAAAGTGAAACTGGTTTTGTGTTCCACGCATGAATCCCTTGCCCCAGAACCCGCCACTTCCAATCGCGATCAGCGATTGATGCGTGTGCCAACCTGAATCGAGAACATCCTGATCGTTGCCGAAGATGCGATTCCAGAACGAGACGATACGCCCGATTTGGTAGTCTTCGAGCAGGTAAAACCAGGTCAAGGGTGCGCTGACGGCGAAGCCGAGGAAGAGCATGAAGAGTGAGCGCAGCTTCAGGTTCGTCAGCACCATGATCGTGCCGAAGACGAAGGCACAGATGAGCGCAGTTCCAAGATCGGGTTGCTTCAGGATCAGCACCATGGGCAACGCGAGGATCAGCCCTGGTACGACCAAATCCTTCAGCGTGCGTCCGCCGGTTTTCGGGTCGTTGTGCAGATACTTCGCCAGGGCGATGATCAAGAAGACCTTCATCAGCTCGCTGGGCTGAAGGCTGAATCCGCCGATGGGGATCCAGCGGGTCGAGCCGCGGATGCTGCGCCCGAGCAGGAAGACGAGGATCAAGAGCACGATGCCCACGCCATAGGCGACCCAGCCGTAGCGTTCGTAGTGCCGGTAGTCGATGGACGCGATCAAGGTCGCGACGCCCGCGCCGAGGGTGAGCCAGTAGATCTGTTGAATGTAGAGGTCCGCGTGGCCGGGGCTGGCGCTGGTGGCGGAGTAGAGGTTGATCACGCCAAGCACGGAGACCGCCGCCACAGCGACGAAGAGCGCCCAATCGAACTGATCGCGCATGGTGCGGACGAGGGCCATCAGCCACCCCCCGGTGCAGCGTTCGAGGCGCTCTGGTCGGCGCGTCCGCCGAGGTAGTCTTGGATCACGCGCATGGCGATGGGCGCGGCAGTGCGCCCGCCGGCGCCGCCGTGTTCGACCAGCACGATGATGGCGATCTCGGGATCATCGGCTGGCGCGAAGCCACCAAACCAGGCGTGGCTGCGGTTGAAGTACCAGGCTCGCCGGGGGTCGCGATGCCGGAACCTGCGGCGCGCCACCTCCGCCGTGCCCGTCTTGCCCGCGACGGTCACGCCGCCCTCGATGCGCGCGGCGTAGGCGGTCCCGCCCACCTCGTTGACCACGCCCCGCATACCGCTGACGACCTCGGCGAGGTGCTCGGGTGTGACGTTGATGTGATGTCGAAGACGCGGCGGAAATTCCTCGATGGTCGTGCCGTCCGGGGCGCGCATCGCCTCGACGAGCTGAGGTGCGTACACGTCGCCGCCATTCGCCAGCGCCGCATAGGCCAATGCCATCTGCAACACGGTGGCGCGGGTGTTGCCCTGCCCGATGGCAGTGTTGAGCGTGTAGCCCGTCTTGAAACGGCCATAGTGCTCCACGTACCAGTCGCGGTCCGCCAGGAAGCCCGAGGACTCGGCGTTGATGCCCACACCAGTGCGCGCTCCTAGGCCGAAGTCTCTGGCGAAGGTGTTCAGGCGCTCGAGTCCCACGAGCTCTCCAATGTGCCAGAAGTAGACGTTGCAGGAGTGGACCAGCGCAGGGTGCAGCCCGACGTCGCCATGCACCGAGGTGCAGCGCAGCCGCTGATGGCCGATCTCGAAATAGCCCGGGCAGTTGTAGCGATGCTCCGGGTCGAAGCCCGGAAGCTCGAGGGCCGCGAGCGCGGTGAAGGGCTTGAAGGTCGAGCCCGGGAAATAGCTGGCATAGATGGTCTTGTCGATCAGCGGCCGGAAGGGATCGTCGAGCAGCTCGCGGTAGCGTTCCGCCGTGAGGTGTCCGCTGATCTCGCCGAGATCGTAGGAGGGCTTGGAGTAGAGCGCGCGGATGCGACCGGTGTGCACCTCGACCACGACCACGGCGCCCGAGGGTTGGCCGCGAAAGGCGCGCTGGATGCGGTTCATCAGATCCATGTCGAGGGTGAGCACGAGATCACGACCAGGGATCGGCTCCTCCGTGGTCTCACGCACGGGCGCGAGTCCGCCGTGGTCCTCTTGATGCCGGCCGCGCGCGTCGACCAGGATGCGCCGGAAGCCACGGTGTCCACGCAGATAGCTCTCGAACGCGTGCTCGACGCCCGTGCGGCCGATCACGTCTCCTGCTCGATAGCCTTCGCCGGGATGCGCCGCGAGATCGTCGGCGCTGACCTCGTTCAAGTATCCGATGGCGTGGGCGGCCAGGGAACCGTAGGGATAGCGGCGCACGGGGGTGGCCACGACGTCCACGCCGGGCAGCTCTCGGGCGTGGGTCGAGAGGGCGGCGAGTTGGTCACGGCTGATGTCCGTGAACATGCGGATCTGGTGCGTGCGACGCCTGAGAGGGACGGCATCGAGCCGGGCGCGCAGGCTCTCCTTTGCGTCCTCCGTGAGGTCCATCAGCCGCGCGAGGGTGTCGACATCGCGCTCGGGATCCATGAATTGAGGCGTGATGAACACATCGTAGGAGGGGCGGTTGTCCGCGATGATGTGACCTTGGGTGTCGCGCAGCAGCCCGCGCGTCGCCGGCAGGGAGATGGTCTTGGTGATGTTCTGGCGCGCGCGCAGGTTCCACTCGTCGTATTCGACCAGGGAGAGCATGCCCTGGCGGATCAACAGCCCCCCGAGGGCGAGCACGGCGACCAGCGCCATCCACTTGTAGCGCTTGCGAAACTCGCCGACCTCGCGTCGCTGGGAGAGCAGCGTCACGGAGTCGTCGCCCGCGTCTCGTCGCGGCGACGTGAGCCGATGGCCTCGATGCGACGCGCCGGCGCGAAGATCAGCGGCGCGGCGATGGCGGTGACCATGGCGGGGCCGATCAGATCGAGCCCGGTGGAGAGCGCGCCGCCGATCTCGAAGGGCGGCTGGTGCTCGAAGACCGCCCGCAGCGCCAGACTCGCGCCCCCGATCAAGAGGCTGACGAGGAAGGTCAGCGCCACTTGAAAGAGTGGGCCGCGAAGGAAGAGCCGGAGCCCCGCTACTCGCGTCAGGATGAAGGTGGCGACCATCAGGAAGGTGGCGAGGCCCAGGCGGTTGCCGGAGAAGAGGTCGAGAACGTACCCGAGGCTGAAGGCCAGAGCGGCGCCGCGTCCGAGCTGCACGTCGGGCGAGACGCCGAGAAAGATCGCGATGGGCAGGATCAGGTTCGGCGCATAGGAGTGGTTACCGAAGAGCACGGCCAAGGACGACTGCAAGATCAAGAGGCCGAAGCCAAAGGCGAACATCAGCGCGCTCGAGAGGAAGACAGCCATCTAGGGAGCCTCCTCGTCTTCGGCACCTCCCACGGCCTCCTGCTGTCGCGAGCCGCTGCCGAGGATCAACACCTGTTCGAGGCTCGAGAAGCGCACGGAGGGAGTGACCTCGGCCTCTTGATACAGGCCGAAGTCGCGCTGCCGTACGTTGGTCACATAGCCCACGAGGATAGACGCCGGGAAGCGCTGACCCATTCCCGAGGTGTAGACTTCGTCTCCGACGCGCACTTCATCCTCGCGCTCGAGATATTGGATGCGGCAGACGTAGCGGTCGTCCTCACCCGTGCCGCGCAGCATGCCGCGCGCGCCCGTGCGCTGCACAACCACGTCGATGGCGCTCGTGCGGTCGACCGTCAGGAGCACGTCCGCGTAGCGTCCCCATGTGCGGCGCACCTGACCCACGAGGCCCTGTGTCGAGACCACGGGCATGCCACTGCGGACGAAGTCCCGCTCTCCGCGATCGATGCGGATGCGTGTGACGCGAAAGAAGTGTGAGATCTCCTTGGCGATCACCTCTGCGCTGACGGCCTCGCCACCTAGACGCTCGCGTAGGCCCACCAGGTTTCGGAGTCGACCATTCTCACGCCCGGCCAAGCGCAGGGCGCGAGCCTCGTCGCGCAGGCGCTCGTTCTCGAGCTGAAGGCGCTCGTTCTCGCGCTTCACATCGACCAGGTAGACGTAATCCTCGATCACGTCGGACGCCGCGCGTGCGGCCTCGGTGGAAACCCACTGCAGGGGCGCCGAGAAATTCAGGATGCCCGAGTCGAGGGCGCTCTGCTCACCCGGCTTGGCGAGGTGGGCCTTCAGCACGAGGAAGGGCAAGAAGAGGAAGATGAGGGCGAGGGCGAGATCCCTGAAGCGTCTGAAATAGCTCATGGCGAATGACTCGGCGCCGGCAACGCTAGCGCCATGCGCACTAAGCGTCGACTGGCGGCCTCACGTGACCGCGACCTCGCGCAAGAGTTCCAGGTGGTCGAGGGTCTTGCCGGAGCCGAGCACGACAGCGCTGATGGGATCGTCCGCGACCATCACCGGCAGGCCCGTCTCTTCGCGCAAGAGCACGTCGATGTCGACCAGCAGTGCGCCGCCGCCGGTGAGCACGATGCCCTTGTCGACGATGTCCGCGGAGAGCTCGGGCGGTGTGCGCTCGAGGGCGGTCATCACCGCCTCGACGATGGCGTTGATGGGCTCGCTCAGGGCGTCGCGGATCTCGTCCCCGTTGACGACCACCGTCTTGGGCACACCGGCGACCAGGTCGCGCCCCTTCACCTCCATGGTCGCCACATGATCGCTCGCGTAGGCGTTGCCGATGGTGCACTTCACGCGCTCCGCGGTCTGCTCGCCGATCAAGAGGTTATATTTGCGCTTCATGTAGGCGACGATGGCCTCGTCCATTTTGTCGCCGCCGACGCGAACGGATTGGGAGTAGACGATGCCGGCGAGGGAGATCACCGCGACCTCGGTGGTACCACCGCCGATGTCCACGACCATATTCCCGCTCGGCTCCGTGATCGGCAGACCCGCGCCGATGGCCGCGGCCATGGGCTCCTCGATCAGGAAGACCTCGCGCGCGCCGGCGCCCTCCGCGCTCTCCTTGACCGCGCGCTTCTCGACCTCCGTGATGCCGAAGGGCACGCAGATGATGATGCGTGGACGCGCCCTCAGGCCGCGCTCGTGGGCGCGAGAGATGAAGTAGCGCAGCATCGCCTCGGTGATCTCGAAGTCGGCGATGACGCCGTCGCGCAGGGGACGCACGGCGGTGATGCTGCCCGGCGTGCGCCCGAGCATCTCCTTGGCCTCCTTGCCAACAGCGAGGACCTTTTTTCCACCGCGTGGATCACGCTGCACCGCGACGACCGAGGGCTCGCAGGACACGATCCCCCGTCCCTTGACGTAGATCAGCGTCGTCGCCGTCCCGAGATCGATGGCGAGGTCGTTCGAAAAGAGTCCGTAGAGCCAGTCGAGGAACATGAGTCCTAGCCTCGGATGCCCGAAGCGGTGGATGAAAAATCCCTAATCCACTGAAATAAAAGAACTTTCGCGCAAGGCGTGCGAAAGTATGGGTTGGGTTACCAGATCGCAGGGAGGGGGGCAAGCGACCATCGAACTAGCCCCATTTGGGGATGTCAGTCGGCCGTCGCCAGGTTCGCGTTACAATGACACTGCTCGAGGTCGAGTTGATTCCCGGGAAATCAGCCTCGGTGATGGATCCTCGTGCGTCTTCGCACGTCTCTAAGTTTGACCTCCACGGAGGTGTGTGGCTCCCGGGCGACTGTGAGCCAAGGAGTGAGTGTGTCAAGGTTCGGAGGTGATGGTGGCGCTCGACGATAAACCAAATGAAGCCGTGCATCGCAAGGCGCTCGAGGCGTCCGAGCTCGTGGAGCGGGCGAAGGCCGGAGACGTGCGCGCCTTCGAGGAACTGTTCCGGCGCTACCGTCCGCGCATCTACGCCCTCGCGCTGCACCTCACGGGGCGGCCGGCCGACGCGGACGATATCACCCAGGACGCCTTCCTGCGCGCCTACGCCAAGCTCGGGAGCTTCGAAGGGCGCAGTCAGTTCTTCACTTGGCTCTATCGCATCGCGCTGCACCGTGCCTTGAACGTAAAGCGCGATCGCGGGCGCCGCAGGACGGTGGGCCTCGACGATCCCCGCCTCGCCGCCGCCGTCGCGGTGGACGCCGAGGGAGATCCCCGGCGCGCTCTCGAGCTCTCGGAGTCCTACGCGCACCTGCTCGCCGGCTTCGACCAGCTCAGCGAGATCTTGCGCACGACCGTCGTGCTCACGACGTTGCAGGGGCTCAGCCACAGGGAAGCCGCCGTGGTCCTCAACACGACGGAAGGCACCGTCGCGTGGCGTGTTCACGAGGCACGCAAGCAACTCCGCGCGGAGATGAATCGCCTGCAGAAGGAACCGACGCCCACGCATATCCGCAGGCGCGCGCGAAAGATCAGCGGCTATCGTGTGGATGAGCGCCTCGACCACGCGATCAGAGAGCTGCTCCCGGAGAAGAAGTGGGCGCCGGGGAGCGCCTGACGCGCACTCAATAGATGGCGAGCCCGACGGAGAGTTCAGGCGACATCAGGACGCCGCCACCTACAGCGGCGATCACGCTCTCGCCACCCCGCAGGGTGAGCGCCATACGCGTGGTGAGCTCGAGTTGGACGATCCCTCCGACGCTGTAGTACGGCGTGCTGCGCACCAAGGTCGCGTCTAGATTCACGTCGCGCTTGGCGCGCTGATAGCCGCCGCCGACGTAGCCTCCGAAGTGCACGCGGTCGATGGCCAGGGGGAAGGCTTGAACTTCGCCGCCATAGCGACCCACGAAGATGGTGTCCAGACCATCGTCCGACCACGCCAACCCGAGGGTCCCGACCACGCCGAGCCAAGGCAGGAAGAAGCCGCCGAAGGAGATCCGGCTCGAGAAGCCCCACGAGTCGCCGAGCCCTTGCCCGTCGAGACGGCCTGCGCCGAGATCCACCGAGTAGGTCATGCCCACGCGGTCGAGGGGAGCGCGCTCGAGGCGTTGAAAACGTGTGCCTCGGTCGAGCAGCACACCGTAGTCCGCACGCGCCGCCGTGGCGTCATCGAGATAGCCGAGGGGTAGCTGTCGCCAGCCCTCGGGCATGTGCAGGTAGAGGGGTGTGTTGGGGTCGGTGGCGACCCAGCCGTCGTAGCGAGCGCCCTCGGAGACGGCCAAGCCGACGGACGCCAGCACGGCCAAGAAGACCAGCACCGCCGCCATGTCCGCGTCCAGAGACGCGCTGCCGGTTTGAGCGCCACCGCCGCCATGTCCGCCGCCGCCATGTCCACCGCCGCCATGCCCGCCGCGTCCGTGCACGGGACCCACGGGACCGACGGATGTGTACAGGGGATCCGAGTCCACCAGGACGATCTGGGGCGCCTGCTCGGGAGGCTGACTCGAGGTCAGGAAGCCTTGTGTCGCGCGGATGGCGCCACCGTGTTGGTCGGGTGGCAAACGGGCGATACGTTGAAGTTCATCCGGGTGAACTCGGTAGCTGTTACTGAGGCAGCCGGTGAGCATCAGGGACACGGCGAGGCTGGCGAAGATCGGCGAGCGAGAGCGCATGCCCCAACGTTATCGCCAAGCTGACATGCGAGCCAGCCCTCGGAGGATGTTGTCGCGGGCTGGTAGGGGCTCGTGCGAGATGCTCGAGCCAAGGGGCGCTACATGCCGCCCATGCCGCCCCCGCCCATGCCGCCCTTCATCGCGCTGCTCATGTCACCGCAGAGCGTCGACTTGGACGTTGGTTTGAGCTGCGCCACGAGCACCGGATCTCCAGAATGACCCTTCATGTCACGCGTCATGGGGCATTGATACACGATGTCGTCGTTCTTGCGGAAGGAAAACGTCTTCCCCGCGACGCTCAGTGTGCCAGACTTTTTCGCACGATACACCGTCGGAAACGGGCTCGAGAACCAGTAGGAACCTTTGTCGGTGATGGTGCCCTCTTGCAACAGGCGTCGTAGCTCTCGCTTGTACTCGAGATCTTCAGCTCGCCAGGGCTCTCCACGCATCACCTCGAAGCGAATGTCTTGCTCTAGTTTTGCCCTCTTGCCTTGCTGCTCGTACGTGTCGCGAGCATCTGGATCCGTAAACGCCCAGACATCATTGGGATCAGGATCTGGACTCTCCGGTTCTGTGTCCATCTTCGTGATGTACCCGGTTTCGCCGAAGAACTTCTTCAATATATCCCACATATTACTGTCTCCTGATCATGACATTCGGCCCATCATTGCGTTGGCCATGTCGCCACACAATCGCTGAATTCGTTCGCTTTGAAAATCCCCTACTAGGATAGGCAACCGCAAATCGAAGCGGTCACGGGTCATGGGGCAGGCCCAGACCAGCTCCTGATCGGCCTTGAATCGTGCTCGTTGATCTTCAAATACGAATTCACCGTTCTGAAGCGCGCGGAAGATTGGAGGATGCGGGCTGGCGGCCCAGAAGCTCGCGAGCCGACGGATGGCTCCGGCTTCCTCCAGGCGCGCTGCCTCTGCCACGAAAGTTCGGTCGAGGCTGCTCCAATCCTGGGCACGCATCACCTCGAAGCGGATGTCTTGCGCCAGGGAGTCGAGGGTGCCTTTGAACTCGTAGCGCGCGCGGGCGACGCGGTCGGTCATCAGCCATACGTCTTCGGTGCCTGTGGCGGACGGAACGAAGCTGGCTCCACAATAGGAACACTCGACGGAGCGACTGTAGCTCCCGTTCCAGTCAACGGGGGCA
Organism: Deltaproteobacteria bacterium; assembly: GCA_013151775.1. Classification (GTDB taxonomy): domain Bacteria; phylum Myxococcota_A; class Polyangia; order Polyangiales; family Houyiibacteriaceae; genus JAADHO01. The sequence goes on along the minus strand of JAADHO010000052.1, from coordinate 28,556 downwards.
CCACAGGTCGTGCAGGGGATTTGCTGGCGGTTCATGCCCGGCGACTCTACCAAGAAAACGGCGTGTTGGGCGGCAGAGGGCGCGGGGATGTTCGAGCTGCCCGGTTCACAGCGCGCGACGATAGGCCAGCATCAACGCCCGTGGTGCACGTGGGCGGCGGGAGAGAGGGCGGCTTTCGAATCGGGTCTGGTCTTCACGCAGCAGCAGGACGAAGCCGCTGATCGCGCTGCCCACGAAGAGCGTCGTCCCGATGGCGAAGCTAGCCACCGCCAGATCGGGTTGGAGAAATATCATGGCGAAGGTAGCCACGGCGATCAGTGGTGAGGAGAGGGCGAGGATGGCGCCCAGTCTGCGACTCGCCCGGTGTGACTCGAAGATGCCGCGCAGCTCGGTCGGCGCTCTGAGCTCGAAGGGAGGAGACGGATGCGAGAGCTGGTTGCCGATCGCCAAGGCGAAGCGATAGCGCCCCGGCGCGACCTCGAAGGAGCAAGGCGCGATGCACACACGCTCGCGGTCACTCGCGAGCTCTGTCTGCACCGTGACCGTCGTCTGGGACGCGCGAGAGCTAGCTGTGCCGAAGTTGACGGGCGGGCTGCCGGAGTTGGCGAGCACGAAGCGCTGATGGTCACCGCGCGCCATGTCCAAGGCGACGCCGGGTCGATCCGACACGAAATGCACGCGAATACGCCGCTCGCGTGGTCGCGGGGTCTCATTCATCGGAGCAGTTCGCGCCACGTCCGCCCGCGGAATGCGCACGGTCTCGCCATCGATCCGGCGCACGACGAGCGTGTCGTCCGTCCTGCGGATCACCACGCCTCGCAGAAAACCTCCTCTTCTGAGGTGGATGATGCGTGGCTGCTCGCCTGGCGTCTCGGGCGTGGCTTCGTCGGCGGAGTCCTGCTCGCGCGTCTCGGGCGTGGCTTCGTCGGCGGAGTCCTGGGACGGGGAGGCGAGCGCCGCGGCGCCTTGCGCACGAGCTGACGTCGGCACGAGTGGCGTCAGCAGCGATGTCGTGACGATCGCGGTCCACAGCATTCGCGCCGTGCTCATTGAGCGCTCACCTGGGCTCGGTCCGGAAGCCACATGAGTATGCCGCCTACCAGCGCAAAGTTCACCGCCACCAGCGCGCCCGCGCCGATCAGGCGGAAGCGGCTCGTCGAGTTGTCTTGAAAGCCGGCGACGACGCCCAGGGCCGCGCCGGCCGCGGCTCCGACGATCGCGATCGCGAGCCCGAGCATGCGGGTAGAGCTGCGGTCCTGCAGATGTGCGACGACGGTGGTCGGTCCGTGGATCAGCGTGAGGGCGTCGGCCATCACGGGGTCTTCTCCAGGCCGAGCCACACCGAAGAGCTGAGCGCCTCGAGGCAGCAAGGCTTCACACGGCGTGCGACATAGAAAGCGGTAGCCCGTGAGCAGCGACGTGCTGGTTCGGCGTCCCTGACCCGCGCCGACCGTCTGCGGGCGGTAGGCATAGGCCTCGATGGAGTAGGCCAGAGGACTCCCGTCATCAGACCGCAGGCGCACGCGCACGCGAGGTGCCGCGGAGCGCGGATTGCTAGCGACGGGCCGCGGCGTCTCACGTGCGCTAGCCACGTCGTTGCGGGCCTCGGCCGTCACCACGCTGCCCACCTCGTTCGCCTCGAGTTCGCGCGTCTCACCCGAGGGCAGGACGAGGGTCAGGGCGCCGTCGGGTGCGTACTCGGCCACGACGCCCCGGAGCGTCTCGCCAGAGCGCAGCACGACTTGGTCTTGGTCTTGGTCGCAGGCCGGTTGCGCCAGAGCCGAGGCGCTCCCGCTGGCCAAGAGCACGACCCCAACGCAGCATAGGTGACGGGCTGAACTCATCGTGCGGTCCTCTGCGTGCGAACGTCCACGTCGTCGTCGAGGTCGAGCACGCCCGCTAGGATCATCCCGCCGATCAGCGCGCCGACGATCAGCCCGAGCCCGCTGAGCATGACCGGTAGGTTGGGAGCTCCGTCGTCTGCCGCCGCGAAGCCCGCGAGCATGGTGCTCGTCCCCAGCAGGATCCCCCCGACGAAGGTCAGGCCGAAGGCCCAGCGCGAGCCCGCATGGGACGTGATCCGGGCCTCGAGGGTGGTCTCTGCGAGGACGTTCACCGGTGCGCCCAGCAGCGTCGGCACAGCCGTCCCTCGGGCCACCGCCAGAGAGTAGTTTCCCACCGCCAAGTCGACGTCGCAGGGTGCGGTGCAGAGGCGCTCGAGTAGCCAGAACCCGCGTTGTGGAGCGTCACCGTTCAGCCGCATCATGCTGCGGTTGAGGTTGCTCATGCCGTCGGTGCGTGGTGGCGCGGACACTCGCGTACCGGCCACCGCGTAGAAGGTCACGGGCTCACCTCCGTCGTCCGATCCGCGCAGATGAAGCTGCGTCGCCTCTCCCACCACGCTCGTGTCGGCGTCGGGTCGGCGCTCGGGCTCGGTGCTCGCGGCACGCGCCCTTCGGATCTGCTGAATCGTGCTGGCTTCGAGCACTCGTCGCTCGCCGCTCGCCAAGAGCAGCACGGTCTCCGCGGGCGTGGTCGATGCGATCAGCCCGCGCAGCCGCGTCCCGTCCTGCAGCAGGATGACGTCCGGTGCGCGCTGCTGAACCGTACAGTCCGCTTCGGGCGCTCGAGCATCGAGCTCTCGTGCCCCGGGCTCTTGTGTCCCGGGCTCGGGCGCCGGCTCCTGCGCACTGGCGCTGGCGGCACAAAGCAGCGCGCCGACCAGCGCGGCGAGGCACGCACGATCCACGATCCGTCTAGCCCTCGTCGCCATCCTTCGTACAACCATCGGAGCCACCTTTGATTCCGGATGACCGTATCCGACGGGCGCTGGCGGCGACAGAGTGGGATTGACACGAACTCGCTGTCAAGTGATCGAGCAGAGGAGGATCCAGCGAGCTTGCGTGCTCGCTCGCCTCGACGCTCAGGTCGTGGGCTGACCGACTCCTGCGGCGCGGAGCGTGCCTTCGTCGACCGCGCGAGATGCGCAGCAGTCTGCGACCTTGCCGTCGACCACGACGGCAGGGACGGAGCGAATTCCCAGGTCGCGTGCTCGAGCAGCGACCTCGGCGTCATGCATGTCGAGGACCTCCACCGAGCATGACCCGCAGACCATGCTGTGGACCAATTCGATGGTGTCGCTGCACGCGGCACATCCGGCGCTGAAGATCTCGATCTGACGTTGACTCATGATGATTCTCCTTGTGTGGGCGACTCGCAGCACGCGGTCGCGGGTGGGGATGTCGTCGCGTCACAGCACGACCTGACCTCCGCGGACGGCTCACACACCGAACACGCAGGCGATGTGGCCAGCCTGCGAGGCCACGAATTCCAGAATGAGGCGCCCATCAGCAGGCCCACGCCGCTGAACATCGCGGGGTCGCTCTCGAGGTAGAACTTGCCGATCAGCAACACCGCGGAGGCCACGCTCCCGACCATGAGTGGGCCGTAGCCCCGCCGCCGATGCGCACGAAAGCCGAGGAAGAAGAGCGCGACGGCGAGGAACGCCGCGGTGAGCGCGAAGAGGTAGCGAGCGTCGATCAGGAAGGACACCCCGAAGCTACTGAGCACACCGGCGTACGCGGGCCAACACGCCGGACACGCGATCTTGGGGAGCAGGCCGAAGGCCACGCTCGGGACCGCTGCGCCAAGACGCCGCCACGAGAAGCCGCTGCCATCCGAGCCGGGAGCTGCGACGGATCGATGCAGGGTGGCCGACGCGTTCTCAACCCGCATCGCCGAATCCTCCTTCGAGCGCGGCTAGGATCGGGCAGGCCTCGAGTCCACCCGCGCCGGGGCAGGCCTCGGAGAGCGTCAGCAGCGCCTGCTCGATGCGTCGCAAGTCCTGAATTCGGCGCCGTATGTCATCGAGCTTCTCCTCCGCCCGCGAGCGGAGCGTCCCGCAGGTCGCCGAGCCGGCGCGAAGGTCCAGAAGTTCACGCGTCTCGCGCAGAGTGAACCCAAGCTCCTTGGCTCGCGCGATGAACTGGAGCCGCGAGATCGTGCTCTCCGTGTATCGCCGGTATCCGCTCGAGGGATCGCGAGCCGGCTCTGGCAAGAGCTTCTCGCGCTCGTAGAAGCGGATGGTCTCCACGCCCACGCCGGCGCTCCGCGCGATCTTTCCGATCGTCAGGGTAGTGGTCTGTGCCGAATCTCTCACGTTGCCTCCAGGCCATCAGCTGGCATCTGCAGAGACAACCTACACCCTGTACCGTGGTACAGAGTCAAGCGACTCCATGTCCCAGAGTCCAGCGCCGATCATCAGGGGATCCGAGGTCAATTTGACCGAATGGGTTACACTGGTGACCTCATCGGTTACAGAATCAGCCCCTGGAGGTGTTGCTGTACGTCCTGCGATCCCGGCGGGGACCGGCGGCACGGTGCTTGCTGTTGGACACGCGTGGGTGATCCCGCCGCGCTACCGTGGCGCCCGCCACGAGCACACGGAGGCTTCGATGAGTCAGTTCTTGGGAGACATCGCGTTCATGCTCGAGCTCTTCGCCGCGGCGGCGGGGCTCGTGCTCTTGCATCTCGCCGCCAAGGAGGCTCCGGCCAAGCTGCTGCGAGCGGCGGGCTTGGTGCTGCTGCTGGGCGGAGTCGGCGCCTCGCTCTGCACTAGTTATTTCTGGTTTCAGTACCACGCGCAGGGACGCTTCGATTCGCCCGCCCAATCGAGCATGAGCATGCACCACTCCTGAGTCCGCTCCAGCCTGGCTCACAGGTCCAGCTCGGCGTGCGTGATGGGCTCGCGCTTGTAGCGCCAATGCGCCGCGGATCCGGACTCGGCGAGCGTGTGCATCGCCTCGGAGCGGATCTGGATCTCGAAGATCGGCGCTCCAGGATCCAGCGGGCGAACGATGGTGTGGAGGCTCTGATATCCGCTCGGCTTGGGAGACGCGATGTAGTCCGAGAAGCGCCCGAGCAGGGGCTCGAAGGAGCGGTGGATGACGCCGAGAGCTAGGTAGCAGTCCTGCTCCCGGGGCACGACGACACGAAACGCGAAGAGGTCGTGCACCTCGTCTAGCTCGAGACCTTTGGCCTGCATCTTTCGGTAGACGCTGGCCGTGCTCTTCACGCGATGCTTCACCGTCAGCGCCGGGCAGCCGGCGTCTTCGAGCAGGCGCTCGAGGGCGCGTCCTTGCAGCTTCACCCACAGACTTCGCCGTTCTCGCCCGAGGTGCAGCGACAGCTCTAGCTCGGCGTAGGTGTCCGGGTGCAGCGTCCGAAACGCCAGGTCTTCGAGCAGCGCCGCCAAGCCCATGTCGCCGCGTCGCTCGGCCTCCGAAGCGTGCTCGTCCCACGTGACTCGGGCGAGCTTCAGATCGGGTGTGCCGGCCGCCAGCCCGTGGGCGAGCCGCTCGGACACGCCTCGGAGTCGGCGCAGCACCGCGTCCTGCTCGCGCCGCTGCGCTCTGGCGTTGGCGACATCCACTGCGTCGGCCGCTGCGTCGTAGTGGGCGTTCTGCGTGTCCGCGCTGGCTTCCGTCGTCGGGGCGGCGGACTCACAGGCGTCGCAGTCGGGCGCGTCTTCGGGGCTGCTCGGCGCCGCCAACGCTCCAGCGCGCTCCGCGTGCACGAGATTCTTCACGGCCAGATCGAGCTGACGGCCCATTTCGGAGAAGCGCCATGCGAGCCAGCGGACCTCCCACGCCCCGCCGGGATCGCGCACCGCGTGCCAGTAGCCCATCTCCATCTTGCGCGCCGCGTCCACCAACCTCGCGAGCGGGCGCACCACCAAGTAGCGCAGCACCACCAGCAGGAAGGTGATCACTACGGTCAAGGTCGCGAGCAGGTGCAGCGCCCAGCCCGCGAGCGCCTCACGATCTCGACGCACCATCAGGCTCGCAGGCATCGTCAGCCGCAGCGTGCCTCGGCCTCCCGCGAGGCTCGCGACCGAGACGGGCAAGCTCAGGCTCGCCGGTGGATCATCGCCGGGATCGGGCCCGCCGGGCTCGAGCTCGACCTCGGGCACGGGCAGCCCTCGGTGAACGAAGGCTTGGCGGAACCTGGCCAAGGCCATCTGCACCTCGGCGGGCCCGCCGGCGTGCTCCAGGTCCGTGACCAGCGGCGCCGCCACCAGCCGCAGCGTCTGGGTGCGTTCGGCCATGGCGGCGTCTCGGGCGAGGCTGCCTTGGAAGATCGCGACCGGTCCCATGGCGATGGTGACGGCGATGCCCGTGGCGATGCCCACGCGCCACCCCAAGGGCATCCCCCGAGTGGGCACTTTCCGTATCACCCTGCGAACCTCATGCGCGCGGCTCGTGCAGGTAGCGTGCCAGACTCATGCGCCGCCAAGTCGCGAACTCGAGACGCTCAGTTGTGGCTCGACGAACCGTGGTTCTTCGAGGGTCGCCGCCTGCGGTGGTCGCCCGAACCGGAGTGCGAAGCTCCGCGCCCGCGAACCCCGGGGTCGTGCTGCTCCGTCGGCTCCGTCGGCTCGGGCGGGGCGACACCTCGAGGGAGTGCGGCGCCCGTCGGAGAGCCGGTGTCACCCGATTCGAGCTCTCCCTCTTCCCCGACCTCGGTCCCGTCGACCTCGACCTCGTCGGCCTCGTCGTGTCCACCGGCCTCGCCGGCCTCGCCGTGTCCACCGGCCTCGTCGGCCTCGTCGTGTCCACCGGCCTCGCCGACCTCGCCGTGTCCACCGGCCTCGTCGGCCTCGTCGTGTCCACCGGCCTCGCCGGCCTCGCCGTGTCCACCGGCCTCATCGGCCTCGCCGGCCTCGCCGTGTCCGTGTTCGCCGGCTTCGCTTCCGTCAGCCCGGACCAAGGCCAGGGCCACCACCCCCGTGGTCGTGAGCAGCATGACAGCCAGGGTGGCGAGCATCGCGCTCTTCGTCCTCTTCATAGGTTCTCTCCTTGCCCAGCCCAGGTCATAGGGAAAAGCGCTCGAAGTGAATGTGGCGATCCGGCACGCCCGACTCGCGCAGTGTGCGCACCACGGCGTCGATCATCATGGGAGGTCCGCTCACGTAGAAGGCTCTGTCGTCGAGTCCACCCGCGTGTCGCTCGATGCAGCCGCAGTCGATGCGCCCGGTCTCCCCCTGCCAGCTCGCGTCAGCCTTGCTCAAGACGTGCACCACCCGCAGCGAGGGTTTGCCCGACGCCGCGATCTCATCCAGCTCGGCGCGCGCCACGATGTCCGCCTGCGTGCGGTTGCCGTAGAGCAAGAGCACGGAGCGGTCGCTGCCTTCTTGGTGCATGTGTCGCAGCATGCTGAGCATGGGTGTGACGCCCACGCCGCCCGCGACGAAGACCATCGGATCCTGCTCGTCGTGCAGCAGGTGTGAGAAGCGACCGAAGGGCGCACGCACGCACGATCGCCGACCTCGGTGTCGCGGATGCTGCGCGTGAAGTCTCCGGAGGCCTTGATGGTCGCCGTCACGTGGCCGTCTCTGGACGGAGCGGAGGCGATGCTGAAGGGATGCTCCTCGGTCGGTCCCGACTCCCGGTGCAGGGTGAGAAAGAGGAATTGGCCTGGCAGATGGTCGATCCCGAGCTCGGGTCTCGCCGGCTTCAGCTCGAGGCTGCACACGTCGGCGGTCTCCGGGGTCACGCGGACGACCACGAACTCCGTCGCGTGCTCTCGGCTGTGCACCGAGCGGAAGTGCGCCAGCTGGCTCACGAAGCCGAGGGAGAAGAGCATCAGCCCGACCAGGCGCATGGGCCACTCGCTCAAGTCTCCGCCCGCGGCCACGCTGTGCACGAAACCGAGCACGAGCAGGCTGAGCGCCAGGCCGTTGTGGACGCCGCGCCAGGTCTCGAAGTCGAGTCGCATGGACGTCCGGAAGACCGACGTCAGGATGATGCCGACGAGCGCGAGCAAGGCGACCCGACCGAGGGCCACCTCCCAGCCTCCCTCGAAGCTGTAGAGCAGATCCCACTCACCCCCGGCGGCGTAGAGGATCGGGTGCGCGAGCAGCAGCACACCGGCGAACATGCCCATGTTGCGGTGGAAGCGGTAGAGCGTGTCCTGGCCGAAGGGTCGCTCGACCCAGCGGTAGCGGGCGGCCAAGACCGGCTGCAGCGCCACGATGGCGAAGGCCGTGAGCGCGAGCCCTTTCGCGATCTCTTGGAGCAGCGGATGATCCGTCTCGGCCTGCGCGGCGAAGGCGAAGGCCAAGGGCGAGAGCACGATCAACAGGTAGAGCGCAACACGGCCCAGAGCCGAGCGGCTCCCCTGACGCAAGTAGAGACCCGGTTCGCGACTCATCGAGTCGAGCGCCCGTCGGCTACGGCGGGTGATCGGGACGCGTTCGCGATCTGTGAGAGGTAGTCCGCGCTCAAGGGACAGCCTGGCCGCAGGTCGGCTGCATCGTACCCATGTAGGGGTTCTGCAGCTCTTCGGTCGGCTGGATCCAGCGGCCATAGCCTTCGGCCATGGGACACTCGAAGACGTATCGGTTACTCGCGAGCTCGGCGTTCTCGTCGAGCAGCGCCACCAGCGGCTGACTGAGCGCTCCGAAGGCGCGGCGCACGGCCGGGAGATCGGCGGCGTCGGCTTGGGAGAGTGCCTCGGCGGCGCTCGCCACTTCGGTCATGCGCGCCTGCAGCGCGGGCGTGTGGATGCCTTGGGCTTGGTCGTGGATGCGGGTGGCTGCCGCGGCGATCTGCGACGCTTCGTCTCGCACCAACGCGTCACGGATCTGCTCGTATTCAGAGAACACGCTGTCGAGCGCCGCGCTCGCTGGCCCTGCGCTCGGTGCCTCTGCGCTGGGTTCGGATGCGGTCTCGGGGGCGGCAGGAGCGTCGGAGCTGTCGGAGCAGCCCATCAGGACCAAGAGCCCGACCACAGCCAGGGATGAGGTTGTGTTCTTCACGAGATACTCCAGTCGTCGGGGTCACATGGTCTGCGACCCCTTGGGGTGAAATGGTCCACTCGGTTAGTGGTCCGCTCGGTAGATGTGACCTAAGCCGCCGCGCCGACGACTGGTCCCTGATTTTCAGTCTTCGCCACAGCGTCGACCTCGCGTACTCGTAGCAGACGACCCGCGATCAGCGCCACAGGGGCGGCGATGGCGCTGCCGAGGGCGCCCATCTTCGCCGCGCCCATCAGGCCCGGATCGGTGAAGGCGACTCCCGCCACGAAGAGTGCGACCGTCAGCCCGAGGGCGCCGGTTATGCCCGCGACGAACAGGCTGCGTCGGTTCATGCCCTGCGGCAGCGGGAAGCCGAAGCGCTCCGCCAGCAGACTGAAGCCGAAGATGCCGAAGGTCTTGCCGACCAGCAGCGCGACCAGCACCGCGATCGTGGCGTCGCCCACACCGGAGAGCGGCACGGCGGCGTTGGCCAGACCGAAGGCGAAGAGCCCCAAGTCGACGGGCAGGCGGAACGCGCGCTCGAAGTTGTTCAAGGTGTCGCGTTGTTGAGGAGCGCCGTCCTGGTGTACGAAGAGGCCTTCGTCGTGAGTCGCGTGGGGCATGAAGGGCACGATGGCCACCAGCGCCAGGGCGGGGTGCAGATGCGCGGAGTGGAGCGCATACCAGGACAGCACGCCGGGCCCGATCAGGTAGAGCCACGGGCTCTTGACGTTCAGCTTGTTGAGGCCACCGGCGGCGAGCATGCCGGCCAGCACGGCCACCAGCCACAGGGGCTGAACGGGGTGCGCTGGATCGGGATAGAACACCGCGATGATGCCGAGCCCGATGGCGTCATCCGCCACCGCGAGCAGCAACAAGAAGCTGACGGCAGGGTGACCCTTGCCGAAGACCATGCGCGCCACGAGCCACGCCAGGGCGATGTCCGTGGCCGTGGGGATGCCCCAACCATGGGTGAGGGAGCCGTCGCCACGAATCAACACGAAGACCAGGTAGACGGCGATCGGTCCGAGCACGCCACCGAGCGTGGCCAACAGTGGGTTGACCGCCTTCCGTGGGGGATTGAGGGCGCCGCCGGGTAGGACGCTCTCGACGATCTCCTTGGTGGCGATGCCGAAGAAGAACGCCATGAAGACGTCGTTCACGAGGAAGTGAAAGTCCAGCCACTCCACGCCGTCGACGCCCAGATCGGTGAGCGGCGACCAGCGCAGCAGGGCCTCGTGGCTCTCGGGTGCGACGTTGGCCCAGATGAGCGCCACGACCACACCGGAGATGAGCGGAATGGAGAATTCCGAGAGCAGGCGCAAGCCTCTGTGTGCGAGCTTGTTCATGACCTGTCGCTCACTTCAGACGAGGGCGGCGAGGCGATAGTCCACGACCTCGTTCGCCTGCGGTAGCTTCGGCGGGTAGCTCGACGGACGGGGTACGCTCGAGAGAGCGCGCTCCAGACGCGAGAGGCGCACCATGGCCTCACCGTTGTCCGGGTCGAGTCGCTGCACCAGCTCGGCGAGGGCTGCGAGATCTTCGTCTGAGCGCTGCAAGGCGTCTTCATCGCGGCTCATCTCGAGGCGCTTGACCATGGCGTTCACGCCACTGACGAGCTCCTCCACCTCTTCCACCTGTGACGACAGCACCAGCGGCTTCACGTGACCCGTGGCCACTCCGTAGAGGTGTTTGTTCACTCGGCGGATGGGGTCCGAGACCGTGGTTCGCAGGGCGACCACCAGCACGACCTCGACCGTTGCGGTGAGGGCGATGACGTGCCAGGCGTGGGTGAAGAACAGGCTCTCCCAGGAGACCCCGGTCTGAACGTGTTGATACCCCGCGTAGAGGCCCATGGCGAAGATTAGAGCGAGTGCGGTAGCAGCGGCTGCGAGGGTGGAGAGGCTGAGGGATTTTTTCACGACGGGACTCCTCGGATCCGCTGCGGCGCTCGCTCAATCGATCGCCATGGACCTCGGCGAGAGACTTAGCAAGCAGCGGGCCAAGTCGATTCGGCGTGTAGATCCGTGCCGCGCGTCGGTATTCTCAGCGTTCTGTAACTCTCTCGGTTAGTGCGTGTATCCGAGACGGTCAGATTCGCGGCTATTCGGGCAAGCCCGCGTCGATCCAGGCGACCAAGCGCTCACGCTCCGCGTCGCTAGGCTTCGGGCCACTGCCCACCGGAAACTGCCCGGGCGGAGGGAAGCCCGTACAGCCCGCGCGCGGCGTGGGGCTGACGCCACAGGCGATGGTGCTCGAGTCCCGCATCACCTCCGTCATGCTGCGGTAGTCCCGCGTGCCGCCCGCGTGACAGGCCACGCAGTAGTCGGCGAAGAATGTCTGGGCGAAGCCCGTCCAGGTGTCGGCCATGGCGGCGTCTGGGGCCGGCGTCACGCCGCTGTCCATCAGGTCGGCGTCGCTCGCAGCGTCCGCAGGCGGCAGCGCGGCGTCGTCCATCGGCAGCGTGGCGTCGACGGGCGAGCTGTCGTCGCCACAGGCGGTGAGTAGGAAGAGGAGGCAGAGCGCAGCGCGGGTCGGTGTGTGCAACATCGAGTGTCTGTAGCGCCTACCTAACGTTACGTAAAGTGAGATCGTGTGGCGAGATATGGGTCGAAGGGCACGTGCACGGGTCGGGATGCTGCGCCTGCGCCCTCAGGGCATGCCGTCATCGAACCACTCGACCATCCGGCGGCGCTCTCCATCGTCGGGCGCAGGACCCTCGCCGTAGGGGTATTGGCGAGGTAGGGGGATGTCCACCGGGCACAGGGCCAGGGGCTCGGGAGACACGCCACAGCGGATGAAGTATGCGTCCCGCGTCACGTGCTCACGAGTCGTGTAGTTGCGAAAGGCGGCGTGGCAGCCGACGCAGTAGGACTCGAAGAAGGGCTTGGCGAAGTTCGTCCACGTTGGGGCGTCCACGCTCGTGTCGCTGCCGGCCGTGCCGCCATCCATCAGCGTGATGCCGGAGATCGGCTCGCTCTCCTGACAGCCAGAGATCCAGCACAGCGCGACCAGGGACAACCACAGCCTCACCGGCCAATGTCCCGAATTGCGGTACGCAAATTGCAGGCGCACGCCCGATGCGCTTGCGGCTATCCCGAACACGTCGAGCCTGGTCATTGTGTCTGCTGAGCGCATTCGTTCCCGCGTGCAGTCTCGGCGTGTCCGCTGCCCGTGACGCCTCGACGGACGCCCAACCTATCACGCGAGATGGCGGGTCGCCCACGGACGCTGGCGATCGCCCAGACGCGAGTCCCCGCAGCTTCCGAGTTCTCTTCGACGCGGCCCACCTGAATTCCGTGGGCAACGCCGACTGGATCGTCGACATGGGCGCGACGCCTGCGCCGCCCCACCCCGATCGCGAGACCCAATGGTCCGGGGGCATCTCCGCGTGGGCCTTCGACCTGCACGCGACCGAGCGCTACAGCATTCGTCAGCTGCCTTCGGGCGAGGCGCTGACTCTGGGAGACGGCGGTCCGGGCGACCTCGAGCAATTCGACGTGTTCATCTCGGTCGAGCCCGAGGCGCCCTTCACGGCTCAGGAGCGCGTCGCCCTGGGGCGCTTCGCGGAGCGCGGCGGCGGCATCCTGCTGGTCGCGGATCACTCCGGCGCACAGCGCTGCACCGCCTGCACCGAGGCCTGGCGGGTGATCAACACGCTGCTCAGCGCAGCTCCCCTCGACGGCTTCGGGGTGCGCTGTGACGGGAACACCATCGGTCAGGACGGCTCTTTCGGGTCGAGCACCTCCTCCGCCGCGGCCATCGACTCGGGACCCTTCGGGGTCGCCTCTCGGCTGAAGTTCCACTCGGGCACCAGCGTCTCGACGACCGGGAGAAACGCGTCCGCCGTAGTTGTGGTGCGCTCGAGACAGGGCGGCATGCTCGTCAGCTCCTCCCTCGCCGCCGGAGGCCGCTTGGTCGTGCTCGGCGACTCGAGCTCCGTCGACGATGGCACCTGCAGTGGCTGCGACGCCAGGCTCTACGACGGTTGGGGAGAGGTCGACAACGCCGTGTTCATGCTCAACGCCACAGCCTGGTTGGCCCGCGATGGAAGTTGATGATTGTCGATCTGTAGACATCCACTGCTCGATATTCCGGGACATATGATGTCCGTGTTTGGTAACATGCGCGAAGAGACGTTCAACTTCGGTAGCTTCTTCGCCGCGACGTCACGTAGACAATCGTAGACCACGAGAGATACGCGCATGCCACACACCTACGCCGGTCCCGAGGCCGAGCCCATGCGGCGACTGCTCGCCCGTTGGCGTGAAGACGAGGCGGGCACCTACAAGACGTGGTTCCTCTGGGAAGAGCGGATCAAGAATTTCCGCTCTATCCGTCGCGGCATCCTCTCGGTGATCGCCGATATCGAGGACAACACCTTTGGTAATGTGTACAAGCATTCGTCCCTCGAGACCGTCGTGAAGTCCATCGCGGAGCAGCGGCAGATCTTCCGCGGAGCCGACCACGCGTTCTTGTGGAAACCGAAGCTACGGATCCCGGACATCTACGAGAATCGCGAGAATCAGCTCGCCTTCGCTCACTTTCTCGATGTCTGCACCTGCTGCGGTGGCGAAGAGGCGAAGATCATCGCGGCCATTCAGGCGCTCGATCGCGTGGGCATCAAAGGGCTCGGTCCCGCGGCGGCGAACCTGCTGTATTTTCTGCACCCCACCACGGTCACGCCCTTCAACACGGCGATCGTGAAGGGCTACAACGCGCTCACCGGGGCGAAGGTGAAGCTCGGTCGTTGGGAGCAATACCTGGCCATGCGGCGCGGAATCCTCGAGCTCAACGCCGAGTATCGAGACGTCCTCTCGAATGACCTCGGCGCCATCGCCGGGCTGCTCTTCGATCTGGGCTCGGGGCGCTACCCCGCACCGCCTCGAGGTGAAGGCGAGGCCGCGCTAGCGCGTTGGCAGGAGGATCTGGCGCAGGTGCGTTTGGAGGCGAGCCGCGCGAGCCGCGCGATGCAGGCCGCGCGCGACGGCGAGCGCACCCACGTCGAGATCCAAGGCTGGCTGCGCGACCTCGGTCTGGCGCTAGGATTCCAAGTCTGGATCGCCAGCAACGATCAGAACCGAGAGTGCGGCACGGGCAGGCTAGCCGACGGATGCCTGGAGCGTCTGCCCGACGCGGTGGAGCGCTCGGCGGCCCGCGACTCGATCCGTTTGATCGACGTCCTCTGGGTCGACGCAGAGCTCGCGGAGGTGGCGGCAGCCTTCGAGGTCGAGCACACGACGTCGATCTACTCGGGCATCGTTCGCATGCTCGACCTGGCGTTAGGCGAAGGCCAAGCCACGGGCGCCATGTTCCTGGTGGCGCCGGACAAGCGCGAAGGCGACGTGCGAGATCAGCTGAACCGTCCGGCCTTCAGTCGCGTGGCGGACCTGGACGTGCGCTTCATCTCCTATGGTGACCTCGCCTCGAATCGCGAGGCCATCGCGCGCTTCGGTTCGGGTCTGAAGCCCATGGAGGCGATCGCCAAGCGCCTGGTCTGAGCTAGCCGAGCGGATCAGCCCTGACCGCGGTAGCGGCTGAAGCTGTCCTGGTTCTCGAAATAGAAGATGTTGCCTTCGGAGTCCTGGCCCATCACGGCCGAGGCCTTGTCGACGGAGCGTCCCGTGACCGGATCGACGGCCGCGCGGCTCGATGGATCCGTCTGGATGCGCGTCACGCAGCCGGCGCAGCAGCCGTAGTAGGTGCGCCCCTCGAACTCGATCGGGATCTGGTCCCGACCCATGAACTGGTTGTTCACCATGCACACTTGGTTGGCCTCCGTGATGAGCTGGAGACCTCCTTGCGTGGTTGGTGCTTCAGCCGCGGGCGTCGCCGCAGCCGCGGGCGCCGTCGTGAGCGGTGCGCTCTCTTCTTCGACACTCCCGCCCGAGCACGCCGCCGCGCCCAAGAGAGCCAGACCCATCAGACCCCATGCCTTGTGCATGTCATACTCCTTTGCGTCCGCCTTACCTGACGGTGCGCTATGATTACAGCAAGACGTGGGCCAACTTCCGTGGCCGCGCGGACCTGCTTTCAGCCTGTTTCGAAGGTCCCCGGCGTGCTGATGTAACCCCCTCGGTCAATCTCGTGACCAGAACAGCCACGAGGGTCGGCAAAATACAGCCCATCACGTGCGGCAGCAGTGTTGCCCGCAGGGGGGCAGGAGCGATAGAGTGCGCTCCAAGGAGATCGCATGCTCAAGCACGGCATATTCCTGGCTCTCATGGCCGCGTCTTTCGGAGTCGTCGCCCCGGCTGTGGCCGCGGCCCAGACCAACGTCACGATTCTCGGCATCCGCTCGGTGGAAGGCGACGACGAGTTCGCCAGAAATCTCACGGGCGCGCTGCGTCACGCCGCCTCGCAGGTGCCCGATTGGCAGGTCTCGGACGCGGAGATCTCCCTCTCCCAGATGAGCCTTGCCCACGGCTGTGATGAACCCGACGCGGCCTGCATGGCGGAGATCGCCGGTGACCTCGAGGCGCAGCGCGTCATCTACGGCACCGTGAGGCGCACCAGCGTTGGAGATCAATACGACTTCGCTCTGACGCTCTATCTCTTCGACGCTGACGCGGGCCAGATCGCCCGATCCGTCACCGACAACATCAGCCACCTGCACCAGGATATCGACGATCTCCGGGACAACGCACGTCGCTATATCGCGCGCCTGGCCGGTCTCGCCATGCACGGCTCCCTGCGTGTCGACGTCGAGCCGGAGGACGCCATGGTGCGCATCGACGGCGAGGACGCGGGCCAAGCCGATGGCGGCGTGTTCACCGCGACGGAGCTCACGGAGGGACGTCACAGCATCGAGATCACCGCCGATGGCCACCAATCCTTCCGCGCCAGCGTCACCGTCGTGGCCGATCGAGAGGCCGCGGTCGAGGCTCATCTCGAGGAGGTCGGTGGTGGCGGTCCGGGGCTCCCGTGGCCCGCCATCGGCACGCTGAGCGGCGCGGGTCTGTTCGCGATCTTGACCATCTGGAGCATGGCGAAGATCAGCAGCCTGGGGAGCGACCGCCGCTACAACGACTTCCGCGACAACGTCCCCATGAGCCTCAACGCCTGCACCGAGGCGCGGAACGGCAACGCCTACGGGGACGACCTCAACCTCGCTCGCGCCGCGAGCGTCTGCAACCAAGCGGACACCCTCGAGATCTTGCAGTACGTCTTTTTAGGCCTGACGGTCGCCTCCGCGGGCGTCGGCACCTGGCTCTTGCTGCGCGACTCCGGCTCGGAGAGTGACTCCCAGGGCATGGCCCTGCGCTTTGATTCCTCCTTCGGCCGCCACGGTGGCAACTTCTCCGCCACTCTGAGGTTCTAGCGCTCACGGCGCGCTCCCATGCGTATCGTGGGTGGTGAGCTCTCGGGTCGTCGATTTGGCGGACGAGTCCATCAGGCGACGCGGCCGACGAGCGAGCGCGTGCGCGAGGCCTTGGCGTCGGCTTTGGACGCGCGCGGACTCTTGCGCGACGCC
The DNA here is from genome assembly GCA_013151775.1 of Deltaproteobacteria bacterium. Taxonomy (GTDB): domain Bacteria; phylum Myxococcota_A; class Polyangia; order Polyangiales; family Houyiibacteriaceae; genus JAADHO01. The sequence goes on along the minus strand of JAADHO010000052.1, from coordinate 12,285 downwards.
CGCGTGCTCGATCTCTATGCTGGGACCGGCGCCTTGGGCTTCGAGGCGCTCTCCCGCGGAGCGCGTGAGGCTTGCTTCGTGGAGGCGGACGCCCACGCGCTTCGAGCTCTGCGCGCCAGCCTTCATCAGCTCGGGCTCGACGAGCGGGCCCACGCCCTCAGGCTGACGCTCTCTCCCAAGACGCTCCCGAGTCTGGCGCGTCAGACGGGCGGCGAGGGCTTCGATCTGGTCTTCGCGGATCCGCCCTACGCCGAGCTCGAGTCGGCCCTCAGCGTGCTCGCCGCGCTGCCCACGGCGGGGCTGCTCTCCCCGGGCGCACACCTAGTGCTCGAGCAGGCGGCGCGAGATCCCGTGGACCTGCCCGAACGTCTCGCCAGCGTGGCTCGCTATCGCTATGGTGACACGCGAGTATCCCTGCTCGAGTGGCCTACCAGCGCGTGAGCCTCACCTTTCCGCGGAGCCCTATCATGAGCCGAGCCATCTATCCCGGTTCGTTCGATCCCATCACCAACGGTCACGCGAGCATCCTGAAGAGCGGCCTCGTCGCCTTCGACGAGATCGTCGTCGCCGTGCTCGACAACGAACGTAAGCGTCCGCTCTTCAGCGTGAACGAACGCATCGAGATGATCCGCGAGACGGTGAAGGAGATCGGCGCTGACCCGAAGCGCATCGAGGTCGACTCCTTCGGCGGGCTCTTGGTCGACTACTGTCGCCGCAAGCAGGTGCGTGTGGTGCTGCGCGGGCTCAGAGCCGTGGCCGATTTCGAGTACGAGCTGCAGATGGCCAACATGAACCGCCACCTCAACGAAGAGATCGAGACGGTCTTCATCATGGCCAACGACGCCTACTTCTACGTCGCGTCGAACCTGGTCAAGGAGGCCAGGCGGCTCGGCGGAGACGTCTCCGGGTTGGTGCCCGAGGCCGTGGCGCGCAGGCTCGACGAGCGCTTCGGCCCGCGGGTTTCAGACGAGTCCGCGCCCTCGAGCGACGGGTAGTAGCCCGCGACGCTTCGGAACGCCGGAGGGCGCACGAGTCCGTCGCGTCCGAGCTCACGCACGAGCGGCAGATCTCCCAGGCCGAGTTTGCCGTTGCGCAGCTCCATGCAGGTGGCGCGCCCGTGGGCGATGGCGTGGCGCACGCGCAGCCAGGCCGAGAGGTAGACGGCGTCCCGCGCCACGCCTCCGCCTCGATGCGCGCGCAGACCCATGACGACCGCGTCACGAGCGGAGAAGCCGTGCTCGCGGTGGAGCATGCGGGTGGTCTCGTGCAAGGACGCGCCCTCGTGCATCGAGTCCGTCGCCAACACGCGGGCGGCCAGCGTGCGCACGCGATAGCCGTCGAGCAGGTCCGCCTCCTCCTCGAGGTAGATCGCCACTCCCTCTTGGTCCGCGAAGGAACCCGCCGTGCCCAGCGCGAAGATCCCCAGCGGCTGCGCCCGGCCGTTGGCGCCCGCGAGCAGATGTCCGAGCACCTCGTGCACCGCGAGGCGTGACGCCTGGCGCAGACCGAAGCGCCGATTCGCGAGGTAGACCGTGCGCTCACCCGCCGCAGCATCCGAGACGAGTCGTGCGTCCACCTTCAGCTCGATCTCGAGGCGCGCGTGATGCGCCGCCGCACGCATCAGCCCCGCGGCGCTCGGAGCGCCCTCCGACTCCGCCGGCAGAGACTCCGCCTCCACTTCGTTCTGCACATCGTCGAGCAGGCGCTGCGCGACCTCGCGCACCGGGCGCTGACTCTCTCCCAAGGGCACGAGTAGATCGCCCTTTCCGTACAGGCGCGCGACGATCGGCCGCACGGCGCGGGCATCGCCGATCGAGGCGAGCAGCGAGAGTTCGAGCTCCAATTCGTCGATGCGCGCCGCGTAGAGCGCCTCCGCCGGTGTGTCCTTGGCGAGCTCGCGTGCGTGATCGAGGGCCTTCAGCGCGGGCAGGATGCGGACGCGACGCTGGGGCGGCTCCACCAACTTCAGCTCTTCGCCGCGCTCGAGGGCGCGCGTGAGCCTGGAACGCTCCGCCGCGTCACCACGCACGGTCAGCGCGGGCAAGATGCGTGCAGCTCGCTGCACCTGCGCGAGCAAGGCGTCGAGCGCGGCCCTTCGTCGAGCCTCGCTCAGAGCAGCTCCGTGGCGCGCTCGGCGAGCTCGCTGCGCTCCCCCTTGAGCAGGGTGACATGTCCACCGATGGACTCTTCGCGAAAGCGCTCGGCCACGATCGTCAGACCGTTGCTCGCCGAGTCCACGTAGGGGTTGTCGATCTGATAGGGGTCGCCCGTGAGCACGATCTTGGTGTCGGCGCCGCAGCGCGTGATCACCGTCTTCACCTCGTGGGGTGTCAGGTTCTGCGCCTCGTCCACGATCAAGAACTGATGCGGCAGGGAGCGTCCGCGAATGTAGGTGAGCGGCTCGATCTGGATGATCCCCGCCGAGACCAGCTCGTGATACTCGCGGAACTCGCCCACGCGCTTGCGACCCGTGCCGAAGATGTACTCGAGGTTGTCGAAGATCGGCTGCATCCAGGGGTTCAGCTTCTCCTCGATGGTGCCCGGCAGGTAGCCCACGTCTCGGCCGAGAGGGAAGATCGGCCTCGAGACCAGCAGGCGCGAGTGGCGGCCATCTTCGACCACGGACTGCATGCCCGCCGCGATGGCGAGCAGCGTCTTGCCCGTGCCCGCCTTGCCGACGAGGGTCACCAGATGCGCCTCGGGATCGAGCAAGAGATCCAGCGCGAAGTACTGCTCCAGATTCCTCGGGCGCACATTCCACGCGCCCTCTCGACCGACGCGCAGCGGCCTCACCGTGTCGCTCGCGGACAGGTAGCGTCCCAGGGCCGTGTGCCTCGGCTGGACGCGATCACGCAGCACGACGCCGGCCTGCGGGTGCATGCCCTCCACCGGACCGAGGGGCGAGAGATCGACGGTCTCTCTGCGTCCCAAGGCGTCGACCATGCCCGCGGGAGCGTCGATGGTGAAGATGCCCGAGTAGAGGTCATCGATGGAGATGCGCCCGCCCTCGTAGTTCTCGGCTCGCAGGCCGAAAGCGTCGGCCCGAATGCGCAGATTCGAGTCCATGGTCACGAAGACGACCGTGCGCTCCGGGTGCTGACTCTTCTCGTCGAGCGCCGTGCGCATGATCGCGCGATCCATGGCGCCGTGATCCGATCCCGGGCGATGCGCGGCGTCCTTGGGCAGCGCCACTCGCAAGATGCCGCCGCTCTCGAGCTTCACTCCCTCTTCGAGCGTGTGGCCGTTCTGCAGGCGCAGCTCGTCGAGGCTGCGGGCGACCTGTCGCGCGTTGCGGCCACGCTCCGACAGCTCCTTCTTGAACTGGTCCACCTCTTCGATGACGAAGATGGGGATGACGATGTCGTTCTCCTCGAACTTATAGATCGCGCGCGGATCGTGGAGGATGACATTGGTGTCGAGGACGAAGATCTTGGACAAGGAAGCTCCATGGTTGAACGGGGCCGATGCGGTTCGCCACGGCCCCCCACGACGAGAGGCGTCTTCTAACTCCGATGGGCGGCGAGGTCACCCCGACGTTCGAGTCGGTTGGCATCGTCGCGAGATCAACAGCAGTGTAGACTGCTTCAGTTCTCCTTGGGAGGCGTTTCGCCTCGAAGATCGGGTGATATGAGAAAGACGAGTTGGCTTCGCTTCGCGCTCCTCTCGATGCTCATCGCGAGCACCGCCTGCACGGGCGCGGGCCGACGCGGAGACGCTGGAGCGGCGACAGACGCCACGCTCGACGCCGACCTCGACGCCGCGCAGGACGAGGCCGGCGCCGCTGCGGACGGCAGCACGGACGCGGAGGTCGACACCGGGGCCGATGCGCTCGACGCCTCCACGGACGCAAACATGCTGCCGACCCATTGCAGCGACGGTCGACGCAGCGGCGACGAGACCGACGTGGACTGTGGTGGCACCTGCGTCGGCTGCGAGGCGGGCGTCAGCTGCGCCTTCAACCGCGACTGCGCGAGCGGCATCTGCATGGGCGCCGTCTGTCAATCTGGCGCTTGTTCCGACGGAATCACGAACGGTGACGAGACGGACACGGACTGCGGCGGCAGCTGTCCCAACTCCTGCCGCGTGGGCGCGAGCTGCGCGCTGGACGCTGACTGCATCGATCGCGCCTGTCGCGCGGAGATCTGCGTTGTCGCGGCCTGCGTCGACGGCGCGCTCAGCGACACGGAGACCGACGTGGACTGCGGAGGCGCGATCTGCGACGCCTGCGCCGACGGCTTGCGCTGCGTGCTCGACTCCGACTGCGTCTCCACGCGCTGCCTCTTCAGCTTCTGTTTGGTCTCGAGCTGCACCAACAGCGCGCTCGACAGCGGCGAGGCGGACGTAGACTGCGGCGGCGTCTGTCCGCGTTGTCCGGCCGGCAGCGCGTGCACCACGGACGTGGACTGCGCCTCGGGGACGTGCGACGCGGGCGCCTGCGTGGCGGGCGCACGCAGCTGCTTCGAGCTGCTCTCGGGTGATCCGAGCCTGCCCTCCGGCGTGTACGAGATTCAGCCCGATCCAGCGGGCGCCATCCGTCGCGTCTACTGCGACATGACCACCGACGGGGGCGGCTGGACCTTGGTCGCGTCGACCCTCGCGGGCACGCTCAACGACGAGCGCTCCGATTGGTACGAGGACCTCGCGCGGCTCACGCCGACCGCAGCACACACGGGCATCTGGGACGGTCTGAGGCCGCTCTTCAGCGCCGGCGGCGATGTGCGCTTCAGCTGCAAGACCACGCCGAGCGACAGCGCGCAGACGGTGGACCTGAGCTTCTACGAGGTGGCCTGGTACCGCGAGTGGACGGCCGGCTCGGACGCCATGAGCTGCTTCGAAGAGGGCTCCGGAAGCGGCTACACCCGTCCGGCTCCCGCCCGGCGTGACAACGTCGCGGGCACGAGCCTGCCACTCGGCGACGACTGGAGCGCCGGCTACCTCGCAGGCGAGGACAGATGCGAAGACAGCGGTGACTTCACCGTCGACTTCGACGACCGCGGCATGGACAGCAACCAGAGCGATGGCACGGATTGGGGTGAGGACGACGACACGCCCAAGTGCGGCACGAGCGACGTGAGCGGCGCCTCGTTCCAGATCTGGGTGCGCCCTTTGGCCTGCGCGGACGGTCTACGCGACAGACTCGAGAGCGACGTGGACTGCGGCGGTAGCTGCGCGGCCTGCGTGGACGGCATGAGCTGCGGCGTCGACAGGGACTGCGAGAGCGGGCGCTGCGACGCGGGGACATGCACGAGCTGCGTCGACGGAGTGCAGAACGGCACGGAGAGCGCCGTCGACTGCGGCGGCAGCTGCCATGGCTGCGCCGACACGCTGAGCTGCGCGGCGAACGCCGACTGTGCGAGCGGGCGCTGCGAGGCGGGCGCGTGCACGAGCTGCGCCGACGGCATCCTGAACGGAGACGAGGTGAACGTCGACTGCGGCGGCAGCTGCCTCGGCTGCCCGGACGGCGCGAGCTGCACGCTGGGCGCGGACTGCGCCTCGGGCGAGTGCGCGGTCAACGTCTGCGCGGCGCCGCGGTCGAGCTGCGCGGCGATCCACGCAGCCTTCCCTGCGGATCCTTCCGGCGCCTACACCATCCTGCCCGACCCCACGGGCGCGCCGGCGACGGTCTACTGCGACATGACGACCGACGGCGGTGGCTGGACGCTCGTCGCCTCCACGCGGACGACGACGTTGAACGACGAGGCCAGCGCCTACTACGACGACCTCGCGACGCTCGATCCGGCGGCGGGACACTCGGGCGTGTGGGACGGCATGCGCCCGGTGATGGGCGCGAGCTCGGACCTGCGCTTCTCGTGTCGCGCGGATCCGGCGGCCAGCGCCTTCGCGGTCGACCTCGTGTTCCGATCGGTAGCCTGGTACGCGGAGATCACCACGGGAAGCGACGCGGCGGCCTGCTTCGAAGAGAACGCGGGCGCCGGCTACACGCGCCCCGCGCCGGCGCGAACGGATCTGATCGCCGGCGTCTCCCTGCCCCTCGGTGACGATTGGAACACCTCGGGCTACCTCGAAGGCGAGGACAGCTGCGGCGACACGGGCGACTTCAGCGTCGACTTCGACGACCGCGGCATGGACTCGGACGAGTCCGACGGAACCGATTGGGGCGAAGATGATTCGAGCCGCAAATGCGGCGTGCGCGCCTTGCCCGACGGCCAATGGTTCATCTGGGCGCGCGAGCTGCCCTGACGCGCAAACCGTCCTTCGACGCTGCGGCGTTGCCTCAGGCCGAGGAGGTTGCTAAAGAGCCCTTGCTTTTGGGAGGGCGTGGCCTCATCCGAGGCGCGAGGGCCAAGCGAGAGGACGGCATGAGCCGCCGAAGTATGGACTCATCCGAGGAAGCCAAACGCCCCACAGACGATCGACACGATGGCCGTGACGACGGCGACGAGCGTCTGGAGGGGCCGCCGCCGGCCGTCTACGACCGGCCCATCCCCGATGCGCGTGTGGACCCCGACGCCGCCAAGGTGCTCCGGCGCCTGACACGCTACGGCCACACGGCCTACCTGGTCGGCGGTGGCGTTCGTGATCTGCTGCTCGGCCGCTCGCCCAAAGACTTCGACGTGGCCACCAGCGCGCTGCCCCAAGAGGTGCGGCGGCTCTTCCGCAACTGCCGCGTCATCGGTCGACGTTTTCGCCTGGCGCACATCCTCTTCGCGGACGGCAAGATCATCGAGACCGCCACCTTCCGGCGGGATCCCGCCCAGCGCATCGAGTCTCTCCCCGGCATCCTCGCCGAGGGCATCCCCCTGGTGCCGGGCCCGCCTCCAGTGAGGCTCGTGCCCATCACGGACGGCGCCGCCGCCGAAGAGGATCTGCTGATCCGCAACGACAACGTCTTCGGCGCTCCCTACGAAGACGCCGTCAGGCGCGACTTCACCATCAACGGGCTCTTCTACGATCTCGAACGCGGTCAGGTCATCGACTACGTCGGCGGCATGCCGGATCTGCTCGGCGGCGTCTTGCGCGCCGTGGGCGATCCCGCCGTGCGCCTGCGCGAAGATCCCGTGCGCATCCTGCGCGCCATCAAGTTCAGCGCTCGCCTCGACATGGGCATCGATCCCGATCTCTACGACGCCATCGTGCGCCACAAGGCAGACCTCGGACGGGCCGCCAAGCCGCGTCTGCTCGAGGAGATCCTGCGCTTCATGCGCGGAGGCGCGGGACACCGCTCGTACTATCTCTGCTGGGACACGGGGGTGCTCGCGGAGCTGCTGCCCGAGCTGGCGGCCTTCTTGGACGACGACGCGCCAGACGCCGGGCTCACCTGGTCACGCCTCGCGATCATCGACCGCATGCACGCCCAAGGCGAGCTGCCCTCGGACGCGGTGACGCTCTCGGCGCTGCTCCTCGGGCCCATCGAGGAGGCCATCGAAGGCGTCCGCGATCCCTCGCGAGCCTTCGAAGACTTCATGTTCGAGCTGACCCAACGCCTCACGCTGCCGCGGCGCCTGAAGGATCGCATGCGAGCCCTGATCGCCTCCCAGCGGCGGCTGCGCTCGGGCAAGCTCGGCACCTTGCCGCGACGAGACTACTTCCCCGAGGCCCTCGCCCTCTTCATGATCGATAGGCAGGCCCGTGGCGAGATCGTGCCCGAGTGGGCCCATCAAGAGAGCAAGGTCGAGACGCCTCCGACCCGCCGACGTCGCCGACGTCGCCGACCTCGCGGATGAGTCGAGCTCGATGAGCTGCGATTGGTCGCGTGCCTTCCGTGCGCGACGTGGCAAGATGGCGGCCCCATGAGCTTCCTCGGAACCACATGCGCTCGCTGCAGCGAGGATTTCGCGCCCCACGAGGCGTCGAGCACCTGCCCGGCGTGCCACGCGAACCTGGACGTGCGTGTGGAGCTGCCCGCCGACGCGCGCGCGCAGATCGAAGCCTCCGCCGACCGCAGCATGTGGCGCTACGCCCCGCTGCTGCCGGTGGACGCGCCGAGCCCCGAGGACGGCACGCTGACGACCGTCGGCGGGACGCCGCTCTTCATGGCGCCCGCTCTGGCCAAGCGCCTCGGCCTCGGGCAGGTGTGGATCAAGGACGAAGGTCGCGAGCCGACCGGTTCGCTGAAGGATCGCGCGAGCGCCGTGGTAGTGCAGCGCGCGCGGGCCCTGGGTGAGTCACGCATCATCACGGCGTCGACGGGCAACGCCGGCGTGGCCTTGGCCGCCATGGCGCAGGCGGCGGGCCTCGAGGCGATCATCCTGGTGCCCGAGTCGGCGCCCGCGGCCAAGCTGGCGCAGCTGCAGATCTTCGGCGCGCGACTCTTCCTGGTGCGCGGCAGCTACGACGACGCCTTCGACCTCGCCACCGAAGCCAGCGCAGAGCTCGGCATCTACTGCCGCAACACGGGCACCAATCCATTCACCGTCGAAGGCAAGAAGACGGTGAGCTTCGAGCTCGCGGAGCAGCTCGGCTGGCGCGTACCCGACGCCATCGTCGTCTCCGTCGGCGACGGCAACATCCTCACGGGTGTGCACAAGGGGCTGAAGGACTTGCTCGGTGCCGGCCTGATCGCGCGCATGCCGCGGCTCTACGGTGTGCAGGCGCGCGGCTCGAGCCCCATCGCCCAAGCCTTCTTCGCCGGCAGCGACGAGGTCCCCGAGGTAGAGGCAGCGACCGTGGCCGACAGCATCTCCGCGGGTCGACCGAGCGACGGATGGCGCGCACTGAGGGCCGCACGTGAGACGGGCGGCGCCTTCGTCGTGGTCGAGGACGAGGCCATCCTGCGCAGCATCGCCGAGCTCGGGCGTGACGCCGCCGTCTTCGCCGAGCCCGCAGCCGCAGCCGCCCACGCCGGCCTGGTGAAGCTCGCCGCCGAGGGCACGCTCACGCAGGGCGACGAGGTCGCGCTCTTGATCACGGGCACCGGCCTGAAGGACGTGGGCGCAGCCGCCCGCGCCGCCGGCGCCTCACCCCCAACCATCGAAAAGAGCCTCGACGCCCTGTCGAGCGCGCTCACGGAGAGAAGCTGATGATCGACCTCACGCTGAACGAAGCCGGCCTCGAGAAGGCCGTCGCCCGCGCCCGAGAGCGCAACATCAAGATCCCGACCCTGGCGCAGATGGCGGATCCCTCGCTGATCCCCGACGACACGAAGGCGGCGCTGAAGGGCGTGGGGCTGTGGGATGTGGATCCGCGAAACCTCTTCCGCATCAGCTGGCACAACGAGCCCGTGGCCAAGGGCGGCGGCTTCGGAGGCGCGAACTTCATCGAGCTTCCGCCGGCGCTCACGGGCGTGCCCGCGCGCATCTTCGCCTTGGTGGGCAAGTGGTTTCCCACGGGCGCACACAAGGTCGGCGCGGCCTTCGGCTGCCTCGCCCCACGACTGGTCACGGGCCAATTCGATCCCACGAGCCAGAAGGCCGTGTGGCCGAGCACGGGCAACTACTGCCGCGGGGGCGCCTACGACTCGGCGCTACTCGGCTGCGAGTCCGTGGCGATCTTGCCCGAGGGCATGAGCCGCGAGCGCTTCACCTGGCTCGAGGACGTAGCCGGCGAGATCATCAAGACGCCCGGCACCGAGAGCAACGTGAAGGAGATCTTCGACAAATGCGCCGAGCTCCGCGGCTCAGGCGAAGATCTGATGATCTTCAATCAGTTCGAGGAGTTCGGGAACTACCTCTGGCACCACGAGGTCACGGGCCGTGCCATGGCCGAGGTGCTCGAGCACGAGATGCGCGCCGGTGACACCCTCAGGGGTGTGGCGCTCACGACGGGCTCCGCGGGCACCATCGCCTCGGGGGACTACCTGAAGAAGCATTTCTCGAACTGCCGGATCGCCGCGAGCGAGGCGCTCCAATGCCCGACCTTGCTCGACAACGGCTTCGGCGCCCATCGCATCGAGGGCATCGGCGACAAGCACGTACCGTGGATCCACAACGTGAAGAACACGGATCTCGTCATGGGTATCGACGACGAGGCGGCCATGGCGGGTATCCGCCTGTTCAATGAGCCCGCGGGCAAGCGCTATCTCAGCGAGCGCGGCCTGAGCGACGCCTTCATCCAGAGGCTCGCGCTCTTTGGCATCTCGGGCGTCGCCAACATGCTCTCGGCGATCAAGCTCGCGAAGTGGTACGAGCTCGGCGAGCAGGACGTGGTGATCACGGTGCTGACGGACTCCATCGAGATGTATGGCAGCCGACTCGAGGAGCTGAATCAGGAGCGCGGAGAATTCAGCGCGACCGACGCCGCCATCGCCCACGAGCGCCACATCCTCGGCACGGGCACGGACTTCGTCGAAGAGCTGACCTACCCGGAGCGCAAGCGCGTCCACAATCTGAAGTACTACACCTGGGTCGAGCAGCAGGGGAAGAGCTACGAGGAGATCCAGCGTCAGTGGTACGACGACAGCTACTGGACCTCCATCCCGAATCACGCCGCGGAGCTAGACGCGCTGATCACGGAGTTCAACGCGCGCGTCGGGCTCGGCTGACGAGAGCCTTCGCCGGCCGTGGTGGAGGCGAAGGATCCGGCGTAGTCTGCGCACCACGGGGACACCCATGCTCTACTACTCGCTGGACCTTCTCGTCGGTTTCGGATGCCCGTTCGTCATCTACGCTCTCTACCGCGCCGGCAAGCTCGAGAAGCTGATCTGGAGTCTGTTCTGGGCGGGCGCCGCCATCGGGTTGATCTGGGAGATCCCGATCTTCGTGCTCAGCGCCGAGACCAGCGAGTGGGCGACCATCCATTGGGTGCGGCCGCTGCCGCTTCACTACTCGATCTTCCTCGTCAGCCACACGCTCTGGGACGGTGCGCTCTTTCTGGTCGGGGTCTGGCTCGCGCAGCGCTTCTGTGACGAGAGCTGGTGGACGCGCTTCAGCGGCAGAGCGCTGATCATCATGCTGGTCTGGGGACAGCTCTCCGAGCTCCTGGTAGAGATCTCGAGCACCTCGAACGACGGCTGGGCCTTCGTCCGGGACCACGCCTGGAATCCGACGCTCTTCGAGTGCAACCATCAGCCCATCACGCTCTTCCCGCAGCTGGTGTGGCTGGCCGCTCCCGTGCTCTACTACGGGGTGTTGCGCGCCCTGGCGCGGCGTCGAGGCTGAGAAGACAGCCCGGCCTGCGCGCGCTATGCACAGGCGATGGTCAAGCTGCCCTTCGCGCCCGCTAGCGCCTTGGCGCCCATGGAGGGCGTGACGGGGCCGGCGCTGCGCGCGCGCTTCGCCTCAGGCGGCGGAGTCGGGCTCGTGTGCACGGAGTTCGTGCGAGTGTCCCGGGCTGCGCTGCCGGCGAAGGTGCTGACGCGCGCCGTCGTGAAGGCGCCCGAGGCGCTGCTCTCGGTGCAGGTGATGGGCAACGAGATCGAGAAGATGGCCGAGGCCGCGGCGCTCTTGGCCGAGGCCGGCGCCGATGTGGTGGACTTGAACGTCGGCTGCCCCATGCCGCGCGTGGTCCGCAAAGGCGTGGGCGCCGCGATGCTGAAGGATCCGGCGCTGCTCTTTCGCGTGGTGTCTGCGATGCGCGCGCAGGTGCCGGGACTGCTCAGCGCGAAGGTGCGCCTCGGCTGGGACGACGACGCGGGCGCCCTCGAGAGAGCCCGGCTGCTGGTGGACGCCGGGGTCGACTTCTTGGTCGTGCACGCCCGGCGGCGCAGCGATCTCTACGCGGGCGTCGCCGACTGGCGCGTGATCCGCGAGCTGGCGCGAGCGCTGCCCATCCCGGTGATCGGAAACGGTGACCTCTGGTACGCGGCGGACGCCCTGAGGCTGATGCGGGACTCGGGCGCCGCGGGCGTGATGATCGGGCGACCCGCGCTGCGGAATCCATGGATCTTCACGCAGCTGGCCGCGCTCCGAGCGGGCGAAGAGCCGAAGCGACCGAGCGGTGAAGACGTGTTCGAGTGGCTGCTAGCGCTCGACGCCGGATTTCGCGCGCGCGACCCGGGCAAGCGCTTCGGGCATGTGGGCCCGCTGAAGGAGCAGCTCGGTTTCCTGCTGCGCGCCGTGGACGACGCGGGCGCCCTGCGCAGGCGCCTGCTGCAGCTGCCCGACGCGGACAGCATCCTGCGTGCGGCGGAGGCGGAGCTCGCATCGATGCCCGCGTCACGGCTTGACCTCGACGCCCACGGCACGCTCGGACTCGAGCGCGTGCCGCAGCTGGCCGAAGCCTGAGCTGAGGCAAGAGTCCTGCTGAGCCATGCTTTGCGGAGCGTGCCAGTCAGCGTCGACGTCGACGCCAGAAGAGCATGGCCGCGAGGCCGAGACCGAAGAGCACGCCCTGACCGCCCTGGTCGGGTTGTCCGACGCGGCAGGCGCAGCCGGCTCCGCTGCCGGG